>NZ_JAKKOM010000079.1:0-4091 GCF_021739525.1 Klebsiella sp. 2019SCSN059 | reverse complement strand
GTGCTGATACCCAGAGTCGAACTGGGGACCTCACCCTTACCAAGGGTGCGCTCTACCAACTGAGCCATATCAGCACGTCTGGAGCGGGCAGCGGGAATCGAACCCGCATCATCAGCTTGGAAGGCTGAGGTAATAGCCATTATACGATGCCCGCATCCTGAAACTCGGCTACCCAGTTCTTTCTGTAATACTAAAGAGACTGCTCTCTGTAGTATTGAGCTGATTAGTTTACCCAACCAACTCCGGCTACGCAAAGCGTCGCCAGAAAGTGGTGGTGGGGGAAGGATTCGAACCTTCGAAGTCGATGACGGCAGATTTACAGTCTGCTCCCTTTGGCCGCTCGGGAACCCCACCCAAATTGTTATGGTGCCGACTACCGGAATCGAACTGGTGACCTACTGATTACAAGTCAGTTGCTCTACCTACTGAGCTAAGTCGGCATCAAGTAGCGCGCATTCTAGGGAGAGGAGCGAGTTCATGCAACTAAAAATTTGCATAAAACGTTCTCTTGCTCACATTTTGTGCTCTTACGCGAAAAAACGGTGTAATTTCAAACAACGGAGTGCAAATAATCGCCAGCAAACAGCACAGCAGGCGCGGTTTCGGTCATCCACGTTTACCCGGAACGTATGCTGACCGCAGACTGAAAGGCAGCAGGCCGTTAGCACAATCCTGTTAGCAAAGGCCATGCTTTGCAAAGCATAAGAAACTTATTCCTCTCTTGTGACGCTGGCGCGAGAAAGCAGCATTCAATGAGTTTTTTTCTTATTATTCCCGGCAATCTGGTGTTACCCTCCTGCCCATTGTCCTGATTAACTCGTGTGAAGCATCGCCGTTTCAACGTATTCGGTGATGGTAAGAACATGCTTATGAGCCAAAAAGAGCAGACGTTAATGACACCGTACCTACAATTTAACCGCCACCAATGGGCTGCACTTCGTGATTCTGTCCCGATGACGTTAACCGAGGAAGAAATCACGCGGTTAAAAGGCATCAACGAAGATCTCTCTCTGGAAGAGGTTGCTGAGATCTATTTGCCGCTGTCGCGTTTGCTCAACTTCTATATTAGTTCTAACCTGCGTCGTCAGGCGGTTCTCGAACAATTTCTTGGCACCAACGGTCAGCGAATTCCCTATATAATCAGCATAGCTGGCAGCGTTGCGGTAGGTAAAAGCACCACCGCCCGTGTACTGCAGGCCTTGCTTAGCCGTTGGCCTGAGCATCGCCATGTTGAACTCATTACCACTGACGGATTTTTGCACCCTAACTCGGTTTTGAAAGAACGTGGGTTAATGAAGAAGAAAGGCTTTCCGCAGTCTTATGATATGCATCGGCTGGTGAAGTTTGTCTCCGATCTCAAATCAGGAGTACCACAGGCAACTGCACCGGTTTATTCCCATCTAATTTATGATGTTATTCCCGACGGCGATAAAACTGTCGCGCAACCGGATATTCTCATTCTTGAAGGACTGAATGTTCTGCAAAGTGGGATGGATTATCCACACGATCCGCATCATGTATTCGTATCGGATTTTGTCGACTTTTCTATTTATGTCGATGCCCCGGAAGAATTATTGAAAAGCTGGTATATCAACCGCTTTCTTAAATTCCGGGAAGGAGCATTTACCGACCCGGATTCTTATTTCCATAATTACGCCAAGCTATCGAAGGAAGAAGCGGTGGATATTGCCACCTCGCTATGGAATGAGATTAACCTAATGAATCTCAAGGAAAACATCCTTCCAACCCGCGAGCGCGCCAGCCTGATTATGACCAAGAGCGCCAATCATTCCGTTAATCAGGTACGCTTACGGAAATAAAGCAAAGGGAGCCGAAGCTCCCTTTTTTATTCTGCGCTGCGCAATGATATTTCACCACCGACCCAGGCTTTTATCACACCATCCTGCTCCAGCAATAGCGCCCCCTGGGCGTCAATACCGCGGGAAATGCCATAAATTTCTTTATCACCGATAATCAGTTTTACCGGACGATGAATAAAGTTATCCAGTTTTTCCCAGCGCGGCAGATAAGGAGCCAACCCTTCCTGCTCGAACAGCTCCAGCCCCAGGCGCAGCTCTTTAATCAGGCGCGCGGCGAGGAGGTTACGATCGATGACCACCCCTGCTTCCTGAAGGCTGATCCAACCCTGATTGACGACATCAGACTCCACGCGACGCATCACAAGGTTGATACCCGCGCCGCTGACGATTTGTGCGGCATCGCCCGTTTTTCCCGTCAGTTCCACGAGGATCCCTGACAGCTTACGATCCTGCAGATAAATATCGTTCGGCCATTTCACGCGAACCTGTTCGGCCCCGAGTTGCTGCAGCACTTCAGCGATCACAATACCGATCACCAGGCTTAGGCCAATAGCCGCTGCCGGGCCCTGCTCCAGACGCCAGTACATTGAGAGATAGAGATTCGCGCCAAAGGGGGAAAACCATTTTCTGCCTCGTCGACCCCGCCCTGCCTGCTGATATTCAGCCACGCAGGCATCGCCGGACGTCAGCTCATCCAGTCTGTCCAGCAAATACTGGTTAGTGGAGTCGATTACCGGAAGGACAGTCACTCGGCCATGCTCTATCTGTTGGGAGATCTTTTTCTCATCCAAAAGATGAATAGGCTCTGGCAGGCTGTAACCCTTGCCCGGTACGGTAAACACATCAACGCCCCAGTCGCGTAAAGTCTGGATATGCTTATTAATCGCCGCCCGGCTCATGCCTAACTGCTCGCCAAGCTGTTCACCTGAGTGAAACTCACCATCAGCAAGGATAGAAATTAGCGTTAAAGGGATAGTATGGTCTTTCACGCAATGCTCTCCTCTGCGTTGACTTCACCATGCGTTCCAATGAAGCGCACCTCGGGTTGAAGCCATACATTGAATTTCGCACCCACCTGCTGGCGAACGTAATGGGCAAGCTTTATCACATCCTCACTGGTCGCTTGATCTTCATTAATCAGTACCAGCGCCTGCTGTCGATGCACGGCCGCGCCGCCGATGCGTTGTCCTTTGAGCTGACATTGATCGATTAGCCAGCCAGCGGCCAGCTTGACGCTGCCGTTTGCCTGCGGATAGTGCGGTGCATGAGGGAACTGCGCCAGCAGCGCTTCTGCAACCTGAGCGCTGACGATCGGGTTCTTAAAAAAGCTGCCAGCATTACCGTTAATCTTTGGATCCGGCAATTTAGTCATTCGCATATGACAGACCGCATCGAATACCTGCTGCGGGGTGACCGTCTGCGGATCGAGACGTGTTAAATCACCGTAGCTCAGCACCGGTCGCCACGCTTTCTCTAACGCCAAGCCAATCGCGACGATGGCGTAGCGGTCCTGATATTCATGTTTAAAGATGCTGTCGCGATAGCCGAAACGGCATTCCGCTGCGGAAAGGCGTTGTTTACGTCCCGTTTCCAGCTCGATGCAGTCAACATATTCGCAAACCCGCTGCAATTCGACGCCGTAGGCGCCAATATTCTGGATAGGCGAAGATCCTGCGCAACCAGGGATTAATGCCAGATTTTCCAGACCAGGCATCGCATGCTGTAGCGTGAACTGCACCAGTTGATGCCAGTTTTCGCCGGCGCCGACGTGCAAGCGCCAGGCATCCGGGGTTTCGCTCACCTCGATCCCCATAATTCGGTTGAGGATCACCGTACCGGCATAGTCGTTCAGAAACAGGACGTTACTGCCTTCCCCAAGGATTAGCGTGGGTTCGCCAGCCGCGACAGCGGTTTGCCAGGCGCTTAATAACTGTTGTTCAGTTTCGGCGCGTACTATCGTATTGGCGGATCGCTCAATGCCAAAGGTATTCCAGGGTTTGAGGGAGTGGTTCATAGTGGCTTCCTGATGCAAAATCGGCGTTAGTTTACCGTATCTGGCGGGGGAAGGCTTGCCTGATTACAGAGGCAATAATATTGCGGGCGCTAACGGTGGTGATGTGGTGTACCGGTCCGGGCTACAGAACCCGCAAGGTCCGTAGCCCCGGTAAGCACAGCACCACCGGGGAAATATACCCCACACAGCAAAAAACCCCGCACCTTTCGGGACGGGGTTCTTTTTAAACGCAAAAACAAAAAGCTCAGTCTTTCGAC
>NZ_JAKKOM010000078.1:0-4155 GCF_021739525.1 Klebsiella sp. 2019SCSN059 | reverse complement strand
CTGATGGATCCAACCCCTCCGCTGCTATAGTGCAGTCGGCTTCTGACGTTCAGTGCAGCCGTCTTCTGAAAACGACAATGGAGGTGGTAGCCGAGGGTGTGGAAACACCCGACTGCCTTGCGTGGTTGCGGCAGGCGGGTTGCGACACGGTGCAGGGTTTCCTGTTCGCCAGGCCGATGCCGGCGGCGGCCTTCGTCGGCTTCGTCAACCAATGGAGGAACACCACCATGAACGCCAATGAACCGAGCACCAGTTGCTGCGTGTGCTGCAAGGAAATCCCGCTCGATGCCGCCTTCACGCCGGAAGGGGCCGAGTACGTGGAGCATTTCTGCGGGCTGGAGTGCTATCAGCGCTTCCAGGCGCGGGCCAGCACTGCGACCGAAACCAGCGTCAAACCGGACGCTTGTGATTCGCCGCCGTCAGGTTGAGGCATACCCTAACCTGATGTCAGATGCCATGTGTAAATTGCGTCAGGATAGGATTGAATTTTGAATTTATTGACATATCTCGTTGAAGGTCATAGAGTCTTCCCTGACATTTTGCAGGGAATTCCATGACTGGACAGCGCATTGGGTATATCAGGGTCAGCACCTTCGACCAGAACCCGGAACGGCAACTGGAAGGCGTCAAGGTTGATCGCGCTTTTAGCGACAAGGCATCCGGCAAGGATGTCAAGCGTCCGCAACTGGAAGCGCTGATAAGCTTCGCCCGCACCGGCGACACCGTGGTGGTGCATAGCATGGATCGCCTGGCGCGCAATCTCGATGATTTGCGCCGGATCGTGCAAACGCTGACACAACGCGGCGTGCATATCGAATTCGTCAAGGAACACCTCAGTTTTACTGGCGAAGACTCTCCGATGGCGAACCTGATGCTCTCGGTGATGGGCGCGTTCGCCGAGTTCGAGCGCGCCCTGATCCGCGAGCGTCAGCGCGAGGGTATTGCGCTCGCCAAGCAACGCGGGGCTTACCGTGGCAGGAAGAAATCCCTGTCGTCTGAGCGTATTGCCGAACTGCGCCAACGTGTCGAGGCTGGCGAGCAAAAGACCAAGCTTGCTCGTGAATTCGGAATCAGTCGCGAAACCCTGTATCAATACTTGAGAACGGATCAGTAAATATGCCACGTCGTTCCATCCTGTCCGCCGCCGAGCGGGAAAGCCTGCTGGCGTTGCCGGACTCCAAGGACGACCTGATCCGACATTACACATTCAACGATACCGACCTCTCGATCATCCGACAGCGGCGCGGGCCAGCCAATCGGCTGGGCTTCGCGGTGCAGCTCTGTTACCTGCGCTTTCCCGGCGTCATCCTGGGCGTCGATGAACTACCGTTCCCGCCCTTGTTGAAGCTGGTCGCCGACCAGCTCAAGGTCGGCGTCGAAAGCTGGAACGAGTACGGCCAGCGGGAGCAGACCCGGCGCGAGCACCTGAGCGAGCTGCAAACCGTGTTCGGTTTCCGGCCCTTCACCATGAGCCATTACCGGCAGGCCGTCCAGATGCTGACCGAGCTGGCGATGCAAACCGACAAAGGCATCGTGCTGGCCAGCGCCTTGATCGGGCACCTGCGGCGGCAGTCGGTCATTCTGCCCGCCCTCAACGCCGTCGAGCGGGCGAGTGCCGAGGCGATCACCCGTGCTAACCGGCGCATCTACGACGCCTTGGCCGAACCACTGGCGGACGCGCATCGCCGCCGCCTCGACGATCTGCTCAAGCGCCGGGACAACGGCAAGACGACCTGGTTGGCTTGGTTGCGCCAGTCTCCGGCCAAGCCAAATTCGCGGCATATGCTGGAACACATCGAACGCCTCAAGGCATGGCAGGCACTCGATCTGCCTACCGGCATCGAGCGGCTGGTTCACCAGAACCGCCTGCTCAAGATTGCCCGCGAGGGCGGCCAGATGACACCCGCCGACCTGGCCAAATTCGAGCCGCAACGGCGCTACGCCACTCTCGTGGCGCTGGCCACCGAGGGCATGGCCACCGTCACCGACGAAATCATCGACCTGCACGACCGCATCCTGGGTAAGCTGTTTAACGCTGCCAAGAATAAGCATCAGCAGCAGTTCCAGGCGTCAGGCAAGGCCATCAACGCCAAGGTACGTCTGTACGGGCGCATCGGTCAGGCGCTGATCGACGCCAAGCAATCAGGCCGCGATGCGTTTGCCGCCATCGAGGCCGTCATGTCCTGGGATTCCTTTGCCGAGAGCGTCACCGAGGCGCAGAAGCTCGCGCAACCCGATGACTTCGATTTCCTGCATCGCATCGGCGAGAGCTACGCCACCCTGCGCCGCTATGCACCGGAATTCCTTGCCGTGCTCAAGCTGCGGGCCGCGCCCGCCGCCAAAAACGTGCTTGATGCCATTGAGGTGCTGCGCGGCATGAACACCGACAACGCCCGCAAGCTGCCAGCCGATGCACCGACCGGCTTCATCAAGCCGCGCTGGCAGAAACTGGTGATGACCGACGCCGGCATCGACCGGCGCTACTACGAACTGTGCGCGCTGTCCGAGTTGAAGAACTCCCTGCGCTCGGGCGACATCTGGGTGCAGGGTTCACGCCAGTTCAAGGACTTCGAGGACTACCTGGTACCGCCCGAGAAGTTCACCAGCCTCAAGCAGTCCAGCGAATTGCCGCTGGCCGTGGCCACCGACTGCGAACAATATCTGCATGAGCGGCTGACGCTGCTGGAAGCACAACTTGCCACCGTCAACCGCATGGCGGCAGCCAACGACCTGCCGGATGCCATCATCACCGAGTCGGGCTTGAAGATCACGCCGCTGGATGCGGCGGTGCCCGACACCGCGCAGGCGCTGATAGACCAGACAGCCATGGTCCTGCCGCACGTCAAGATCACCGAACTGCTGCTCGAAGTCGATGAGTGGACGGGCTTCACCCGGCACTTCACGCACTTGAAATCGGGCGATCTGGCCAAGGACAAGAACCTGTTGTTGACCACGATCCTGGCCGACGCGATCAACCTGGGCCTGACCAAGATGGCCGAGTCCTGCCCCGGCACGACCTACGCGAAGCTCGCTTGGCTGCAAGCCTGGCATACCCGCGACGAAACGTACTCGACAGCGTTGGCTGAACTGGTCAACGCTCAGTTTCGGCATCCCTTTGCCGGGCACTGGGGCGATGGCACCACATCATCATCGGACGGACAGAATTTCCGAACCGCTAGCAAGGCAAAGAGCACGGGGCACATCAACCCAAAATATGGCAGCAGCCCAGGACGGACTTTCTACACCCACATCTCCGACCAATACGCGCCATTCCACACCAAGGTGGTCAATGTCGGCCTGCGCGACTCAACCTACGTGCTCGACGGCCTGCTGTACCACGAATCCGACCTGCGGATCGAGGAGCACTACACCGACACGGCGGGCTTCACCGATCACGTCTTCGCCCTGATGCACCTCTTGGGCTTCCGCTTCGCGCCGCGCATCCGCGACCTGGGCGACACCAAGCTCTACATCCCGAAGGGCGATGCCGCCTATGACGCGCTCAAGCCGATGATCGGCGGCACGCTCAACATCAAGCACGTCCGCGCCCATTGGGACGAAATCCTGCGGCTGGCCACCTCGATCAAGCAGGGCACGGTGACGGCCTCGCTGATGCTCAGGAAACTCGGCAGCTACCCGCGCCAGAACGGCTTGGCCGTCGCGCTGCGCGAGTTGGGCCGCATCGAGCGCACGCTGTTCATCCTCGACTGGCTGCAAAGCGTCGAGCTACGCCGCCGCGTGCATGCCGGGCTGAACAAGGGCGAGGCGCGCAATGCGCTGGCCCGTGCCGTGTTCTTCAACCGCCTTGGTGAAATCCGTGACCGCAGTTTCGAGCAGCAGCGCTACCGGGCCAGCGGCCTCAACCTGGTGACGGCGGCCATCGTGCTGTGGAACACGGTCTACCTGGAGCGTGCGGCGCATGCGTTGCGCGGCAATGGTCATGCCGTCGATGACTCGCTATTGCAGTACCTGTCGCCACTCGGCTGGGAGCACATCAACCTGACCGGTGATTACCTATGGCGCAGCAGCGCCAAGATCGGCGCGGGGAAGTTCAGGCCGCTACGGCCTCTGCAACCGGCTTAGCGTGCTTTATTTAATGAGATGGTCACTCCCTCCTTCCCAGTACTATGCTGAGGACAGGCTTTCATTCGGAGA
>NZ_JAKKOM010000077.1:0-4401 GCF_021739525.1 Klebsiella sp. 2019SCSN059 | reverse complement strand
GTGGCCCAGCGGCTTTCTGATACCCCGGCAGGACAAAACAACCCCCTTGTTCGCAATGCTGCTTCGGGTGGCCCAGCTGCTTTCTGATACCCCGGCAGGACAAAACAACCCCCTTGTTCGCAGTTCTGCTCCGGGTGGCCCTGCGGCTTTCTGATGCCCAGTAGGTCAACCCGACATCTTTGTTAACTTCTTTGCTTCAAGTAGCCCTGTAGCTTTGTGATCGCCCGGTGTGACAAAACAACCCCCTTGTTCGCAGTCCGGCTCCGGGTGGCCCAGCGGCTTTCTGATACCCCGGCAGGACAAAACAACCCCCTTGTTCGCAATGCTGCTTCGGGTGGCCCAGCTGCTTTCTGATACCCCGGCAGGACAAAACAACCCCCTTGTTCGCAGTTCTGCTCCGGGTGGCCCTGCGGCTTCATGACAACCCCACAGGGTAAAACAACCCCCTTGTTCGCAGTCCTGCTCCGCGTGGCCCAGCGGCTTTCTGATACCCCGGCAGGATAAAACAACCCCCTTGTTCGCAGTCCGGCTCCGGGTGGACCAGCAGCTTTCTGATTGCCCGGCAGGACAAAACAACCCCCTTGTTCGCATTGCTGCTTCGGGTGGCCCAGCGGCTTTCTGATACCCCGGCAGGACAAAACAACCCCCCTGTTCGCAGTCATGCTCCGGGTGGCCCAGCGGCTTTCTGATACCCCGGCAGAGCAAAACAACCCCCTTGTTCGCAGTCCTGCTCCGGGTGGCACAGCGTATTCCTGACAGACTGGCATGACAAAACAACCCCCTTGTTCGCAGTCCGGCTCCGGGAGGCCAGGCGGATTTCTGATATCCCGACAGAGTAAAACAACCCCCTTGTTCGCAGATCTGCTCCGGGTGGCCGAGCGGCTTCATGACAGCCAGACAAGACAAAACAACCCCCTTGTTCGCAGTTCTGCTCCGGGTAGCCCAGCGGCTTCATGACAACCCGACAGGGTGAAACAACCCCCTTGTTCGCAGTCCGGCTTCGGGTGGCCCAGCGGCTTTCTGATACCCTGACAAGACAAAACAACCCCCTTGTTCGCAGTGCTGCTACGAGTGGCCCAGCGGATTCCTGATACCCCGGCATGACAAAACAACCCCCTTGTTCGCAGCCCGGCTTCGGGTGGACCAGCGGCTTTCTGATACCCCGGCAGGGTAAAACAACCCCCTTGTTCGCAGTCATGCTCCGGGTGGCCCAGCGGCTTTCTGATACCCCGGCAGGGTAAAACAACCCCCTTGTTCGCAGTCATGCTCCGGGTGGCCCAGCGGCTTTCTGATACCCCGGCAGAGCAAAACAACCCCCTTGTTCGCAGTCCTGCTCCGGGGAAACTCTGCGGCTTTCTGATGCCCAGTAGGTCGCCACCCTGTGTCTTGTACACAGTCAATATCAGGAATGGACGATGAGGGTTTGGGAGGGTAGGGGAGGGAGGGGGAGAAATCGTGATCATTGGACATGAAAAAAAGATGCGTAATTTTAAATGTTAGGTATAAGACCTAGCATGAAAGCTGTAGAATTTACCAAATCGGAATATTTTTACAGTTATTGATTATTTTCCTTTTATATCAATATTTTGAATTTAGGTTGTACACAAGACGAACAAATTGAATTGTGCGCGAAAAGTTATTTTGAGCGCTAAATGCGTTAAATGTGCATTACAATGCACTTTTAACTTGTAATGCGCTCAAGCCTCATTAATAATGTGAAAACTAACCTAAGGAGATACCATGAGCATACTAGATGATATTCGTACGATCGGCCTGAAAATGAAAAATGAACAAGCAAGCCTTAAGGAAATTATCCTTGAGTCAAGCCGGGTAGATGTTTCTGATGAACAGGTCGATGGATTAGACCGTCTTATCTATAACCACTGTTTAAATAAAAAAACTCTCTCTGATTTCTTTGGTAAATCAAGAAATACATTTAGTAGAATTCTTTCCGAACTACATGAGAAACAGGTAATTGGGGAACCCATTTTCCAGAACAAGAGTCACCTGTATACCCGGTGGGATGTGCAAAAAATAATTGATGCAATGGGCACAATTCAATATCGCGAAATGTATTTACCGCGAGTCATCGTGATTGAGAACCACAAAGGTGGAACCGGTAAAAGTACAACAACAGTAACACTCGCTACCGCAGCTGCTTTGGATCTTAATCTAAATGCAAGAATCCTTGTAATTGACCTGGACCCGCAAGGTTCATTGGGTAATAACCTTATTCATACCACTAGCGATGATAGTGTTTATCTGACTATTACCGACGTTTTGCTTAGTGAAATTGAAGATAATGATTTCACTCAGTATATAAATCAAGGTTACACGGAAGAACAAATAATTGGGGCGATGGCCTTTTCTACACATTTACCTAACATGGATGTAATAACAGCTTTCCCGACTGATGACAGATTTACTGACAAATACTGGAGTCTGGATAAGGAAGCAAGACTCAAGCTACTAACTCGGTTTCGCGATGTAGTTATCCCTGTATTGAAAGAAAAGTACGATCTCATTTTTATTGATACACCACCGCAAGATTCTCCAATCATTTGGTCAACAAATGAGGCGGCTGACGCAATTCTTGTTCCGATTACACCCCGTGAATATGATTTTGCTTCTACCACAAACTATATGATTACTATTTCAGACCGTCTGGCACAATTGCCCTCCAAAGGCGAAAACATTAAATGGCTAAATGTATTGGCTGTGAATGTAGATGACAGAAGCCAGCATGAGATTCGTACTTTAAATAAACTTGTAAGAACTGTACGTGACCGTTTCATGACAACAAATATTAAACATTCAGAAGCTTTCGTTGCAGCAGCTGAAAAAGGTCGCACTGTACTCGATATTAAAAAATCAGAAGAGCTCTGTTCTTCAAAGCAGTATGATATTGCGGAAATGTCTGTTCAGTCTGTATATCAACAACTTATCAATGAGATTAAAAGCTTTTCAGTTAGGGAGGACAGTGAATAATGAGTGATGTTGAACGCGGTACGAGCAAAGACAAGTACTTGACCGGAAACGCAAAGCGTACATTTGTTGATCAAAAAAGCGGGCTTCCGCCTCTAAAAGCTCCTTCTGTACAAAAACGCCTATTTACTCTGTCAAATGGTCGTAAAGTAGAAGCTCGCTACGTAGTCGTTCCTGGTTCAGAAGTGGCAGAGAAGACGCTAGTTCATGAGCTAAACCCTCGAAATCAAGAGGCAATTGACGACCTTTCAACAAGGGAAATACTCCCCCTTATAAAAGAAAATGGGGTTACTACTGAAGCTATTGCTGTATACCGCGACGGTAAATATTACCTGATTGAGGGTAGTCGGCGTCGTTATTGCTGCATCAAATGTTTGGCAGACCTGCCGTTATGGGCATTTGATGAAGAGGTAAGTCGTGAAGATGTCGATTGTATTGTAAATGCTGCACAAACAGCGAAAAGGTTCTCATATCGTGAAGTGGGTATTAAGTACCTTCAAATCATGAAAAATGAAGAGTTCAAAACCAATGAGGAACTTGCTTCTTATTTTAACATTAGCGTTGAGTCGGTAAGAAAGAGAATCCAGGCGGCTAAAGTTAACGAAGAACTAATTAGAATTTTCCCTGATAGTGAAGGGATACCTAATACTTACTATGGTAAATTGGCTAAAATTGAAAAAGTTGCTATTGCCCATAAAATCCCTTTGTCAGAGCTAACATCTGAAGTCGGGACAGAAGACAATAAGATCATTAACGTTAATGATATTGAGGAAGTCCAGAAATCCATTTTAGATGGTTTGCATTCAGTACTTACCATTCTCTGTAATGATGCAAATAAACCGCCTAAATGGACTGTGTCAGATATTATAGATTTCGAAGATAAGGATACTTACGCACGTGTCAGGAAGAGCCAAGACGGTCAAAAAGTAAGTTTTGAGTTCAAGCGTATAAGCCAGTCAACCATTAATGAAATAGAACGTTTAATTAAAGTTAGTATTGGCAAATCAAAATAATCATAAAATGGTATGGTCATGGCCCTTAGGGGTCATGACTTTATAATCCATTAAAAGCAAAGCAACCCCCTTGTTCGCAGTCCGGCTCCTTGAGATCCAACGGCTTCATGTTAACCCGACATGACAAAACAACCCCCTTGTTCGCAGTCCGGCCCCTTGACGCCCAGCGGCTTCATGGAAGCCCGGCAGGGCAAAACAACCCCCTTGTTCGCAGTCCAGCCCCTTGACGCCCAGCGGTTTCATGACAACCCGGCAGGGCAAAACAACCCCCTTGTTCGCAGTCCGGCCCCTTGACGCCCATCGGCTTCATGACAACCCAACAGGGCAAAACAACCCCCTTGTTCGCAGTCCGGCCACTTGGCGTCCATCGGCGTCCTGATACCCCGGCAGGGTAAAACAACCC
>NZ_JAKKOM010000076.1:0-4668 GCF_021739525.1 Klebsiella sp. 2019SCSN059 | reverse complement strand
CCTCCCGACCGGCAAATTTACTGTCCGCTGCCGGACGGGGATCCGGTGCTCGCTCCTGGCGGGGCGCGAGGGTCAGCAGTTCATGGGCGCGTAATCCGGCGGCCAGGGCAATCGCGGTGGCCAGAGCGTTGGCGGGCTGCTGTGCAGCGGCAATCAGGGCCACCTGGTCCGGGCTGTAGGCCCGGCTGCTCAGGATCTGTGCCTGCTCCGATTTCACCACCGGCAGGTGTTCGCCGGCAGGGAGGGTCTGCGTCACGTGGATCATCATGGCCTGGATGGCCTGGCGTTCCATATCGAGCGTTTTCTGGCCAACCTGCTCCCCGCGCTGCTCCAGGTAGGTGATGGCCTGCGCCGGTGTCAGTGTGCGTAAATCGCCGTGATTAATCCGGTTGGCTTTCATCCACTCTGCGACGCGGGTCAGTCCCTGCTCGTAATTCCGGACTGTGCCGACAGAGCGCAGAATATTTCCCTGGAGTGGTTTTATCACGCCAGCCGCCTGGCGGGCAGCGCTGGCGAATTTAGCCATTTTTTTCCAGCCAGCGGGTAACCGTGGACAACACCACCTTGATTCGCCGGGCCCGGAGCCAGCGTTGCAGCTCCGCTGCACTGGCCCCGGCCTGGTACAGGCTCAGCAGTTCGCCGGTATAGCGGTCAAGGCGGGAGGGACGGTAGCGGACCTGGCGGATACGGCGGGTCTGCGCCTGCAGGGCGGCCAGTTCGGCAGCGGTATCAAATTGCATCTGTGCTCCGGATTGGGTGTAAGAACATCAGTGGCCGTTACGTTAACGGTCACTGCGGCATGCGCCGATCGCCCTCGTTCGAACCTCTCGTGGTTCAGCCCGGACTGCTCGCGGCTGATAACGTCCCTTAAGCCAGGGAATGGCCTGACCTGATTGCCGGTCTCGCAGATTTTAGCTGTTTTCTCAGGATTCTCGGATTGGGCTGCCCGGTACAGTATCCCCGGAGGGACCCGGCTGTTTTACCTGCTGCCGGTAGGCAGGTGCGCGTCAGAGTGCGCCTCCTCATGGTTTGACTAAATACTAGCCAGGTTTTTCGTGCGTGTGAATGTTGTTTTTTAAATGTTGCGCCTGACTCCGCTCAATAGCGACACCCGCTATGTACAGGCGCATTTATGCGTCGTACATAGCTGGTGTCGCAGGTGCTGATTTGGCGGAATAAAAAACACCGGGACTGACCGCCCCGGACCCCGCCAACGGTGACCGGACAGACAAAAAATTTGCCTGCCCGGTCACCGTTTCACATCATGGCGAGGAGGCGGGATCTGAAACGGTGTGATGAAAGTGCAGATGAGGTCAGACGATGCAGGTCGGTGAGTCCGTGGTGAACGCGATAGTGGAATACCACGCACAGGGCAGTGAGGAGGCGCATGCAGAGGAAAACAGGATGTTCCTGCGTTATCTGCACGAGTTAACGGGAACACAGCGTGTGGCGGTTGAGGTGGCCAGGAAATATTTTTCGCCGGTGAGGGCTGATATGAGCTACCTTTTTCTTGTCGCCGGCACCGCACCAGGTGCGACGGTCCTTTTACAGAATTGTCCTCATTTGACGGGCCTGGATGGCCCGTTCTTTTATGCTTTTAACGTCCGGGGCCCTTTTCTCGGCCGAAATCACCGGCTATGCGGTGGTGTGCATAGCCATGCATATGCGTAAAATAAATCAGGCGCGTTTCTGGCGGTTTTCGGTGTACTTGCCACCACCTTTTGCCCGTTAACCACCAGAAACGCCCTGAGGCCGTTTTCGCGGTGCGCGTAAGAAGACGTTATGGTAAATAGGGCGCTATCGCCTAAATACACGGCTGATTGTTTTTTTTTCTTTGTAGTATGAGATTCCTGAGTAGACAGCTACAACAAGTAGAGCAATGGCGATAGCAAGTGAAATCCAGTCCATAAATGCCTGATTAATTTAATAAAAACAGCCTGTTATGATTTCATAAAGATAATATCATCTTTTTTTAGCATGATACTGTCGTTACTTATTGTGGTGAGATGAAACATAACCGCTGTTTTTGTATGTGTTTGTTAAGGCTGCTAAGATTATTCTTAACCACTGGTTTTGTACATATCATCAAAAAAAAAATAAAAAAAACTAATGCCCCCGTGGTGGGTATATAACAAATCACGGGGAGCGGGTCAGAACTACGCCAAAACTTTGAATGATCGGGGGGCAGACTAAATGAAATCTTGAGATTCATTCAGCCTCGTCGTAATCTCTTGCTCTGTAAACGAAAAAACCGCCCAGCAAGGCGGTTTTCTCGAAGGTTCTCAGAGCAGCAACTCTTTGAACCGAGGTAACTGGCTAGTTAGAGGAGCGCAGTCACCAAAACTGTTCGTTTAGTTTAGCCTTAACCGGCGCATAAGTTCAAGACTATCTCCTCTAAATCAGTTACCAGTGGCTGCTGCCAGTGGCGCTTTTGCATGTCTTTCCGGGTTGGACTCAAGACGATAGTTACCGGATAAGGCGCAGCAGTCGGACTGAACGGGGGGTTCGTGCATACAGTCCAGCTTGGAGCGAACTGCCTACCCGGAACTGAGTGTCAGGCGTGGAATGAGATAAACGCGGCCATAACAGCGGAATGACACCGGTAAACCGAAAGGCAGGAACAGGAGAGCGCACGAGGGAGCCACCAGGGGGAAACGCCTGGTATCTTTAAAGTCCTGTCGGGTTTCGCCACCGCTGATTTGAGCGTCCGTTTCTGTGATGCTTGTCAGGGGGGCGGAGCCTATGGAAAAACGGCAACGCCGTGGCCTTCTCCCGTCTGTTCTTTTCCTTTTCCTTTTCCGGGTGGTGGCGATGACTTTTCTGTCTGTGTGCCCCGTCCGCTCGCCGCAGCCGAACGGCAGGAGCGTAGCGACTGAGTGAGCGAGGAAGCGGAAAAGAGACCGGTTTTACACTGAGCACTGACGCCCTGAGGCCCCTTATGACGAAACAACAGAAAACTGCCCTGAACATGGCTAAATTCATCCAGAATCAGTCCCTGCTCCTGCTGGAGAAGCTTAACGAGCTTGATCTCGATGCGGAGGCTGACCTTTGTGAGAAACTCCACGATGATGCGGAGCATCTTTTCCGTACACTGTCCCTCAGACTGGATGCACTACAGGAGGGTGACTGATGGCGAACGTGTCGATCAGTGAGGCTGCACGCCTGACGGGTAAGAGCAGGACAACCCTGCACAGGTTAATTAAAGCCGGTGAACTGTCCACCTGTCGGGGTGAACGGAATGCGAAAATGCTCGAGACTTCAGAGCTTTTGCGGGTGTTTGGTGCCTTTGCGCCGGTATCCGTTGAACAGGCGGAAGAACAGGTCAGTGGACAGCGTGACACAGTCACTTCTGACCGTAATGAACAGGTCATTTACATTCTGAAACAGGAAATTGAACACCTGAACACCCTTCTTGCCTCAAAAGATTCACATATCGACAGTCTGAAACAGGCGATGTTGTTGCTGGAGAACCGGGAAGATCAGCGGCAGAACACGACCCGGCCCTGGTGGCGTTTCTGGCAGTCCTGAAATGTCTCAGTGTTTTTGCCCTGCTGTTCCGCCAGTGGCCTGGAGTTTTTCCAGTTTCCGTCTGCGCCGTTCCGCCGTCGCGCAGGCATTTCTCCGTCTTTCCTCTGCTTTCTCTGCTTCCAGACGGGCCAGCTCGGTGTTATGCCGCTCCCCGGCCACATATTTCCGGGCCTTCTCCAGGGTTGTTTCCAGCGCCAGCTCCTTTTTCTGCAGGATGGATTCGCGCTGATTCAGTGCCTCCCTCTGTTCTTCCAGCTCCTTTCTGGCTTCTTTCCGGGCATTCTGCACCGCCTGAAGCAAGAGGCTTTCTTTTTGCGCAAACGCTTCCCGCAGTACATCCTCAGCACCAATGTAGTGGCTTCGCAGGGCCGCTGTCTCCAGGTTGTGATTCTGAATAAGGGTATTTTGTCTGGCTCTGTGAGCCTCTTCTGCCTCCCTCAGTGCCTGCTGATATCCGCTTATCTCGCGCTGTATCCGGCGGGACTCTGAGCCTCTGAAAAACAAAATGAACAGCCACAGCGAGAACGCTGTGGCTGCGATCCCCGTTGCCAGGATAGCGGGACCGAGTTCGGTGACCGCCTTCCAGCCAGTAAACGCCTCAGGATTGCTGACGTCCGGATAGTAAACGCCATAGTGATTCAGCTCATACAGGGCGTACGCGATGGCGAAAACACCGGTACACAATAAAATAAATGTTCTTGTCATCGCAGGTATGTCTCCGTGATTTCCGGACGAAAATGGCCCATTTCCTGGCTGACGGTGCGCAGGGCCATATCACGAACCAGACCGAGTTTTTGCAGCTCCTGCATCCGTTGCTGGGCGTAGCTGTGACGCACGCCGTGTGCCCCCCGTGACCAGCCCAGGGTACGCATGGAGGCGGCACTGAAAGCGTTCGACCAGCGCTGTCCTCCGCCAATGGCGTACTGACTCTGGTAAAACACGCCGCGATCGGTCACCCGGACCGGGCTCGCCAGCCTGACATGCTCCAGACGTTCAGCCAGGGGGGACGGTATCAGGACTTCCCTGACCAGGCCGCCTTTGCCCTGAACGGTGTAAATCACACCCTCCCGACCGGCAAATTTACTGTCCGCTGCCGGACGGGGATCCGGTGCTCGCTCCTGGCGGGGCGCGAGGGTCAGC
>NZ_JAKKOM010000075.1:0-4801 GCF_021739525.1 Klebsiella sp. 2019SCSN059 | reverse complement strand
ATCGGCTCAAACATGAAGAAATGAAATGACTGAGTCAGCCGAGAAGAATTTCCCCGCTTATTCGCACCTTCCCTAAATTACCCTACCACTAAGAAAATTCCTATCAATGTTGATTTCTTTACATATACCCACCTGATGATGGTATGTGCAATACATTAATATTTAGTGTTTATGAAAAGAGTCTGAGATAACGAAAATGAGGGTTTATAACCTGGGTGAGTATTAATTGCCTCTAAAAAACAGCTCAGAGAGGCGCGTTAAAATTTTTCTATTATTGCCGGGACCGTCGCCAACGGCGCGATGTATTCCGTATTAAAACTGTCAAGAGCTGCGAAGAATGAGCCAGTGACAGCGGGCAAGTCATCGAGAAAACCGGGAGTACGTGACGAACCTTTAGTTTGCTGAGCGAAGCGAACATCATAAAAAGTAACTTTCTTCACCTTCTGTGGCCGATTACCAATATTATTGCCTGAATGGTATAGTCAAACCTGTAGGAAGCTGTTCCCCCATTTTACCAGGAAGAAGATTACGATGAATGTCATTCAGTCCCGTATGCTCTCTGTATTTGATTTTGACGGCACACTAACACGGCATGACAGCTTTATCCCTTTTCTGCGGTTTGCCTTTGGCAATCGGGCTTTTTCCCGTCGTATCGTCACAATGGCTCTTCCCACGTTACGCTGTATGGGGAAGAAGATGACACGTGATGAACTGAAAGAAATTCTCATCACAACCTTCCTTACTGGGGTTGACGAGAAATGGCTATCCAAAAATGCTGAGAAATTTTGCCAGGTCTACTGGAGTCGGCTTATGCGTCCTGCAGGCCTGATGGCCGTGGCGAATGAAGTGAATTCCGGCGCGGAAGTGACATTATGTTCTGCTTCACCAGAAATGGTACTCAGGCCATTTGCCGACAGGCTGGGCATCAAAGTGATAGGCACACAGCTTGAGGTCAAAGAAGGGATACTTACCGGGCGTATTAGTGGGCATAACTGCCGGTGTAGCCAGAAAATTATCCGGCTGGAAAAAGAGTACGGTCCTTTGAAAAATTATCATCTGCGGGCATGGGGAGACACACGAGGGGATTACGAACTACTGTCAGCTGCAGCCGACCCTCACTGGCGGCACTTCCATGCGACCTGGCGTCGGGGAAAAGTTCCTTTCGAACTACCTATCCGGTAAATTATCGCCCCTTTCCGGGGCGAAGGCTCACAGAATACCCGCTATTTTTGCCTGATCCAGCCAGTCTTTAAACTCTTCCAGAAGTTGCTCGTACAGCTCCTCATCCTTCACCGTTGCGAAGTTATCGATGGCAAAGAAGTTGCTGTTATCGATTCGCCGATCGCTGAAGGTATCCAGTTTTTCGAGAATACCGTAATTTGAACCGCCGAGGCCCACAAATTTCCAAAAAATGGGGTAGTTGGCCGAGCGGCGTATGGCTTCTTTGATTTCACGGGTTTTACTAATCCCGCCATCCGTAATGCAGACAACATAAACGGGCAGTATGCTGTCCTTGAAGAAGTCGATCACCTCATTCATGACCGGCGGCTCGTTGTTTGTCCCGCCCAGGCCCGGAAGGATTTCCCAGGCAGATCGTTTACCCGTGTTCTGGATAGCCGCAACATATCCGTCAAGATTGTCCAGGGTGACGTCAGGGTATTTCTTGTGACGCTCAGCAAAGCCCCACACATCCATCGTACCGTCATCATCGAACTGGACTGACAGGACGGCTATACGGTCGAGAACGGACTGCACATGTCCCTTTTTAAACTGACCGGTCATAGAGCCTGAGGCATCAAGAACAAAAGCGACTCTGGCTTCAACCGTCTCCAGCTTGTGTTTGGCAAGAGAAACACTGGCTTTTTTTGCCAGACTGATAAGCGCGGGGGCTTTCCCTTCCAGTTTTTTCTCCAGACTGATCCGGGCTGGTTGCGTTGGGGTATCTTCTGGTTGTGCGACATCGACACCATAGCTGACGGCAAGTGGCTCCAGTCCACCGTTAAACCCCTGCCCCTGAGCACGGAGTTTCCATTGCCCCTGATGACGGTAAATCTCGCCCATAATCACCGCTTTCTCACTACGGCCCTTCAGGTCGACATTGAATTCAGCGATGCCGGTTGCCGTCAGCCGGAGTTGCGAGAGTCCGCTGATCGTGTCATTGCCATCTATCACCAGCGTTATAGCGATTTTCTGAATGGTTTCGGGAATGCGTTCCAGCGCAAGCTGAAGGTTCGCATGCTGGTGGCCGGGAAGCAGTTTTACAGCTCCACCGGCAGCACTCCGATTGTTGTAGAAGATAAAGTCTGCGTCACCGGTGACTTTCCCGTCAGCATTCAGCATAAACAGGCAGGTTTCTGGTTCACTACTAAAACTGTACGATGACAGATAATCAAGTCTGAGCGTCAGGTCCGTAGTATGTAGTGGAATATTCTGTCCTGATTGTAATTGCATCTGATCCCTCTTTAATTTTGAGCAATATTCATTCAGTAAGCTGATATAAAAAACCCCGGACAGGCCGGGGTTTCGTTGGGGTTATTTATCAGATGTTGATGCCATGCTGTTGCGCCAGCGGGTATAGGAAGTATAAACCACCTTTTTGCTCCTCATCCGAAGTATCTTACCTGAAATTCCCTCACTCGTTTACCGCTCAAGCCCCAATTTTAACTGCCGGTCCAGCCTAAACCGCTCTAATAAGGTTCGATTTGGCGGTAAAATCTCTAGCCTGATAGCTCGAGAGATACAAACTGCCCCACCGCCCCGTTTAAAAGTTGGCAGTGTTGAGCAGTGTTGGATTTGGGGTCGTCAGTCAAAGAGACGACTCTGTGATGGATCGAACAGGCTGGGAGTCAGTGGCGGCGCTCGTTCTGGTGGCAGCTCACGCTGCTTGGCGGCATTCGCCTTGGCTGTTTTCTGTTTCAGATGCTTGAGAATCTGCTCAATGACCTTCGGATCTTCGATGCTGGCAATCACTTTGACGTGACCGCCGCAGTGTTCGCAGACTTCAATATCAATATTGAAGACTCGCTTGAGGCGTTGCATCCAGGTCATGGCGCGGTGGCGCTCTGCAGGACTCTTGTCACGCCAGTTAGTATCGAGACCTTCCGATTTGTCGGGCTTCTTGCCCCGCTTGGCGGGTGTTACTTGAACTCGGTGTTTGCTGTTCGGTGCAAAGACGCCGTGGAAGCGTGTGAGGTTGACTCGCGGCTTAGGTACCAACGCAGCGAGTTTGGCGATGAAGTCCAGCGGCTCGAAGATCACATGGGTGGTGCCATTGCGGTACGGAGTTTTGAGCTCGTAACGCACCTGCCCATTGGCGGTTAATGCCAGACGTTTTTCTGAAACCGCTGGCCGACTAATGTAGCGACACAAGCGCTCAAGCTTATCCCGCTGATGCGCTTCGGCCATCACACCGGCGTGTAGCGAGAAACCAGCATGGTTGGCTACTCGACTGCTTGAGTCGGCTTTATCCTCACGCCCTGGCAAGGTTTGCAGGGTGAAGACTTTGCGCCCTTGCTGGGGGCCGACGGCAATGCGATACGTAACCGAAGCACCATGTAATTGAGTCAGCGTATCGTCTTCGCCCTCTTCCAGTGTCAACCACGTATTCTCGGCATCACGCTCCAAAATCCCACGCTTTTCCATGCAGCGAGCGATGCGATGGCTGAGGGTGTGAGCGAGCGTATTCAGCTCATCGTAAGTGGGTGCCTTGACACGATGGAAGCGTTGCTTGCCATAGTCATCTTCGGCATAGACACCATCGAGAAACAGCATGTGGTAGTGGACATTGAGATTTAGCGCGGAGCCAAAGCGTTGGATAAGAGTCACTGAGCCAGTTTGTGCAGAGGCTTTGGTGTAACCGGCTTTTTTGATCAGATGAGTTGAGAGTGTACGATAGACGATACTCAAGACCTGGCCCATCAGCTGGGGATGGCGAGCCAGCAAAAAGCGTAGCTGGAAAGGAAAGCTGAGCACCCACTGGCGAATGGGCTCCTTGGGGAAGACTTCGTCTATCAGCAGCGCCGCACTCTCGGCCATCCGGCGGGCACCGCAGCTAGGGCAAAAGCCGCGTCGTTTACAGCTGAAGGCGACCAGACGCTCGTGATGACAATCCTCGCAGCGAACCCGCATGAAACCATACTCCAGACGGCCACATTGGAGGAGGTCGTTGAATTCTTGTTGGATGTAGCGAGGCAGGTGTTGACCTTGGGCTTCGAGTGAGGCTTTGAAGGCTGGGTAGTGCTGCTCAACCAGCTGGTAGAGCAGCGTCTGGTCGGGTTGGTGGCGTTCGTAACCGTTTGTTTGAGTGGGCGATTGACTCGCCGTGGCGTTCCTTGCCAGCGACATGGGTATCCTCCGCTGATACTGTGGTTATGTACAGTATCAGCGGCTTGCGTTCAGACGTCCAGTCTGGCCCTAGACATCGCTAAATGCTTAACCCGCAATAGCCCTCACGAGTTGTTATCAGCCACTACCGGTTGAGCGAGAAGGTTTTGGGTTCAGGGTGCTATTGCTCCACCAATCACAATACTGAAGCCCCAACTGTTATCAGTTGGGGCTTTTTCTTGTCTGTTTGCGGCGGTTGCGTTTTATCGGTAGTCGTCGAGCTCTGCACCATCCCACATAAGAGCTTAACGGTGCGATCTTCAACGCCATCACACAAAACTTTCTTTTTCACGCACAGTCAACTTATTGGATGTTTTATTAACAACCCAAAAGGAGATATTTAGCGGGCGGCCGGAAGGTGAATGCTAGGCATGATCTAACCCTCGGTCTCTGGCGTCGCGACTGCGAAATTTCGCGA
>NZ_JAKKOM010000074.1:0-4854 GCF_021739525.1 Klebsiella sp. 2019SCSN059 | reverse complement strand
CGCCGTGGGTCGATGTTTGATGTTATGGAGCAGCAACGATGTTACGCAGCAGGGCAGTCGCCCTAAAACAAAGTTAGCCATATGAACTCGGAATCAGTACGCATTTATCTCGTTGCTGCGATGGGAGCCAATCGGGTTATTGGCAATGGTCCTAATATCCCCTGGAAAATTCCGGGTGAGCAGAAGATTTTTCGCAGACTCACTGAGGGAAAAGTCGTTGTCATGGGGCGAAAGACCTTTGAGTCTATCGGCAAGCCTCTACCGAACCGTCACACATTGGTAATCTCACGCCAAGCTAACTACCGCGCCACTGGCTGCGTAGTTGTTTCAACGCTGTCGCACGCTATCGCTTTGGCATCCGAACTCGGCAATGAACTCTACGTCGCGGGCGGAGCTGAGATATACACTCTGGCACTACCTCACGCCCACGGCGTGTTTCTATCTGAGGTACATCAAACCTTCGAGGGTGACGCCTTCTTCCCAATGCTCAACGAAACAGAATTCGAGCTTGTCTCAACCGAAACCATTCAAGCTGTAATTCCGTACACCCACTCCGTTTATGCGCGTCGAAACGGCTAACCATTCCGTCAACGGGACGCCAAAATGCTGCGCATTTTGGTTCCCTCCGCTGCGCTCCGGCTCTCGTTACGTCCAACGTTAGCACCACTGAAACCCAGCTTTATTTAGCTCATGTTTATTCAAACGGCATTTAGCTTTTCAGGCGTTATTCAGTGCCTGTTTTGCCTTTTTTCCGGGCTTCGCCTGCATGGGCTGCGCAGGTTTTCAGTCTTTTTGGCCTCTAGCCCTTGCGTAGCAAGCGCAAGCAGCTATCGTTTTTGCAGTGCTGTGCCGCCTCGGTGGCGCAGCGTTTTTTCACGGTTAGCGCCCGTCGCCAAATTCAAGTTATCCGTTTTGGCTTCTGGTTCTAACATTTCGGTCAAGCCGACCCGCATTCTGCGGTCGGCTTACCTCGCCCGTTAGACATCATGAGGGAAGCGGTGACCATCGAAATTTCGAACCAACTATCAGAGGTGCTAAGCGTCATTGAGCGCCATCTGGAATCAACGTTGCTGGCCGTGCATTTGTACGGCTCCGCAGTGGATGGCGGCCTGAAGCCATACAGCGATATTGATTTGTTGGTTACTGTGGCCGTAAAGCTTGATGAAACGACGCGGCGAGCATTGCTCAATGATCTTATGGAGGCTTCGGCTTTCCCTGGCGAGAGCGAGACGCTCCGCGCTATAGAAGTCACCCTTGTCGTGCATGACGACATCATCCCGTGGCGTTATCCGGCTAAGCGCGAGCTGCAATTTGGAGAATGGCAGCGCAATGACATTCTTGCGGGTATCTTCGAGCCAGCCATGATCGACATTGATCTAGCTATCCTGCTTACAAAAGCAAGAGAACATAGCGTTGCCTTGGTAGGTCCGGCAGCGGAGGAATTCTTTGACCCGGTTCCTGAACAGGATCTATTCGAGGCGCTGAGGGAAACCTTGAAGCTATGGAACTCGCAGCCCGACTGGGCCGGCGATGAGCGAAATGTAGTGCTTACGTTGTCCCGCATTTGGTACAGCGCAATAACCGGCAAAATCGCGCCGAAGGATGTCGCTGCCGACTGGGCAATAAAACGCCTACCTGCCCAGTATCAGCCCGTCTTACTTGAAGCTAAGCAAGCTTATCTGGGACAAAAAGAAGATCACTTGGCCTCACGCGCAGATCACTTGGAAGAATTTATTCGCTTTGTGAAAGGCGAGATCATCAAGTCAGTTGGTAAATGATGTCTAACAATTCGTTCAAGCCGACCGCGCTACGCGCGGCGGCTTAACTCCGGCGTTAGATGCACTAAGCACATAATTGCTCACAGCCAAACTATCAGGTCAAGTCTGCTTTTATTATTTTTAAGCGTGCATAATAAGCCCTACACAAATTGGGTAAAACCGCAAGAACTGTAATTATGAATTTGTCAGAAAACTATCCGTACAAGGAAGTGTATGAAAAATGTCTGGTATAATAAAGATATCATCTTGAAAATCGAGTGTTGCTCTGTGGATAACTTGCAGGGTTTAATAAGTATCTTTACTCAAAAGTTGCAATCAATAATTTATTGAAAAAGATTGAAAGGTGGTGGTAAATAATGTTACAATGTGGGAGTATCAGTTTAAATTCTTCGTGAAATAGTGTTCATGGTTAGGAAATTCGATTAACAGTTTAATGAGTTAATAACGATATGTTTCGTCATCAGAGTCTACTAAAAGGTCTCTATCGTATTTAAACTTAACCTTGCTAACGCGTAACCGCACTATTTTTAACCAAAAACTGAAATGATAGGCACACTGATCCTAGGCTGCGGTTTGTAACCATCGCTTTTTAGCCATTTTATCCCGCCTTTCTGACAGTAAAGTGACCGCGTGTAGGCCTTTTTCGGCACTCATAAACCGCAGTCGGTTTCCGCATAAAATACATTGGTACGGATCCGTGTTTAAAAATCCTTTGGTCAGGGCTGCAAACCCCGGTTTTTCAGGCACGTTAGGATGAATCATGTCCAACGCGTCATACACTTTAGGTAATAAGTGCCCACGTTTGCGATTGGCTAAAAAACCGTAATAGCGGATCATTTTAAAATGGCGAGCTGGGATATGACTGACATAACGTCTTATCATTTCTTCTTGGGATAAAATTTGTCGCCGATGTTGCTGGCTGTGGTGATCATAATAATGATGGAGCACGGTGCCGCCGCTGTAGTGTTTCAATTGAGAGGCCGAGATAGGCGGACGTTTTAAGTAACGCCCTAGATATTTGACGTTGTGCCACGCGCCTCGGGTTTTCTTAGCAAAATGGAGTTTCCAATAACGTTGAAACTGGGCATTGAGGTAACGACACCACGTTGGGTAATCGCGAATATGCCCGAAACCAGGCAATTTATTCGGTTGTAACTGAACATAGTTGTCTCGAAGGAGCCGAATAACGGCACTGCGCCAGACTTTTTCGACGTCTTTCTTTTTAAAGAAAATCGGCTTCCAGGTGTCGTATTTGGTGAGACCGCCTCGGGTGACGGATAAATGAATGTGGGGATGTTGATTGAGTTGGCGACCATAGGTGTGCAGTGCACAAAAAATGCCAATGTCGAGTCCAAGGCGTCTAGCGTATTTGAGCATAGCACGGGTGGCACAGCGAAAGAGTTGGTTGAGCAAGGCCCAGTTGTTATTGAAAAAAGGCCAAAGCAAGTGCGGCATCGTGAGAGTGATATGTTGCCATTCGCAATCTGGCAAAATATGCCGTTGTTGGGCGATCCACTGTTCGGTGCCTTTGAGCCCACACGCACTGCAAGCTTTGGATTTACAGGTTTGACAAAAGAAGCGCGAATGCGTGCATTCAGGAGAAGAACAGCAATAACGTCGAACGCCCATCGCGCAGGTGCTACAGGCGAGCATCTTTTCAACACAGAGGAGTTGCCATTCATCGACAGGGTTGTTATCAATGAAGCGGTTCCATCCGTCGTCATATTGAAATAGCAGTTTAGTGGGTCTGGGAATATACATGAAGCAGAGTATAAAAGACGAGAAGAGAGTTGCCTAGAAATAGAGCGGCTTTGCCGCGATGCTCACGCCAAAGGCGTGCTTATGTTCTTTTAAGCTAATAAAAAATGCACGTGGAATTTAGGTCAAAGAAAAGTAAAGAAAAATTTATTTATGGAGGTAAAAAAGGATGAGTCAAGTTGTTGATTTTTTAAATGAAGCAAAAACTTATTATTTTGCAACCGTTGAAGGAGACCAGCCAAGGGTCAGACCGTTTAATGCAGCCATGGAGAGGAATGGCAAGGTCTATCTTGGTACAACCAATCAGAAAAAAGTTTATCAGCAGTTATTGGCAAATTCAAAGGTGGAAGTCTCAGGTATGGCAAAAGGAAAATGGATTCGGCTCACCGGCGAAGCCGTAATTGATGATACCGTGGAAGCAAGGGAAGCAATGCTTGAAGCAAATCCGCCTTTGAGAGATATGTATAGCGCTGATGATGGGAAATTCACCGTATTTTATTTGAAAAACATGCAGGCAGTTTTATATTCCTTTACAGGAGATCCGGAGATATTAGATAATTAATCAAAACATGCAGCCCAAGTGTAGAATGAACTGACCCCCATAAGTTAGACCAAAAATCTAACTTATGGGAGGTCATTTTTTATGGCAAAATACAGTTATGAATTTAAGTTACAAGTTGTTCAAGCATATTTAGATTTTTATTTTGTCCGTTTTGTCTAGCTTACCGAAAGCCAGACTCAGCAAGAATAAAATTTTTATTGTCTTTCGGTTTTCTAGTGTAACGGACAAAACCACTCAAAATAAAAAAGATACAAGAGAGGTCTCTCGTATCTTTTATTCAGCAATCGCGCCCGATTGCTGAACAGATTAATAATAGATTTTAGCTTTTTATTTGTTGAAAAAAGCTAATCAAATTGTTGTCGGGATCAATTACTGCAAAGTCTCGTTCATCCCACCACTGATCTTTTAATGATGTATTGGGGTGCAAAATGCCCAAAGGCTTAATATGTTGATATAATTCATCAATTCCCTCTACTTCAATGCGGCAACTAGCAGTACCAGCAATAAACGACTCCGCACCTGTACAAACCGGTGAATCATTACTACGAGAGCGCCAGCCTTCATCACTTGCCTCCCATAGATGAATCCGAACCTCATTACACATTAGAACTGCGAATCCATCTTCATGGTGAACCAAAGTGAAACCTAGTTTATCGCAATAAAAACCTATACTCTTTTTAAGGCACTGTTGCAAAGTTAGCGATGAGGCAGCCTTTTGTCTTATTCAAAGGCCTTACATTTCAAAAACTCTGCTTA
>NZ_JAKKOM010000073.1:0-5216 GCF_021739525.1 Klebsiella sp. 2019SCSN059 | reverse complement strand
GGAATGGTCTGTGTTGTCGGGAGGATGCGTGATCTGATCCTTCAACTCAGCAAAAGTTCGATTTATTCAACAAAGCCGTGACACCGGACAGGAGCGCCAGGCATCATGACAACGCCCTCTCCTCCTTTGCTTCACTTCCTGTCAGGTTTAAGACGACTATCAAACCGGAACGGTATCTGTTGAGCCTTCTGCACGATCCCGTAAAACTCAGGGTGCTCAGGATTTAACAGATAATTGAACTCTACCGGCGATAAGGCTGAGGGAACACGCAGTGCAACCGAGCTCCTGGTAAATGACCAGGCATCTCCGTAATCAGCCAGTTCCTGAGGCGCATCCTCATCAGCCCAGTTGTCCGGTAATTCATCCATGTTTGCGCTTTGGATCAGTTCATCAGGCACATCGATACTCAGTAGCGTGAAAGAGTCCATTATCTGTGCCGCATGCAGGTGTACCAGCGTCTCCAGCATCGTTAGTGATGCTGTTTCGGAGACATATACCATTGACACCCCCACGCTATTCCAGCGCCCACCAGCCTCTTTCGCACCATATCCGGTCCAGGCCGTAGAAAGATACTTTGTTTTCGTCAGCCTGTAGAGGATCACGAGTACACCCCATGCTCCAGACGCGTAATCAGCTTAATGACCTCATAGGCTCCAGTTTCGGATGCCATCAGGTCTGCTGGCACTTTCCAGCTCAATGCCCGGTTAGGTTCGTTCAACCACTTCTGTGCGGCTTCCCTGTCGCCTTCAAACAAATCTACCGCCCGATCAATAACGCGGATAATCCGTACCAGACGTTCACTTTGTTCCGGGTTAAAACGTGCCTTCACACTGCGGCTAAATGTGGTTGACGGGATACCGGACATTTTTCTCAGGTCATTCTGGGTTATTCTGGCCCAGTCAGTGATCCGGTTCACCACCTTCCCGTCCAGGCCTTCATTGATTTGGCCCAGGAGCGCTACACCATCAGCATTATTTAACCCGGCAACCTGCCAGAGGCGCTGTGGTCTGGCTGGACTTGAGGACAAACTAAAAGTTTTCATAGCAAACCTCCATTTGGTCATTACATTATACCCAAATGGTAACACCAGAGCAAATATCAACCACCAGCAGACGGAAGGCATTTTTCCTGATTGCGATACCTCAGAGTGTAGCGATCGGTATCGAGTCCCACCTCGTAGTATAGGCTGGAGAGAGCATATCTCTCTTCATTGACCACGCCGGTGCGATGCCCCGACCGGCAAACCATACTTTACCTTTGCCTGAGTTGTTTATCGTATCCAGTACGTTCATGAGCGCGTCACTGTTTGCATACGACCTACCTTCATCAAATAACGATAGCTGGGTAACTCCGCAGGGACGGAAATCGTTGAGCATGACACCCGCCTTTGCATAGTTATGTCCTTCTTTCCAGATTTTATCCAGAGCCCGGCCCGCCGCCGCGATAATGTCCCGCGTATCACGTGATGGAATGCAGAGCTATTCGCTGGAGACTTTGCTGTAATAGGGTTCATGTTTTGAAAAAGGCGAGGTTTTTATGAAAACTGATACCTGACCGCAGTACTGACGTTCCTGGCGCAATTTTTCCGCAGCACGTTCAGCATACTGGCAAATTGCCTGCCGCATGGATTCATGCGTTGTTATACGCTGCCCAAAGCTCCTGCTGCATATGATCTGTTGTTTTGGTGGCGGGGCATCCTCCAGGTCGATACAACTTTCCCCCCGTAGTTCCCTCACTGTTCGTTCAAGAACTACGGTGAAGTTTCGTCTTATGAATGCAGGGTTAGTACGAGCCAGCTCCAGCGCAGTGGTTATGCCCATTGCATGAAGCTTACTTGTGGTTCGTCCACCAACCCCCCACACCTCCTCTACCGGCATCAGAGAAAGCATCTTATCTATCCGATTACGCTGGCCTGCAGTCAGTGCGAGTACCCCTCCGAACTGGGGCCAGGTCTTACTGGAATACTGGCAGGCTTTAGTAAGGGTTTTTGTAGGGGCCAGGCCTACCCCTATCGTCAGTCCAGTGCAGCGGAAAACATGATCCCTTAGCTGATGTCCGTATTCCTCAAACGTCATGCAGTTATCAATCCCACCAGCCCAAATAAAAGACTCATCGATGGAATACTCTTCGACACGGGATGATAATTCCTCCAGGCAGAAATGTACTCTGGCGCTCATGCTGGCATACAGCTCGTAGTTACTGGAGAAGGCAATCACGGGCTCCGGGAAGCGCTGCTCACGCAACTTAAACCAGGGTAAACCCATAGGAATGCCGAATTTTTTGGCCAGTTTATTATGTAGAATTGCAAGTAACGTTGTAGCGCTGATGAGGAAAATTTTATCTGACTACAATATTGATATCGTTTTCCGCAACAATCAGCATCACGGCAGGTAAACCCTCCACACGCATTTTCTGATGTAATTTTTTGATTAAATTATCATCTTCATTACTGGCTTTTGCTGAAAAACCTTGAGGATGGGAGTGCCATTCGCCAACATAATCGACAACACGAGCGGTCAACTGGTGAACCCGTTCTAATGCTTCTTGTTGTCCCGCTTCTCCCCGGACAAAGGAGGCTGGAGAGGATTTACTGTCGATAGGTTCAGGGAACACGTCAACCAGAATAATCGTTTTGTTCTTAAAATCTGTTATGCCAACAATTGCACCTCCTGTTTCATTAGGCAGTGCCTGTAAACGGGTGTGCTGCAATTTTTGCGCTAAGCCCTGGTCATATTTAACAACCCATTCGCCAGAAATTATAGATACCACGGAATGGAGTTCAATTTCATGTGCATCCATCGCGCCTGAAATTTCATCAGATACCCAGATACACAATCGAGCATCTCCTTTGAGTGCAGTCTGGCGAAGTTGGCGTGAGAGGATACCGGCATGAACATGAATACATTCACTGGACATACGTACAGAAATATCCCGACATCCACCACCGACCCAACGATCGCCATAATTGTGCTGTAGGTGAGTACTTCCCCACTCACTGCTCAAAATTGCCCGATAGTATTGCCCCTCAATTGCATCAATTCGGCATTGTCTGTCTATATCCTCCATTAACATCACGCTAGACTGACCTGATGGAGTCAGAAACAGACTAACTATTCTGGGTATATCATCTTTTAACGCTAGAGTCCTCGGCACCTCAAAGGTGGTGCTGACATCCACAACTAAGTCAGCCTCATTCACTGCCTTGGCAATATCATCATCGTCATCAAGAATACTTTTATGGATCGCCTGAGGGAGGGGCTCATGCGGATAAATAGATTCGGCAATATGCTGAATAATATGGGGTTTTGAGACTCCAATATGACAATCAAACCCAATATGGCGAGACAAATTATGTGGAAGAAGCCGATCTGGATCAATAAAAGTCCATGTCCCCCAACCCATTCGAATCCAAATATCAGCCAATGTACTACCAAGAGCGCCAACTCCAGCTAAAATACCTCGAAAAGCTGCACTCTCTGAATCAACGGCAGATATGTCTCTCGCATGTGTGGCCTTCATAGCCGAACGTATTTCAACTGGTAAAAGCGGTAATTGTCGCCACTTGGTACTAATTGGTCCGCCAAGAAGCCGTACGCGATGCTGTACTCCTCGCTCATTTTTTGGCGCCAGCATATCTAGTGCAGTGGCAAGTTCACCGAATGAACTTTGCACAACATAGCCCATTACATCCGTACGTTCTGTTTCTCCGTTTCTTAGACGGGGGACCCAAAGCAGGATAAGTAAGCCTTCTCCTTTACCAGACGTTGGGCGGATACCATCACTTGGTATTGCTTCATAAACAGCGTCAGTTAGTGGTTTTAGGAGCTCACTTCCCCATTCATTAAGTTGTTCTTCTAATTTTCCCAGATTATCCGGATATGTAGCCACCGTAGAAACATCGACAGGAGGAACCGCAATAATTAATAAGCGAAATGGCTTAACGCTTGAGGTATCTTGTTCTGGTACAGCCCTTAAAATAATCGGTCGCCCCTTACTGACCATCTGGAGACTGAGCTTATTGTCAGTCGCGTGATGATAATCGGGGTAATTGGCTGGCAAAATGAGCTGATAGGGACTCAAATAAAAAAGTTGCTCAAGTGGCTGATCTTCTCGATGTAGATGCAGTTCGGCCGATTCTCTAAGCCACCAAAAAATGCGCTCAAGGAATCTCTCGGGTGTCCAGCTGCGCTCAACTGCGCTCCAGGAGACCTCATATAGGCAAAGAATTCGTGGTGAGCCAGGTTCTCCAGCATGCTGGTGAGAAAGAACAGGGAAATCTTTCCGCAATGCATGAACCAAAATAGGTATGCTTGATTTGGGATTGACCTCAATAGCCAATCGTTCTTTACGACGAATACGGGCTTGATTACCAGAAGCCACAGTCCCATCAGCAGCATCAATGATTAGATATTCCGAGCGGTTATCATTTATTTCAGAAAATCGTAATTCTCTGACTGTGACGTAAGGATGATTCTCGCATGCTTTAAGCAGCGAAATCGTTTGTGGATAAAGGCTATCGCGCCCCGATGAATCGAGGCGCTCACCCAATTCGAAATATTCGATCATTGGTTTGATACACCTGCCCTGGGGGCGGCGGCCGTAGCAGCACTTGCCGCAGCTGAAACAGCACCAACAATAGCGGGTATTAACTTCCCGTCTCCAGCCACTTCAAATTCAAGGAACGCTGTATCTTTAAGATCCCCCGTACAGCTAAACCAACCATCAACACTGTCCAGAATATCCTCATACTCACGCTTAGCCCGGATGCACGGTGGATCATAATCATCATCAAGTATCTGATTGCTACTCGATACAATTGTTGCCCCGGAACGAGCCTGACCTAAAGCATTACGGGCCGCATCACAAATTTCAGCATTCTCCCCCCATTGTGACCAGCTATCATAGGAAAGTGAATGCCATGAACAATGATGCGGTGTGAGGAGAAGATCATATTCTAGTGCCTCAGCATTGCTTTTGTAACGATCCCATAATCGCTCCCAGATGAGAACTTCTGCGTCTCCACCTAATAGAAAGTGCATAGGATTACGGGAATATGCAGAGGGCAGTATTTTCATGTTCATGATGGTAATGACTCCAACTTACTGATAGTGTTTTATGTTCAGATAATGCCCGATGACCTTGTCATGCAGCTCCACCGATTTTGAGAACGACAGTGACTTCCGTCCCAGCCTTGCCAGATGTTGTCTCAGATTCAG
>NZ_JAKKOM010000072.1:0-5315 GCF_021739525.1 Klebsiella sp. 2019SCSN059 | reverse complement strand
TCGCGAAATTTCGCAGTCGCGACGCCAGAGACCGAGGGTTAGATCATGCCTAGCATTCACCTTCCGGCCGCCCGCTAGCGGACCCTGGTCAGGTTCCGCGAAGGTGGGCGCAGACATGCTGGGCTCGTCAGGATCAAACTGCACTATGAGGCGGCGGTTCATACCGCGCCAGGGGAGCGAATGGACAGCGAGGAGCCTCCGAACGTTCGGGTCGCCTGCTCGGGTGATATCGACGAGGTTGTGCGGCTGATGCACGACGCTGCGGCGTGGATGTCCGCCAAGGGAACGCCCGCCTGGGACGTCGCGCGGATCGACCGGACATTCGCGGAGACCTTCGTCCTGAGATCCGAGCTCCTAGTCGCGAGTTGCAGCGACGGCATCGTCGGCTGTTGCACCTTGTCGGCCGAGGATCCCGAGTTCTGGCCCGACGCCCTCAAGGGGGAGGCCGCATATCTGCACAAGCTCGCGGTGCGACGGACACATGCGGGCCGGGGTGTCAGCTCCGCGCTGATCGAGGCTTGCCGCCATGCCGCGCGAACGCAGGGGTGCGCCAAGCTGCGGCTCGACTGCCACCCGAACCTGCGTGGCCTATACGAGCGGCTCGGATTCACCCACGTCGACACTTTCAATCCCGGCTGGGATCCAACCTTCATCGCAGAACGCCTAGAACTCGAAATCTAACGTCCGTTCGGGCATCGAGGTCCATGTCGGGGTGGGACGGGCCCGTGGCTTCAAGATCACTTGCAGTCCGACCGCGATGTCTTGGTTGCGCGAGAGGTTGTCGATATCCTCCACTTCCATCATCAACCCTGGATAATGCCGCCGCCGTCATCGCCGCCGACGCCCGTGCCGGGCTTTTCGGGCCTGTCAGGCTTGCTCGGCCTTCAGCCTGCCTGGGCGAGATCTCCGGCGGACGGATTAACGGCGGAGCTTCGCCGCCTTTCGTGCGTGTGAAGGCCGAAGATAGTTCTCTCAAAAACATCCGTTTATGAGAGATACCAAATGTCATTTTCAGAAGACGACTGCACCAGTTGATTGGGCGTAATGGCTGTTGTGCAGCCAGCTCCTGACAGTTCAATATCAGAAGTGATCTGCACCAATCTCGACTATGCTCAATACTCGTGTGGGCTCTGTTGCAAAAATCGTGAAGCTTGAGCATGCTTGGCGGAGATTGGACGGACGGAACGATGACGGATTTCAAGTGGCGCCATTTCCAGGGTGATGTGATCCTGTGGGCGGTGCGCTGGTATTGTCGCTATCCGATCAGCTATCGCGACCTTGAGGAAATGCTGGCGGAACGCGGCATTTCGGTCGACCATACGACGATCTATCGCTGGGTCCAGTGCTACGCCCCGGAGATGGAGAAGCGGCTGCGCTGGTTCTGGCGGCGTGGCTTTGATCCGAGCTGGCGCCTGGATGAAACCTACGTCAAGGTGCGGGGCAAGTGGACCTACCTGTACCGGGCAGTCGACAAGCGGGGCGACACGATCGATTTCTACCTGTCGCCGACCCGCAGCGCCAAGGCAGCGAAGCGGTTCCTGGGCAAGGCCCTGCGAGGCCTGAAGCACTGGGAAAAGCCTGCCACGCTCAATACCGACAAAGCGCCGAGCTATGGTGCAGCGATCACCGAATTGAAGCGCGAAGGAAAGCTGGACCGGGAGACGGCCCACCGGCAGGTGAAGTATCTCAATAACGTGATCGAGGCCGATCACGGAAAGCTCAAGATACTGATCAAGCCGGTGCGCGGTTTCAAATCGATCCCCACGGCCTATGCCACGATCAAGGGATTCGAAGTCATGCGAGCCCTGCGCAAAGGACAGGCTCGCCCCTGGTGCCTGCAGCCCGGCATCAGGGGCGAGGTGCGCCTTGTGGAGAGAGCTTTTGGCATTGGGCCCTCGGCGCTGACGGAGGCCATGGGCATGCTCAACCACCATTTCGCAGCAGCCGCCTGATCGGCGCAGAGCGACAGCCTACCTCTGACTGCCGCCAATCTTTGCAACAGAGCCCGCCGTGCTAGTCTGCTCGGTGATGGTGGAGTGAAGCCAACCCGCAATCGGGTTATGAATCTGCATCGCGATTCGCAATCAGCTGTCTCTTGAGCATGTCGAACTCCTGCGATGTTATCTCGCCGTGCTCGTGCTGCTACACCAACTTGTCCAACTCATCCGCCACACCGCTCCCCACCACCTGCGATGGCCAGGTTGTTTGCTGGGCGCATTGGCGGAGTATCGTCTCGACCCGGGACACCCACACCGGCACAACCTTACGGGAGTGATTCACTGTCAAAGAATCGGCCCGGTGCTCTGACGCAAGTATCGGGATGGTCACCATTTGTAAGCCGTAGACCTGAGTGGTGATCAAGACTTCGATACCACCGACCGTACCGGTACTAATCGACGACGGTCGTGTTCGTCGCCTGCCGCAGGGACTCTGCACACCTCCGTTTACGCATGTGCCTGGAGGAGTTGGAAATCGTCGTGTTCGGGAAACATTAAACACAGGATGGCAGCGATCTGAGCCAGCACATGATCAGCTAGCTCACCATCCGGATCGACGGCCCACTGCATCGTCGCGCCAGCGATGACCGAGTGCAGGAGCAACTCAGCTGCCGCAGGAGCACCTGGGGGCAGTCGCTTGCGGATCCCCTCCACCACCGCGCGGTTCCGCTGGATCGCAAGCGTGCGTAGCTCCGGCACCTGGAGCTCGTACCAGGAGATGAGATAGTTCACCGAGAAGTCGTTGCGAGTGTTCATGCTCCGAACGAGCACCTGCAAAAATTCCCAGAGCCCTTGCGGCCCTGCGCCTATCGGTATCGCATTCAGGTAATGCCGCACCTGCTCGACGCCGCGCTCCATCATCCTCACCAGCAGCGTATCGCGGTTGGTGAAGCGCTGGATTAACGCTGCGCGGGAGAGCCCCACCTCCTTTGCTACTCCGCTGAGCGTGAACTCTATGGGACCGCAACGCTTCAGCACTACGGTGGCGGCCTCGAGTACCTCGTCATCGGACTTGAGCTTGGGGCGGGGCATCAGTGTTCACCTTCTGTATGGGTTGGGGCGGAGGCTGTGGCTGCCGCCGCCATTGTAGCAAATTGAAGACGGAGCGAGAGTAGAGCCACGAGCCCCGCAAACACGGCCGATACAACGAGGCCAGGGAGCGGACCAGCAAGGTCGACAAACGCGCCGGCCGCAAGCATAACCATGGGCGAGGCTGACAGCATCACCGCCGAGACCGTGCCGAGTACCCGGCCGAGAAGTTCTGGCGGCGTGCGGTTGTAGATGGCAGCGTTGAGAATGGGAGAGACTGAGCCGGTCAGCAGTCCCACGAGCGCGCCCAACAACATCAGCACCGGCACGCCTGGCAACTGTGAAAGCAGAAGCGAGCCCACCGCAGAGCCACAAAATGCCACCGCCAGCCAGTTCTGCGCTGATATCCGGGCGCCGACCGACGCATGAATGGCAATGCCAAGGAGACCACCAGCCCCCATCATTGAGGAGAACAGCCCGAGCTCTGCTACTTGGCGTCCTGCATCTACAAACAGCGCAGGCATGATGACGCTGCCGTTGGCGCCAACGATGCCCACGAAGATCATCACTATACCAAAGAGAGGGCGCAGCAGGGGTTCGCTCCAGAGAAAAGCGACGCCGGCGCGCATGGAGAGAGTCGCCGTCGTGGTCATCGTCCGAGCGGCACGCGCGGGAAGCACCCACGCGCCGAGCAGACCTGCAAGGACGGAGCAGAACGCCGTCAGCCCGAGCGTTGGCGCAGCGCCAAGCAGGCCGATTGCGGCCCCCCCAAGGGCCGGGCCACCTAGAATCGCGACGTTCCCGATCACCGCTTTCAGTGACGAGACGCGCTCAACGGAGAGCCCGGCGACGTGGCCGAGTTTGGGCAGCTCACTGTCCTGCGCGGCCATACCGGGTGCGTCGAACGCGGCACCGAGCACCACGCAAGCGATCAGCCCAGTGTTCGAGAGGGCGCCAACGGCATCGAGCAGTGGGATGCTCGCCATGGCCACGCCGCCCACCACACCCGAGATCAATGCGACGGGCGCGCGCCCGAACCGATCGACGAGGCCACCACCAACCCACGCGCCGATGATGGTCGCGATGACGCTGCTAGCGGCCGTGGCGCCCGCCCAGGCCGCGCTCTTTGTATGAGACAGGACGAACCATGGAAGCGCGAGGGCCGCCACCGCGTTGCCGATCCGGAAGAGAAAGGTCGCCGCGAACAGCGTCGCGAGCGGGCTATATCGACGTTCGCTCATTCCGCTGCGGCGAGCTGCGCCTTCGCCGCAGCGAGGTACTCTTCGTTACCCGAGTCGAGGGCGAAGAGTGCGTAGGTGACCGCCCCGAACGCAAGGCGCTCCGCGATGTGGTGGGCGAGCCGCGGCCACACCCGGCCACCGGCCGCTTCATACGTGAGGAGGAGCTTCGCGAGCCCCTCTTCACCAAAGACCATAAGGTGCGCGGCCATGTCGATGGCAGGGTCATCAACGCGGGCCTCGCTCCAGTCGATCATCCCGCTGACGCGCTCCGTGTTGTCGATGAGCACATGGCCCACGTAGAGATCGCCATGCACCACCACGGAGAAATCTGGCCACGACGAATCGTCGTCGAGCCAGCGCTGCCACCGGTGGAGGCGCTTGTCGTTCACCACGAACTCGCGTCGGACGCGGTCAACGTCGTCGGCCACCTTCTGACGGGCCTGCGTCGGTGTACGGATGAGCATCCCCGCATCCACGGCGGCGGAAATGGGGACGGCATGCAGGGCGGCGAGCGCGGTCGCGAAGCTCTCCGCGAAGACCTCCGAGTCCTGCGGCACGACCCAGTCGGGCGTGGACGAACCAGGCTGGATGACCATCGCAGTCGAGTCTTCGAGCATGGGATAGGCAACGAGCTCGGCGTTGGCCACGCGCCAGTCCGGCACCGCGAACGGCAGGCGATTCTTGAGCATTGCCAGCACCCGCGCCTCTGGTTCGACCTTCGCGCTTACCTCGGCTCGGCGCGGGATGCGCAGCACCCACCGACGTCCATCGTCGACGGTGGCGATCACGATCCTATAGTCGAGCCCAAGCTCATTGACAGTCAGCGGGCCATGGAGCTTGAGCCCATGTCGGGCTGCAAGTGCGTACAGTTGGGAGGTATCGGCGGTCGTGACTACGGTCATGATTCACTCCTGAGGGCTTGACGGGTTTAGCCACCTAAATGTAACAGTCACGTCGGTTATATTCAATCCGGCACTGTTGCAAAGTTAGCGATGAGGCAGCCTTTTGTCTTATTCAAAGGCCTTACATTTCAAAAACTCTGCTTACC
>NZ_JAKKOM010000071.1:0-5652 GCF_021739525.1 Klebsiella sp. 2019SCSN059 | reverse complement strand
ATGGGTTCATGTGCAGCTCCATCAGCAAAAGGGGATGATAAGTTTATCACCACCGACTATTTGCAACAGTGCCGTTTTGCGCTCAGTGCGGCAAGGCAGCGGTCTGACCGTGCCATGCTCGTCGGCTATGCGCGCGTCTCGACGCAGGATCAGAACCTGGAGCTACAGCGAGAGGCCTTGACCCAGGCCGGGTGCCAAAAGCTCTTTGAGGACAAATTAAGCGGCACGAGAGCCGAGCGCCCCGGCTTGGCCAAGGCGCTTGAAATGCTACGCAAGGGAGACACGCTGGTCGTCTGGAAGCTGGATCGCCTGGGCCGTAGCGTCAAGCAATTGGTCGATCTGGTCAGCGAGTTGCACAAGCAGAGCATCCAGTTCAAGAGTCTCACCGACGCCATCGACACCGGCACGCCGTCGGGACGGTTCTTCTTTCACGTCATGGCCAGCCTCGCCGAAATGGAGCGCGAGCTGACGGTGGAGCGGACCCGTGCAGGATTGGCGGTCGCCCGGCTGTCAGGCCGCAAGGGAGGACGCAAACCGAAGATGACCAAAAGCAAGATTGAATCGGCCAAGAAACTGCTCGCCAGCGGGATCGCTCCCAAGGACGTGGCCAAGAACCTCGGGGTCTCAATCCCGACGTTGTATCGCTGGGTGCCGGCTTCCGGTCACGCTGAACAAAAATGAACTCAGAAGAAGGACGAAGATGAGCACCAATCACTCCCATGCCCTACCCAGCGAGCGCAATGAAAAATCGCTCTGGATCGCCCTGGCGCTGACCGGAAGCTTCCTGCTGGCCGAAGTCGCCGCAGGCATTGTTTTCAACAGCCTGGCCCTGCTCTCAGATGCGGCGCACATGTTCACGGATGCAGCGGCGCTGGCCATCGCCTTGGCGGCTGTACGGGTGGCGAGCCGGCCAGCCGATGCCAAGCGCACCTATGGCTACTACCGCTTCGAAATCCTTGCGGCCGCATTCAACGCCCTGTTGCTCTTCGGCGTCGCTGGCTACATCCTGTATGAGGGCTGGCAGCGTTTGCGCGAGCCAGCGCAGGTTCAGTCCAGCGGGATGCTGGTGGCAGCAGTGCTGGGTCTGATCGTCAACCTCATCAGCATGCGTATGCTTCAGGGCGGCAAGGACAAGAGCCTCAACGTCAAAGGCGCTTATCTGGAGGTCTGGAGCGACATGCTTGGCTCCATCGGCGTGATCGGAGCTGCGCTGGTCATCCGATTCACCGGCTGGGTGTGGGTAGATGCGGTCGTCGCCGTGGCAATTGGGCTTTGGGTGCTGCCACGAACTTGGCTGCTACTCAAGGAAAGCCTGAATGTCTTGCTGGAGGGAGTCCCAGACGGCATTGACATGGGAGCCTTGATGGCATCTGTTCAGGCCGTGCCAGGCGTGACAGGGCTGCATGACTTGCACGTATGGGCGCTCACGAGCGGCAAGGTCAGCATGACCGCTCATATCGTGTATGCGCCGGAAATAGGGCCCGACGAGTTGCTCAAAACCCTCAAGTTGTTGCTGGCTGACCGATTCAGCATCTTCCATACGACGCTGCAACTGGAGATTGTTGCCTGTGAGCACAGCGTCGATGGGTGCAACTTCGTGGATCATCGCCACAAAGAACCGAGTTCTCAACCAGACCAAGCCGCAGCCCGGCAGGCGTGACTAATGGGACTCCTACTACCCGGCTAGCCAAACCGGTCTTAGCGTACGATTTTTAATGAGATGGTCACTCCCTCCTTCCCGGTACTATGCTGAGGACAGGCTTTCATTCGGAGAACTATCATGGAAAACATTGCGCTCATTGGTATCGATCTGGGTAAAAACTCTTTCCATATTCATTGCCAGGATCGTCGCGGGAAGGCTGTTTACCGTAAAAAATTTACCCGGCCAAAGTTGATCGAATTTTTGGCGACATGCCCCGCTACAACCATCGCAATGGAAGCCTGTGGCGGTTCTCACTTTATGGCACGCAAGTTGGAAGAGTTGGGGCATTCCCCAAAGCTGATATCACCACAATTTGTCCGCCCGTTCGTTAAAAGCAATAAAAACGACTTTGTCGACGCCGAAGCTATTTGTGAAGCTGCATCGCGTCCGTCTATGCGTTTTGTGCAGCCCAGAACGGAATCTCAGCAGGCAATGCGGGCTCTGCATCGTGTCCGTGAATCCCTGGTTCAGGATAAGGTAAAAACAACCAATCAAATGCATGCTTTTCTGCTGGAATTTGGCATTAGCGTTCCCCGAGGAGCTGCCGTTATTAGCCGACTGAGTACCATTCTTGAGGATAATAGTTTGCCTCTTTACCTCAGCCAGTTATTGCTGAAATTACAACAGCATTATCACTATCTTGTTGAGCAGATTAAAGATTTGGAATCCCAGTTGAAACGAAAGTTGGACGAAGATGAGGTTGGACAGCGCTTGCTGAGCATTCCCTGCGTCGGAACACTGACAGCGAGTACTATTTCAACTGAGATTGGCGACGGGAAGCAGTACGCCAGCAGCCGTGACTTTGCGGCGGCAACAGGGCTTGTACCTCGGCAGTACAGCACGGGAGGTAGGACGACATTGCTGGGAATTAGTAAGCGAGGTAATAAAAAGATCCGAACTTTGTTGGTTCAATGTGCCAGGGTATTCATACAAAAACTGGAACACCAGTCTGGCAAATTGGCCGATTGGGTCAGGGATTTACTGTGCCGGAAAAGCAACTTTGTCGTCACTTGTGCTCTGGCAAACAAGCTGGCCAGAATAGCCTGGGCCCTAACGGCACGACAGCAAACTTATGTAGCATAACGGCAGAAATACACCGGTTTAAAGAATTACTGATCTGGTTTTGCGAATACTGATATTGATGATACTAACGGCCCACCGGCCTGTTGAGGAACCTGTAAAACGGAAAGGCTCATTGAAGCCGTATATTTTCTGGAGGTTCATCAGGCGCGGAACTCATCGAGGCGCGGGAATAAAATCCCATTCAGACGCCGGATAGATTCAAGCAAGCCAACTTGTCGTCAAAATCGGTGTTGCAAAAACGGGAGTGACCATAGATTCCGTTTTCTGAGACGACCACAGATCAGAAAAGACTGTGCAGCCGACTCTTGATATTCCGTGCAGTCACCTTCTGAAAATGACAGCGCGGCACGGGAATCAAGGCATTGCGATTCTCGAAAATAGTTCTTGAAATTCTATTCTTGATTGCATATCATCTCAACGAGTTTCGATAAGAAAGGATGCGCATGCGACCGTCTGTTGTGCTTGACATGAAGCGAAGCGCAGTGCGTGAAGCGGTAGGCCGCTTTCGCGCCGCGAACCCGCGCGTCTTCGGCTCGGTGCTGCATGGCACCGACCGGGATGGCAGCGACCTCGACCTGTTGGTCGATGCGCTGCCCGGTGCCACGTTGTTGGACTTGGGCGATTTGGAAGAAGAACTGAAATCGCTGCTCGGCGTTGACGTCGATCTGCTGACTCCCGGCGACCTGCCGCCGAAGTTCCGGGCCAAGGTGCTCGCGGAGGCGCAACCGATATGAGCGAGAACCGCCTGCCCGATTACCTCGACCACATTCAGCAGGCCGCAACCGATGCGCGCAGCTTCGTGGAAGGGATGGCCAAGGACGACTTCTTGGCCGACAAGCGCACCCAGCAGGCCGTCATCATGAGCCTGATCGTCATCGGCGAGGCGGCCACAAAGGTGATGGATGGCTACGTCGAGTTCACCCAGGCGCATGCCGACGTGCCGTGGCGCAGCATGCGCAATATGCGTAATCGCATGGCTCACGGCTATTTCGACATCAACCTCGATGTGGTGTGGGAGACGGTACAGGAATGGCTGCCGGCGTTGCTCCAGCAATTGCCCGCCGTGCGTCAGGATGCCGACGATGAAGACCGTAACGACAACTGTGAAAGAGGGATCTCCGATGACTGTTGAATCGAGAATATTTTCTGTAGCCGAGTATGTTCAGCCGTCCGAAGGCGAGCCTATTCGTTCCGTTGTGCTTGAAACCCGAGACTCAATTATCGTGGTTTGGCATGTCCATCCCGGGCAGGAAATTGCGGCTCACATTCATCCTCACGGCCAAGACACGTGGACTGTTTTGTCGGGAATGGCTGATTACTTTCAGGGCAATGGGATTGTTCGTGCCCTCAGGGAAGGTGAGATAGCCGTGGCAAGACCGGGCCAAGTGCACGGGGCGCGAAATACAGGTACCGAGCCATTTGTGTTAGTCTCGGTTGTGGCATCAGCCAATGCCGGTTTCGTATTGGCTGAGCGATAGAGCCCAATCTCTGGAGTTGGTCCAATGAGCGGTCGGGGAGATAGGTAACAGACATGCAGCGGACACGGCTGCTAAACCAGGTCGCAAACCTCCTTGCGTCGCAGCGTGCCGCAAGCGACGCGATCAATCGAATGGGGTCGGCATGAGACTGAACACCATCCAGTTCCCGACCGCGTAGCCGCCTGTCCTGCCGATCAGGTCTTGACCATCGACGCCTGGGATCAGTCCTGAATGTTCTTGGAGACCACTACGTTATGAGCCGCAGCCGCCGCAAAACACCCATCGTCGGGCACACGACCTGCGGCAGCGAGCGCGAGGACAAGAAGCTCTGGCATCAGCGCTGGCGCACCCGTGAGCGCACGGCGCTGACCAGCGCGTCGCCCGAAGCCCTGAGCGCCCATCTGCCCCTGCTGGAAAACCAGGCCAGCAGCGTCTGGTCGATGGGCAAGGATGGCCGCTCCTACTGGCCCGTCAAGCGCCAGGCCGCCACGGCGGATCGCATCGCCAATCACAAGGGACGCAACCCGCAAGAACGCGCCTCCCTGAAAAAGCGCCTGCTTACACTGTGATTCCTTCAAAATATCTCAACGAAATTTCCCGACACCTGTTTAAGCTATCTTGCTGATATTTCTGTTTTTCGATTTTTGCCGGCGCGATGCCGGCGACGTTGGCCAGCTGCCCCGGGCGCGATACTGAGATCAGTTTCTTTGAACAAAAAAACCGCCTTTTGGCGGTCAGTATTCAGTAGCTGGAACGGTAGTCTCTCCCCCGATTCCAGCGGTCTTGCCAGTGTTCGAGGAATGATTCAGCGAGCTTAGGCATGTTCCAGATCACCACCGCATTCTCCGAGTTTTTCGTTTCGGCCGCTTTGGTGAAATTAAAGCTGCCAGTTTCAACGGTCACATTATCCACGATGATCACCTTGTCATGCTGGATAGGGAAATCACTGTCAGTACGCAAAGGGATGCCGCTGTTCGCTATGTAGTTCATGGCCGCAATGCTGGCGCGCCCCGTATTGCCCCTTTCATCAATTACGATTTTCACATCAACTCCCCGTTTTTTGGCTGCTACCAGTGCTTTCATAATATCCGGGGCGGTAAAAGAATAAGCCATCATCCGTATCGAGGTTTTTGCGGAGTCAATGGCGCTCAGGACGAGAACGCGGGCGCTTCCTTCAGGCGAGTAGCCAACCTGAACGGATGGTTCCACCGCAAAGGCGGGCAGGGCGGCTGTCGTAAATGCTGCGGCCAGAAGCCAGGTTGCTAAGTTTTTCATTACAGGCTCCCGTTCACACACTGCATTTTATATTCAGGGTGGCACTGTTGCAAAGTTAGCGATGAGGCAGCCTTTTGTCTTATTCAAAGGCCTTACATTTCAAAAACTCTGCTT
>NZ_JAKKOM010000070.1:0-5715 GCF_021739525.1 Klebsiella sp. 2019SCSN059 | reverse complement strand
CCGGGCTTCTTCCGCGTGAAGCTGTACGCCGTGCCGCACTTCCAGGTCGAGGGGCTGGACGTCAATCTGTCGCTGGTATCTCAGATGCCCAAAGCAAAAGCATAAGGCAGGACGGGATGAAAATTTATCGTCCACTGTGGAACGAGGGGGCTTTACTATCCCCTCAACAGTTCCAGCAACAGGCTGAATGGGAGTCTTTTCGCAGTGCCGGTGCATCAGCGCTGGCGTCCCCATTCCCCTGGGGCGTGGAAATGATTGAGTTTAATGACAGTCTTCTTTCGTACGGTCTGATTCAGATTACGCAGTTACGTCTCTGGCTGGAAGATGGTTCATTAATTGATGCGCAAAGCAGCGATCTGCCTCCAGCGCCGCGTGAGTTAGATGCCAGCCAGCTGGCAGGTCGTGATGCGGTAACTGTCCTCATTGCATTGCCGCACATGCAGCCAGGTATGAGCAACGTTGAACAGGAGGGCGTCAGTTCAGAACGGCCGCTTCGCTATCGTGAAGAGTGGGTAACATTGCAGGATGCTTTTGGCTCTGAAGAAGAATCTATAGCAGTTGCCCGGTTTAATTTCATCATCCGGTTTGCCCATGAAAGTAATGATTCCTGGAAAGTGTGTCCGGTCGCAAGACTGATTCGGGATGGACATAATGCGTGGCGACAGGATCCATCTTTTATCCCTCCAGTGGCGTCATTTGGAGCAAGCCCGGTCCTTCACGAACGTCTGGTGCTGCTTAATCGCCAGTTACGCTCCCGACGCCAGCGTCTGATGACGATGCGCCGAGAAAGCAACGAAAGGCTCGCCGATTTTGCCGTCGCCGATGTTTCCCTTTTCTGGTTGCTGAATGCACTGAATTCTCACGCCACAGTGCTGACAGAATACGAACGTTTTCCTTCCCGTCCGCCTGAACAGGTGTGGGCTGAGCTCGCTCGTCTGGCTGGTAGCATGCTGACCTTTTCCCTGGACCATGATCTGGACGCCATACCGGGTTATGACCACGAGGAGCCAGCTAAGGCGTTTCCTCCGCTGTTTGACCTGATAACGGGTTTGCTGGAGGCAAGTCTGCCATCCCGGGTCATTGCTCTGGAAATGACCCGCCCGGACGGACAGACCTGGAAGGCCAACCTCCACGATATCCGACTGCGTGAAGAGGCCGATCTCTATCTCTCTGTACGCTCGGATATCCCGGCCTGGCAGGTTGCCGAGAAATTTCCGGCACTCTGTCAGGCAGGTTCACCTGATGATGTCCGCGAGATCTATGGTGCTGCGCTCAAGGGGATCCCGTTGATACCGGTGAGCAGGGTACCGGCAGCGTTGCCTGTACGCATGGAAAACCAGTACTTCGCACTTGATATAGAGAGCCCCGCTGCGCATGAAATGCTGGAGCAGGGGGTATGTATGTTCTATGTGCCTGAGTTACTTGGCGATTTGGCACTTGAACTGTTTGCGGTATTGCGCTCATGAGACAGGATATCGATATCGACCAGCTAATGACGGAGACCTGGCTTACCGTCACCATGCTTAAGAAAGGCGCCATCACGCTTAATGGCTCTGCGCTTTACAACAGATGCGTTAAACAGGTTGAAAGTGTGCGGGAAGCGCTGGAGCGTGCCGGTTATGACGACGCCAGTGTGGATCATATTTCCTACGCACAATGCGCCCTGCTGGACGAAACGGTGATGAGCCGTAAGCCCGGAGAAAACGAAGGAGGAGAGGAGCCGAAAGTAGACGAAGGCCAGATGGTCTGGCGTAAAGCGCCACTTCAGGCCCGTTTTTTTGGCTCGCTTTGGGCTGGTGAAGCACTATGGGATCGCATTGCAGAGGTTCTGCGTCAGCCCTCACCGAACCCGGCCGTTTTAACCTGCTATCACCGGGTGATAGCGCTGGGCTTTCAGGGGTTATACAGCCTGAAGACGGTCAGCCAGTCACAGCGGGATGAGGTAGTGAAAGCCCTTTCTGAACGGGTTTCTCCGCCTGATGCAGGCCTGTCTCTGGTTGTTCACCGGAGGGGGACACATCGCTGGAGTCTGATGCGCTCAGTCTGGTTCTGGATAGTGCTGGCCGTCATTCTTACCGGCGTTATCTGGTGGGGGGGGCACCTCTGGCTCCAGTCTCTTTTGTCAGCACAAATACCGGAGCTGCATGGCTAATGCGTAGAACAGTCATCATTTCGGTAGCCCTACACACCTTAGCAGCCGTAGCCGCGCTACTGTGGTTGCTGTGGTATTTCATTCCGACAGGCAACGTTTTCAACGGTCTGTCCACTCTGCTGATCCTCGTTCTGGCAGGCTGGTATGTGTTTAAAAACTGTTGGAGCGAAGTGCCCACATTCGACGTTACCCTCCCGGCCGCTGAACTGCCTTTAACCGACGCCCAGGGCCCCGTTGTACTGGTGTGTGGTGACATGCTGGAAGCGTTATTTCAGGGCGGTCCTCTGCGTAAAACAGCCCAGGGATGGTGGCTGCGGGCCGGTGACGTCAACCGGTTAACTGACGTTGTCCGCAGTATCCAGACGCAATTCCCGCGCCAGGTCGGTCAGCTCTCGGTGATGTACCGCTGCCTGCCAGATCATCATCAGGATGAAGCCGTTCTTCGTTCCACACTGAAAACGCTCCGCCAGCAGTGTAAGCAGATTAAATCCCTGACGGGTTTCACTCTGCCTGTTGTGTTGAGTGCAGAATTTTCCGGGCCTGAAACGCCGTGGATAATCGTTCGGGGTGATAAACCGATTGTCTGTCCGGTTAATGATTCGCCGCAGGATCTCATCGACTGGCAGCAGGCGGAAGACAATCTCCTGGCGCTGCCAGCCGTCAGTGAGGCATTTTCCTTTATCCGTAATACGCTGGCTGATGAGCTGGAAAAGCCTGATCGGTTAACGCCTCCTGAACGAGCATTCTCCGTGGCAATGCGCCTCGGTACCGTCCTTCCCGGGACAGAGTCAGTCTGGGCCGACTGGCTATATACCCGCACCTGTTTACATTTTTTCCGAAAAACAGGGCAGACAGCACCGGCAAGTTTGTTTCCGGATGCGGTTCTGCCGCTGCTGGCACCTTTTGCTTCAACGGTGCAGGGGGGCCAGCGTACCCGTCGCCTGATCCTGCTGATGTGGCTGTGTGCCCTGACCGCATTGGGTATGTCTGCGCTCAATAATCGTGACCTCATCCGTCAGGTGAGTACCGATTTACAGCGCTGGAATGCAATCCCGATGAACCACTATCGCCCTAAGGCAGAGTCACTGGCCGCCCTGAAGCAGGATGCGCTCCTGCTTGAACGCTGGCAGCGCCAGGGTGAGCCTTTGTGTTACAGCCTGGGCTATTACCCGGGCCAACGTCTGTGGCTGGCCTTGCAGCAGGCTATCGATACCTGGACGCCGCCACCCGCCCCTGAACCGAAACCGGTACCGAAAATTGTACGACTTGACAGCATGTCACTGTTTGACTCCGGCAAATCGGTACTCAAAGACGGCTCAACCAAAATACTCGTCAACGCACTGGTAGGGATTAAAGCCAGACCGGGCTGGCTGATCGTGGTCAGCGGTCATACAGACAATACCGGCAGCGTTCAGCTAAATCAGACCCTGTCTTTGCAAAGAGCTGAGGCCGTCCGTAACTGGATGCGTGATACCGGGGACGTACCGGAAAGTTGCTTTGCCGTGCAGGGTTACGGCGACAGTCGACCAATTGCATCAAACGACACGCCTGATGGCCGTTCGTATAACCGGCGTGTCGAGATCAGTCTGGTACCGCAGGCTGACGCCTGTCGTCTGCATGGCGCAAAACACGCGTCACAGGATGTACGTGACGTTTCTACTCGAGAAATGGAGAAGTAAGCATGGCAATCCCGGTTTATCTGTGGCTGAAAGACGACGGTGGCGCGGACATTAAAGGTTCCGTGGACGTGAAGGACCGTGAGGGCAGCATTGAGGTGGTGGCGCAGGAGCATAACCTGTACATCCCGACCGATAATAACACCGGCAAGCTGACCGGAACCCGTATCCACACGCCGTTCCTGTTCACCAAAGAAATCGACGCTTCCAGCCCGTACCTGTACAAGGCGGTGACCACCGGCCAGACCCTGAAATCTGCTGAATTCAAGTGGTACAAAATCAACGACGCGGGTCAGGAAGTAGAGTACTTCAACACGAAGCTGGAAAACGTCAAACTGGTGAAAGTTGCACCGAAAATGCACGACATCAAGGATCCTTCTTTCGAGAAACATAACCACCTTGAGCAGATCGAACTGCGCTACGAAAAAATCACCTGGACCTACAAAGACGGCAACATCATTCATTCCGATTCCTGGAACGAACGCACCACAGCATAAGATTCTGGCGGGCAGATCCCTTCTGTCCGCCTTTTTGTTTTGCTCCGCACAGCGCCTGCCAGACAGACGCTTTGCAGAGCAGGCTCACAATTTATCGGCATGAACCTTATGGGCATCGGTTGACGGCCAGGGGCGGTAGCGTGCCTGAACAAGAGGGAACGACATGGAACATCATTCAGCAGTCCTGCTACGACGACTTAACCCTTATTGCGCCAGAGCACAGGAGGGGGCGGCTTCTTTATGTCAGACCCGTGCGCATGCAGAAATCACGCCTGAGCACTGGCTGTTGAAACTGCTGGAGCAGGGGGAAGGTGACCTGACCGTTCTTACCCGGCGCTATACGGAATTACTGAGTCTTGAGCACAACCTGTCAAAACGCGTTGTTGGTCAGCATGCGGCGCTGAGCGCCATTGCCCAGCGCCTGAGGGCGTCAAAAACCGGCCTGACGCCGGAAAACGGACCGCAGGGGGTTTTTTTACTGGTGGGTCCAGGCGGAGTGAGCAAAACAGAAACGGCGCTGGCACTTGCTGACGTTATGTATGGTGGTGAGAAATCGCTCATTACCATCAACCTGTCTGAATACCAGGAGCCGCATACGGTCTCGCAGTTGAAAGGCTCCCCTCCCGGGTATGTCGGATATGGTCAGGGCGGCATTCTCACCGAGGCAGTCCGTAAGCGTCCGTATAGCGTGGTGCTGCTCGATGAAGTGGAGAAGGCCCATCGGGATGTGATGAACCTGTTTTATCAGGTCTTTGACCGGGGCTTTATGCGGGACGGGGAAGGACGTGAAATTGATTTTCGCAATACCGTGATCCTGATGACGTCCAACCTGGGCAGTGACCCGCTGATGCAGTTACTGGAAGAGCAACCAGAAGCTACTGAGAGCGATCTTCATGAGCTGTTACGCCCGATCCTGCGCGATCATTTCCATCCAGCGCTGCTGGCCCGCTTCCAGACGGTGATATACCGCCCGCTGGCAATGGATGCCATGCGAACCATCGTCGGCATGAAGCTGGCGCAGGTGAGTACGCGCCTGCAACGCCACTACGGCATTTCCACTCACACTGGTGAAAGCCTCATCGACACCCTGACGACATCCTGTCTGTTGCCGGATACCGGTGCCCGTAACGTCGACAGCCTGCTTAACCAGCAGATCCTGCCGGTTCTGAGTCAGCAGTTATTGAGCCATATGGCGGCAAAACAAAAGTCGTCCTCGCTACAGCTGACCTGGGATCATGAACAGGGCATTGTGCTGGAATTTGATGAACAGGCAGAAGGAGAGGCGTCATGAGCGGAACACTTATCAGGAAGGCCACCGACGCGGTGCAACAGCTGTCAGGGCAGTCACGTTATCGGGTTGATGTACATGAATGCAGTGATTTCCTTGATG
>NZ_JAKKOM010000006.1:0-252771 GCF_021739525.1 Klebsiella sp. 2019SCSN059 | reverse complement strand
GGGCTACGGTTCCAGACCGTCGGGTAGCCCGGATAAGGCGCTACGCGCCGCTATCCGGGGTATTCCCTGCTCGCGCTGCGCTTAGCAGGGCTACGATTCCGGACCGTCGGGTAGCCCGGATAAGGCGCTACGCGCCGCCATCCGGGAGAGGCTCAGTGGCTTTTGCGGATCAGGTAGCGGTACGGCAGAGCTTCGGTTTCCTGGGCCACCAGCTCATGCTCCATAAAGCGGCAGAATCCCGGGATATCGCGGGTGGTGGCCGGATCGTCAGCAATAATCAGCAGCGTCTCGCCGACGGGCATTGTCCGCACGGTTTTACGCACCATCATGACCGGCTCCGGGCAGCGCAGTCCCAGGGCATCCAGAGTGTGGTCTGGAGTGGAGAAAAGTTCGCTCATTTTAGTCTCACATCAACAAAACGGCCCTAGTTTACCCCCAGCTCGCCAGTACGCAAGCCAGGTTAACGTTTGCGCGAAAAACAACCATTGCATTACGCCGGCAACGCAGTATCATGCAGCCGTTTTTCATTGGGTTCCCTCACCCCAACGTTCCGCTGCCGATTGCTCATTTACCTGAAGCATGACGGGCATAAAAAGGTCACAATATGAATCCGTTTACTACCGTACAGCGCAAAAAAGCGCTCGTCTGGCTTTCGCTATTTCATCTGCTGGTGATCACCTCCAGCAACTATCTGGTTCAGCTACCGATCTCCATCTTTGGTTTCCATACCACCTGGGGGGCGTTCAGTTTTCCGTTTATCTTCCTCGCCACCGATCTGACGGTGCGAATTTTTGGCGCACCGCTGGCGCGACGCATTATTTTTGCTGTGATGGTCCCGGCGCTGGTCATCTCCTACGCCATCTCCGCCCTGTTTTACATGGGCGAGTGGCAGGGTTTCGCGGCGCTGGGCACCTTTAATCTCTTCGTCGCGCGTATCGCCATCGCCAGCTTTATGGCCTATGCGCTGGGGCAGATCCTCGACGTCCACGTCTTCAACCGCCTGCGGCAGAGCCGCCGCTGGTGGCTGGCCCCCACCGCCTCGACGCTGTTCGGCAACATCAGCGATACCGTGGCGTTCTTCTTCATCGCCTTCTGGCGCAGCCCGGATCCGTTTATGGCCGCCCACTGGGGGGAAATCGCCCTCGTCGACTACAGCTTTAAAGTGCTTATCAGCATCATTTTCTTCCTGCCGATGTACGGCGTACTGTTAAATATGCTGTTGAAAAGGCTGGCGGATAAATCTGATTTGTCGGCATTGCAGCCGAGTTAAAGGTACTCGCGGGCTGATGTGTTAAGATAGCCGGATGAGCCATTAGTGGCCGTTTATCGAAAGGAAGATGTCAATGCGCAATTTGGTTAAATATGTCGGTATTGGCCTGCTGGTGATGGGGCTTGCCGCCTGCGATAACAGCGATTCAAAAGCGCCAACCGTTGGGGCAGCAGCGGAGAGCAACACCAGCGGCCAGGCGATCAGCCTGCTGGATGGCAAACTGAGCTTCACCCTGCCTGCGGGCATGGCCGACCAGAGCGGCAAACTGGGTACTCAGGCGAACAACATGCACGTCTATTCTGACGCCACCGGCCAGAAAGCAGTCATCGTCATCGTCGGCGACAGCACCAATGAAGACCTGGCGGTGCTGGCGAAACGCCTGGAAGATCAGCAGCGTAGCCGTGACCCACAGCTGCAGGTTGTGAGCAATAAATCGCTGGAGATCAAAGGTCACACCCTGCAGCAGCTGGACAGCATCATCTCCGCCAAGGGGCAGACCGCCTGGTCTTCCGTGCTCCTCGGCAAAGTGGATGACAAACTGCTGACCCTGCAGGTCACCCTGCCGGCGGACAACCAGCAGCAGGCGCAGACCGAAGCGGAAAGCATCATCAGCACCCTCACCATCCAGTAATTACTGGCCTGGTGCGACGGCCTCCGGTTCGCTGACCGGAGGCCGTTTTTTTAACCGCCAGCCCAGCAGCAGCGCCGCCATCACCAGACCTGCCGCCGCCAGATATATCACCGGGATCCCGGTCCACGCCATCAGCAAGCCGGCCAGCGGCCCGGTGACGCCTAACGACAAATCCATAAACACGGTATAGGTGGCCAGCGCCGACCCCTGGTTATGCTGCGGCACCGCTTTCACCGCCACCACGCCCAGCGCCGGAAAGACCAGTGAGAACCCGGCCCCGGTAAGAAAGGTGCCGATTTTCGCCAGCAGCGGCGTATCGGCAAAGCCGACCAGCAGCAGGCCGATGATCTCCACGCTAAAGCAGAGCATCGCCACGTTCAGCCCGCCGAGGCGGTTAATGGCATTGGGAAACAGCAGCCGCGCGCCAACGAACGCGCAGCTGAACAGCGTCAGGGCGAAGGCCGCCCCGTCCCAGCCTTTGGCGTCATAAAACAGCGTGATAAAGGTGGCGATAACCCCGAAACCGGCGGAGGCCAGGGCCAGCGCCATGCCGTAGGGCCACACCCGCCCGAGCACCGCGCGAAACGACATTGCTTTGCCTTTCGCCGCCTTCACCGCTGCGCGGGGCAGCGCGCAGAGGATAGCCACCAGCGCAACCGCCATAATGACCCCGGCCAGGCCGCTGAGGCCAATTTGCGAATAGCACAGCACGCCGAGCGGGGCGCCCATCGCCATCGCCCCGTAGGTCACAATGCCGTTCCATGAGATCACCCGCCCGATATGCAGCGACCCAACAACGCCGACGCCCCACAGCGTCGAGCCGGTGCCGGCAAAGCTCTGGCCGATGCCGAGAATGACCCGCCCGAGGCATAGCAGCAGCAGGCTAACCAGCGGCCAGCCGCTGCTCCAGGCGGCCAGCAGATAGCTCAGACCGCTTAAAAAGCAGCCGCAGAGGCCGAAGACGACAATCTTTTTGGGCCCCAGCAGGTCAGCGTAGCGCCCGGCGTGCGGGCGGCTGAGCAGCGTGGCGAAATATTGCAGACTAATCACCAGGCCAGCCCAGAAAGCGCTAAAGCCCATTACATCATGCACATAGCCAGGAAGTACCGCCAGCGGCAAGCCGATGGTGAGGTAGCTGGCAAAGTTAAAAATAACCACGGAGACAATCCGCAGATTGAGGCGCAGTCCATTGAGCGCCGGTTCGGCGACGGGTTCGGGCATCAGGTTCCACCAGATTTGTACTATACAGAGCCACTATTACCACGACTTCTGTTGAAAAGCAGCCTTCCGATGGCAATAACCTCAGCGGCGCCATCGCCGCGCTCATCAGCATAAATCGCCGCGACGATTATTCGACTTTCCTTAATGGAAGGATATATACACATTAATAATTATCGCTATTGCCTGAGCAGGGTTAAATTACTTATACTTCCTCACGGCTCTGATAGCGTCTCATTGTTTATCATGATGTTAATATTTCAATAACATCATATTTCCCCCTCCGGCCTGTTTTAATACAGATGAACATATTGCCTGACAGAACAACCACAGCATATCAGCCTATATAAAAGTTTCTTACGTGGCATAAGTTAATGCCAGTAGCCAATATATTGACATGGAGTATTCATGAAAAAAATTATTCACTGGATGATTGCCGCTACGGTTGTCGGTGCGCTCGCCGGTTGCGCACGGACAGCCCCTATTGAACAGGTCAATGCGATAGTGAGCGCCGGCCATACGGAAGCGCAGGTCAAGGATGCCATTATCAAAGCAGGTGCTCAGCGCCAATGGATTATGTCTGACGCGGGCCCTGGCGTCATAAAAGGTAAATTGCAAAATCGCGACCATGTCGCGGATATTAAAATTAACTACTCCGCAACAAGTTATTCTATTGTCTATGTGAGTAGCATTAATCTCATGGCCGCCAACGGAAAAATTCATAGAAACTATAACCGCTGGGTACACAACCTCGATAAAGATATTCAGGTTACGCTGGCAGCAAACACCGCTCTGCAACAATAAATATACATACGGGTCACTACTGACCCGTTTCGCCGATTATTTGTAATAAGGTTGTACCGAACGTGTACCAAAAGGATTCTCTCAGCGCACTTGATGCCATTACTGAAGCGCAGCGTATTGCTTTTGCCCCCATGCTCTTTCAAACCGCATTATGTCTACGCAACTCAGGTATTCTGGGTTATCTGGACCAACAAGGTAAACGCGGTGCAACGTTTGCAGCCATCAGTGAAATTTTCGACGGAAAAGAATATGCCGTTAGCGTTTTGCTCGATATGGGATTAAGCGGTCGTATCCTGACCTATAAAGAGGAACGCTACCACCTCTCTAAAATAGGACATTTCTTACTTCATGATCCGATGACGCGAGTAAATATGGATTTTACTCAAGACGTTTGTTATCAAGGATTATTCTTTCTGGAAAATGCGCTCCAGGAGGGAAAGCCTTCAGGATTAAAAGTTTTTGGTGAGTGGCCAACGATTTACCCTGCCTTGTCACAGCTACCACCCGCGGCGCGCAAAAGCTGGTTTGCCTTCGACCATTACTATTCCGATGGCGCCTTCACTGCAGCGCTGCCCTATGTATTCGCCAGCCAGCCCGCAAGGCTGTACGATGTAGGCGGTAATACCGGGAAATGGGCGCTACGCTGTTGCCAGTACGATGAAAATATCGCGGTCACGTTATTAGATTTACCGCAACAAATTGCACTGGCACGGGAAAATATAGAAAATGCTGGCCTTGCCCATCGCATCGATTTTCATGCTGTGGATATGCTGAGTGACGCCCCCCTACCCGGAGAAGCGGATATCTGGTGGATGAGTCAGTTCCTGGACTGTTTCTCGCCAGAACAAATCATCACCATACTCAGTAACGTGGCACAGGTCATGAAACCTGGCGCCCGCCTGTACATTCTGGAATTGTTCTGGGATGCGCAGAAATTTGAAGCAGCATCATTTAGTCTGAATGCGTCTTCACTCTATTTTACCTGTATGGCCAACGGCAACAGCCGTTTCTACAGCGTAGAGAAGTTTTACCGCTATCTTGAAATGGCGGGGTTCGAAGTAGAACAGCGTCACGATAATTTAGGCGTTGGGCATACCTTGTTGATATGCCACAAGAATAATTGATTGATCGCGGATGCGAGTGGATGACATTTTCATTTAACATTGTTGATTGGCAGGCCTTCGCGCCTGGCGTCAGTGGCCCCGAGCAATGGCAACGGTGGTCACAGCATTTGCACGCCATCGATCCCGCCGCGGCGCCACCCAAACTCAGCGAATTGCCGATGATGACCGCACGCCGACTCAGCTCGGGAAGTAAGCTGGCTGTGGAATGCGGTCTGGCTATGCTCCGTCGCCATGAAATCGATGCCGTTCTTTATACCAGCCGTCACGGCGAACTGGAGCGCAACTATCGGATCCTCCATGCGCTGGCTATGGAGCAAGCGATCTCGCCGACCGATTTCGCCTTATCGGTGCATAATTCCGCCGTGGGTAATCTGACGATTGCTGCAAAAAAAGCGATTATGTCGTCATCCCTTTCTGCCGGGCGCGATACGTTTCAGCAGGGATTATACGAAGTGATGGGCCTGCTACAGGCGGGTTATCAGCGCGTGTTGATGGTTGATTTCGACGGTTTTCTCCCTGAGTTTTACCACGCTCAGTTGCCGTCAGGTATCACCACCTGGCCCTATGCGGCAGCCTGGGTGATTGAGCCCGGTCGCCAGTGGCAATGCCACGCCCAGCCTCATGCAGCCGTTGCTGAAAGTCCATTACCGCAAAGTTTACTGTTCTTGCAGTACTATTTGCAGAATGCCTGCACGTTCACGCTTCCCGGCGATCGCGTGCAATGGCAATGGAGCCGCGCATGAAGCCGTTTTTCCACCGGCTTAATCGGCTCTGGCGCGCAGCGATGACCGGTTTCTGCTTCGCACTGTTTGGCATTGGCGGCCTGCTGCTCTCGCTCATCTGGTTTAATCTGCTGCTGGTTTTGGTACGTAATAAAACCCGCCGACGCCGTATCGCGCGGCGCAGCATTTCCGTTAGCTTTCGCGTATTCCTCAGCGTGGTGAAAAGCGTCGGCGTTCTCGATTACCGTATCGATGGCCGCGATATTTTGCGCGCGGAGCGCGGTTGCCTGGTGGTCGCCAATCACCCCAGCCTTATTGACTACGTGATGCTGGCGTCGGTGATGCCGGAGACCGACTGCATGGTAAAAAGCGCGCTGCTGAAAAATCCATTCGTCAGCGGCGTGATCCGCGCCGCCGATTATCTGATTAACGATCAGGCCGATGCCCTGCTGCCGGCAAGCCGGCAGCGTTTACAGCAAGGCGATACGATTTTGATTTTCCCTGAAGGCACGCGCACCGTGCCGGGGAAAAAAATGCAGCTACAGCGGGGGGCGGCTAATATCGCGGTACGCTGTGGCAGCGATTTACGCATTGTCGTCATCCGCTGTACCGAGCATATGCTGGGTAAACAAAGCAAATGGTACGACGCGCCGCCAACTAAGCCGCGGTTTACCGTCGAGGTTGGAGAACGGCTGCCAATACATCAGTTTTATGATGCCAATAAACAAGAACCGGCGCTGGCCGCAAGACAGTTGAACCGTCATATTTTGCTTAAATTAGAAACAGGCACTCTCCCTGAAACAGGAATGAATGATGCAAGCGCTCTATCTTGAAATTAAAAATCTGATCATCAGTACATTGAACCTGGACGAGCTGTCCGCTGATGATATCGACACCGACGCCGCGCTTTTTGGCGATGGTCTGGGTCTGGACTCAATTGATGCGCTGGAGCTGGGTCTGGCGGTGAAAAATCAGTACGGCGTGGTGCTGTCGGCTGAAAGTGAAGAGATGCGTCAGCATTTCTACTCTGTCGCCACGCTGGCGGCATTTATTCAAGCACAGCGCGCCTGAGGAGAGTGGTTATGAATGAACAACAAGCCATTTACGAAGAAATCTCCGCGCTGCTGGTGAACGTGTTTGAAATCGATCCGCAGGATATTACGCCTGAGGCCCGCCTGTACGAAGATCTCGAACTGGACAGTATCGACGCCATCGACATGATCGTCCATCTGCAAAAGAAAATTGGTAAGAAAATCAAGCCAGAAGAGTTCAAAACTGTCCGCACCGTGCAGGATGTGGTCGATGCGGTAGAACGCCTGTTCAAAGAAGAATAATTCACCGTGTCGGGCATTCGCTCACTGCCAGTTGTGCCATTGCTGACGGGCATATTGCTGCTGGCCTGGCCGTTTATCATCTGGTTCGGCCTCGCGCATAACAGCCTGCAAGGGTTGTTACCGCTCATGGCGCTGATGTTGTTTTTACGCTTTCGTCAGACCCGGCGACGGGCGGGAGCGCTGAGCGTGGTCACTCAGATTGTGGCGGTGGCCGGCATGACGCTGTGTATTGCCAGCTACCTGCTGAAAACCCATCAGTTACTGCTATTTTACCCGGTGGTGGTGAACAGCGTGATGCTGGCGGTGTTTGGCGGTTCGCTATGGTCCACGATGCCGATAATCGAGCGTCTGGCGCGACTGCGTGAACCGGATCTTCCGGAGCGGGCTGTACGCTATACCCGGCGCGTCACCCAAATCTGGTGCGCCTTTTTCATCATTAACGGTGGCATTGCGCTTTTTACCGCGCTGTATGGCGATCTGTCCCTGTGGACGGCGTGGAACGGCATGATTTCCTATCTGCTGATGGGCACGCTCATGGCCGGCGAGTGGCTGGTGCGCCAGCGGGTGATAAAACGAGATAAACCATGAAGCAGCCTCTCCCGTTGGACCAGTGGCTCAGCGCCGCGCGTTCGCCGGAAACGCCGATCGCCTGGCAGGACACGCACCTCTGGACGCTTGCACATCTGCGCCATGATGTCGCCCACCTGCTCACGCACTTGCGTCAGCAGCCAGCCATGCGCTGGGCGTTGTGCATTGAAAATAGCTACTTGTTTATCGTCGCTCTGCTGGCAACCCTGCATGCCGGCAAAACGCCGGTCCTTCCCGGCCACGGCCGTATTTCGCTGTTAAATGAGCAGAAGGCGCTGTTTGACGGCATCCTCAGCGATAAAGCGCTGGCATGGGATGGCGCGCTGGTGATTGTCGAGTCCACGATGACGGTAACGAGCGGCCAGATGCATTTTCCCGCGCCAGGCAAAGAGGCTTGCATTGAGTTATTCACCTCCGGTTCCACCGGTCAACCGAAGCGAATTTGCAAACCGATCGGATCGCTCGACCGCGAGGCGGCGCTGTTATCCGCCTGCTATGCCGGGGGTCTGGCAGGCTGTCGGGTGGTGGCATCCGTAGCGCCGCAGCATCTGTATGGCCTGACGTTTCGACTGTTCTTGCCAATGGCGTTGGGTTTACCGCTTCACGCGGACATGCTGGAGTACACCGAGCAGTTAACGGCGTTAAGCCGGAAGCATCGCTATCTGTTTATTAGTAGTCCGGCCTTCCTCAAACGTCTCGACCACCGGCTTACCCCTCCGCCGATCGAAATGATCGTGTCCGCAGGCGGCAAGCTGCTTTGGCAGGATGCCGTGCAAACCGCCCGCTGGTGCAATACCTGGCCGGATGAAATTTACGGCAGTACGGAAAGCGGCGTCATCGCCTGCCGCCAGCGCGTGCAGGATGAGGCGCCATGGCAACCGTTTCCCGGCATCCGCTTTCAGCCAGAAGGCGATGCGTTCCGCCTCTTTTCTCCGCTTATTACCGATAACCGCGGCCAGCTGCTCGAGGATATTTTGCATTTTCGCGAGAGTGGCCACTTCCATTTGGCAGGCCGTCGGGATCGCGTGGTCAAAATTGAAGAGAAGCGCATATCGCTGAGCGAAGTGGAGCAGCGCCTGCTGGAACTTGAAGGCATCATTGATGCCGCCGTGTTACCCATCACCCGCGGCAGCCGTCAGAGTATTGGCGTATTGCTGGTGCTGGATAACCATGCCCGCCAGCGCTGGGGAAAAAGCCAGGAGACTCATTGGCGAAAAGCACTGCGCCCTCTGCTGGAACCGGTCGCCATTCCCCGCTACTGGCGGGTTATCGACGAGATCCCCGTCAATAGTATGAACAAGCGTGTCTACGCGGAGTTACAGGAGTTATTTCATGCAGCCCCATGAAATTGAGCGCCGTCAGCCACAAGCCGATCGGGTTGAAATCATTTTATCGGTGGATCCGGCGTTATTCTGGTTTCGCGGCCACTTTGCCGTTCAGCCCTTGTTGCCAGGCGTCGCGCAGATTGACTGGGCGATGCATTACGCCACCACCTTGCTGGCGCCCGGTTGGCGCTTTCACGATATTCACAATGTGAAATTCCAGTCGCCGCTCCTGCCGGGGGCGATCGTGACGCTCACTCTTAGCTGGCAGGAGGCGCGTCAGCTCATCACCTTCAGCTATCAGCGCCACGATGGCGAAACACGACATACCGCCAGCAGCGGGAAGATTCGCTTATGTCGCTAACCTTTTCCCCCTGCGTGGTGATCCCGTGCTATAACCACGGCGCGATGATGTCGCGGGTGCTGGCGCGCCTGCAGCCGTTTGATCTTCCCTGTATCGTGGTGGACGACGGCAGCGACAGTCGCACACAGCTGGAGCTGGAGCGACTGGCGCTGGAAACCCCGGATCTGACGTTGATCCGCTTACCGCAGAACGCCGGAAAAGGCGCCGCGGTCATCTGCGGATTACAGGCCGCAGCGCAAGCCGGGTTCAGCCACGCGGTGCAGGTCGATGCCGATGGACAGCACGCCATCGAAGATATTCCGCAGCTGCTGGCGCTGGCGCAGAAGCATCCCGAGGCGCTGATCTCCGGCCAGCCGGTTTACGACGACTCAATCCCGCGCTCGCGCCTGTACGGACGCTGGATCACCCACGTCTGGGTATGGATTGAAACGCTATCGCTGCAGCTAAAAGACAGCATGTGCGGCTTTCGCGTCTATCCGCTGGCGCCGACGCTGCAGCTGGCTAAGCGCGTGCCCCTCGGCAAGCGAATGGATTTTGATACCGAAGTGATGGTGCGCCTCTACTGGCAGGGGAACACCAGCTACTTTGTCCCGACCCGTGTGACCTATCCGCCGGACGGTTTGTCGCATTTCGATGCCCTCAGAGATAACTGCCGCATCTCGCTGATGCATACCCGACTGTTCCTCGGCATGTTGCCGCGGATCCCCTCGCTGCTGTTTCGCCGCGCTTCGCCGCACTGGGCGCGCCAGAAGGAGGTCAAAGGCTTATGGGGCATGCGCCTGATGCTGTTGGTGTGGCGGCTGTTGGGACGACACGCGTTTTCGCTGCTGCTCTACCCGGTGGTCGGCGTCTACTGGCTAACGGCCAGCACCGCGCGCCGCGCTTCACAAAACTGGCTTACCCGCGTGCGCGACCAGTTAGCCGCTCGTCAGCTGCCGGAGCCGGGCGAACTCAGTAGCTATCGTCACTTCCTGCGCTTTGGCAACGCGATGCTGGATAAAATCGCCAGCTGGCGCGGCGAACTGCAGTTTGGTCGCGATGTGGTGTTTGCCGCAGGTGCCGAAGAGACGCTCAATATCGACGATCCGCGCGGCAAACTACTGCTGGCCTCACATCTCGGCGATGTTGAAGCCTGCCGTGCGCTGGCGCAGCTGCAGGGCAGCAAGACCATCAACGCGCTGGTGTTCAGCGACAATGCCCAACGCTTTAAGCAGATTATGGCGGAGATGGCCCCGCAGGCCGGACTCAACCTGCTGCCGGTCACCGATATCGGCCCGGAGACCGCCATGCTGCTACAGGAAAAACTGGATCGCGGAGAATGGATCGCCATTGTCGGCGATCGTATTGCGGTCAATCCGCAGCGCGGCGGCGAGTGGCGCGTCTGCTGGAGCCGTTTTATGGGGCAACCGGCCCCCTTCCCGCAGGGGCCCTTTATCCTCGCGGCTATTTTGCGCTGCCCGGTCAATTTGATGTTCGCTCTGCGTCAGCAGGGCAAGCTGCGCATTTACTGTGAGCCGTTCGCTGACCCGCTGCCGCTGCCGCGCGCCAATCGCCAGCAGGCACTGCAACATATCATCGATCGCTACGCCGAACGGCTGGAATATTACGCGCTGCAGTCGCCGCTCGACTGGTTTAACTTTTTCGATTTCTGGCGTTTGCCGGAGCCCAAAGATAAGGAGTAAAGGGTGCTTAACGATCCCCGTTTTACTGCTGAAGTAGAGCTAACCATTCCCTTTCACGACGTCGATATGATGGGCGTCGTCTGGCATGGCAACTATTTCCGCTACTTCGAAATTGCCCGCGAGGCGCTGCTTAACCAGTTCAACTACGGCTACCGGCAGATGAAAGCCTCCGGCTATCTGTGGCCGGTGGTGGATACCCGCGTGAAGTACCGGGACGTTATCACCTTCGAGCAGCGTATTCGCGTCCGCGCGCGTCTGGAAGAGTTCGAAAACCGCCTGCGCATTGGCTATGAAATTTTTGCCGCCGAGAGCGGCAAACGCACCACCACCGGCTACACCATCCAGGTCGCGGTGGACGAAAAAAGCGGCGAGATGTGTTTTGTCAGCCCGCAAGTTCTGTTTGAACGCATGGGGGTCACGCCATGAGATTGCTGCTGTTGGTGGGACTGTTCATCAGTCCGTTGGTCAGCGCGCTGACGCTCGATGACCTGCAAAAACAATTTAGCGAACAGCCGGTGGTGCGCGCCCACTTCGATCAAACCCGCACCATAAAGGATCTTCCGCAGCCGCTGCGATCCCAGGGGCGGATGTTGATCGCCCGCGACCAGGGCTTGCTGTGGGATCAAACCTCACCGTTCCCGATGCAACTGCTGCTGGATGACAAACGGATGGTGCAGGCGATTAACGGCCAGCCGCCGCAGACCGTCACCGCCGAAAACAACCCGCAGATGTTCCAGTTCAACCATCTGCTGCGCGCGCTGTTCCAGGCCGATCGTAACGTGCTGGAGGAGAACTTCCGCGTGGAATTCGCCGATAAAGGCGACGGGCGATGGACGCTGCGCCTGACGCCTGTCACCACGCCGCTGGATAAGATTTTCGCCAGCATCGATCTCGCCGGAAAAACCTACCTGGAGCATATTCAACTCAACGATAAACAAGGCGATCGCACCGATATCGCCCTTTCCCAACATCAACTGACGCCAGCGCAACTGACCGATGACGAACGCCAACGCTTTGCCGCCCAGTAAACGTCCTGCGCTGATCTGGGGCGTCGTCTGCCTGATACTGGCGGGCGCGCTGCTGGCGCTGTTGCCGCAGGCCCGGCTCAACAGCAGCGTGCTGGCGATGCTGCCCAAACAGACGCTCGGCGCGATCCCCCCGGCGCTGAACGACGGCTTTATGCAGCGTCTGGATCGCCAGCTGGTCTGGCTGGTCAGCCCCGGTAAACAGGCCGACCCGCAGGTGGCTCGCGACTGGCTGCGGTTGCTGCAAACCTCAGACGCGCAGGCCGAGGTCAAAGGCCCAATGGATGCCGCCAGTCAGCAGGCCTGGGGAACGTTTTTCTGGCAACATCGCAATGCGTTAATCGACCCCGCCACCCGCGCGCGTCTGCAGGAGGGCGGCGAAGCGCAGGCCCAGTGGATCCTTTCGCAGCTCTATTCGGCGTTTTCCGGGGTCAGCGGTAAAGAGTTACAAAACGACCCGCTGATGCTGATGCGCGGCTCACAGCTGGCGATGGCGAATAGCGGCCAGCGGATGCAGCTGCAGGACGGGTGGCTGACCAGCAAAGACGCGCAAGGCAACGTCTGGTATCTGCTGCACGGCGAGCTGGCGGGTTCGTCGTTCGATATGCGACAGACGCACCGCCTGGTGACCACCCTCGCGCAGCTTGAAAAGGAATTAAAAGCGCGCCACCCGCAGGCGCAGCTGCTGTCGCGCGGCACCGTATTTTACAGTGATTACGCCAGCCAGCAGGCGAAGCGCGATATCTCCACTCTCGGCGCGGCCACCCTGTTCGGCGTCATCCTGTTGATCGTGGCCGTGTTCCGCTCGCTGCGTCCGCTGCTGTTATGCGCGATCTCTATCGCTATCGGCGCACTGGCCGGCACCGTTGCCACGCTGCTGCTGTTTGGCGAGCTGCATCTGATGACCCTGGTGATGAGCATGAGCATTATTGGCATTTCCGCAGATTACACGCTCTATTACCTGACCGAACGGATGGTCCATGGCGCAGCGGCTTCACCGTGGCAAAGCCTTGTTAAAGTACGGAAAGCGCTGCTGTTGGCGCTGCTTACCACCGTGGCGGCTTATTTAATCATGATGCTGGCCCCCTTCCCGGCCATTCGCCAGATGGCGCTATTTGCGGCCGTGGGGCTAAGCGCCTCATGCCTGACGGTGATTTTCTGGCAGCCATGGCTGTGCCATGGGCTCCCGGTGCGTCCCGTTCCAGCGATGGTGCTGATGTCGCGCTGGCTCGCGGCATGGCGGCGTAACAAAAAACTCGCCATCGGTCTGCCGGTGGTTCTGGCCATTTTCTCCCTGACGGGGCTCGCTCTCCTGCGGGTGGATGACGATATCTCACAGCTGCAGGCGCTACCGCAGAATATCCTCTCCCAGGAGCATGCCATCACCGCGCTCACTGGCCAAAGCGTCGATCAAAAGTGGTTCGTGGTTTACGGCGACACGGCGCAACAAACGCTGCAGCGGCTTGAAGCCTTTATGCCCGCACTGGCTAAAGCGCAAACCGACGGTATGCTTGGCGGGTATCGCGCCATTCCGCTCAATTCACTGGCCCGCCAGCAGCAGGATCTGGCCCTGCTGAAGCAGGCGGCGCCGGCCATCGGCCAGGCGCTGAATAACGCCGGACTCACCGCTGTTCACCCCGACCTGCGGCCGATGCCGGTGACAGTCGGCGACTGGCTTGCCAGTCCGGCCAGCGAAGGCTGGCGGCTGCTATGGCTGACGCTGCCGGATGGCGAAAGCGGCGTACTGGTGCCAGTGAGCGGGGTGAAAGATAGCGCGGTGCTGAAGGCGCTCAGCACAACCCAGACTGGCGTGGCGTGGGTCGATCGTAAAAGCGATTTCGACCAGCTTTTCGCGCTCTACCGTCATATTTTAACCGGGCTGCTGGGCGTTGCGCTGGCGGTGATTGCCTGCGGCGCCGCTATCCGCCTTGGCTGGCGCAAGGGCTTAATAAGCCTGGTGCCGTCGGTATTGTCGCTGGGATGCGGCCTGGGGGCGTTGGCGCTCATCGGCCACGCCGTTAACCTGTTCTCCTTACTGGCGCTGGTGCTGGTACTTGGGATTGGCATCAACTACACCCTGTTTTTCAGCAACCCGCGCGGCACGCCGCTGACATCGCTGCTGGCGGTTACCCTGGCGATGATGACCACCTTATTAACGCTTGGCATGCTGGTGTTTAGCGCCACCCAGGCCATCAGCAGCTTTGGCACTGTCCTGGTCAGCGGTATTTTCACCGCTTTCCTGCTGTCGCCGCTGGCGATGCCGAGCAAAAAAGAGAAAAAAAGACGATGAGAAGACCATCATTCTGGCGCGCCTTCGCGCTCTTCGCCGCCTTATTGCTGGCCGGCTGCAGTCATTCGCCGCCGGAGCCGCAAGGCCGTCCGCAGGCGTGGCTGGAGCCGGGTACGCGCGTCACGTTACCGCCGCCGGGCATCTCGCCGGCCATCAGTTCCCAGCAGTTATTGACCGGCCGCTTCAACGGCCAAACCCAGTCGCTGCTGGTGCTGCTCAATGCCGATGATAAAAAGCTCACGCTGGCGGGCCTGTCGTCCGTCGGTATCCGCCTGTTCCTGGTGACCTATGATCAACAAGGGCTGCGCGCGGAACAGTCGATGGTGATCCCGCAACTGCCGCCCGCCAGCCAGGTGCTGGCCGATGTGATGCTCAGCCACTGGCCGCTTAGCGCATGGCTGCCGCAGCTGCCGAAAGGCTGGACGCTAACCGACCGCGGCGACAAACGCGAACTGCGTAACGCGCGCGGAAAACTGGTCACCGACATCACCTATATCAACCGTAAAGGCAAGCGCGTGCCGATTAGCATCGAGCAGCACGTCTTTAAATACCACATCACCATTCAATACCTGGGTGACTGAGATGATCTTCATTTCTGCTGTCGGCATGATTAACGCCCTGGGACGCGATAATGATGAAATCGCCGCCAATCTGGCCCGCGGTATAGCGCCCGGCATGCGCCCGCGTGAAGGGTGGTTACAGGGGCATCCGCAGGCGATTTTCGCGGGGGTGGACGGCGAACTACCCGCCATTCCCGATACCTTTCGCGACCATCGTTCGCGCAATAATCAGCTGCTGCTGGCGGCGCTGGCGCAGATCCAGCCGCAGGTGGATCGCGCCATCGCCCGCTATGGCCGGGCTCGGGTCGCCGTGGTGTTGGGCACCAGTACGTCAGGGCTGGATGAAGGCGACGTACACGTTAATTTGACGCTTAACGGCAAGGCGAGCGAGGCCTGGCGCTATCCACAGCAGGAGCTGGGCGACCCGTCGCGTTTTCTCAGCCGCTGGCTGGCGCTGGATGGTCCGGCATATACCCTGTCAACCGCCTGCTCCTCCAGCGCGCGGGCGATAATCAGCGGACGGCGGCTCATTGAGGCGGGGCTGGCGGATGTGGCGATCGTCGGCGGCGCGGATACCCTTAGCCGGATGCCCATCAACGGCTTTCACAGCCTGGAGTCGCTCTCCACGACGCAGTGCCAGCCGTTTAGCCGCGACCGCAGCGGGATCACCATCGGCGAAGGGGCGGCGCTGATGCTGCTGACCCGCGAGCCGCAGCCCATCGCGCTGCTGGGTATCGGCGAATCCAGCGACGCCTGGCATATTTCCGCCCCGCATCCCCAAGGAGAAGGGGCGATGCGCGCCATTCAGCAGGCGCTGGACGACGCGGGCATCATGCCGGAGCAGGTGGGTTACATTAACCTGCACGGTACCGCTACGCGGCTTAACGACCAGATAGAAGCCCGGGTGATCAACGCGCTGTTTGGCGAAAGGGTGCCCTGTAGTTCCACCAAACATCTGACCGGACATACGCTGGGTGCGGCGGGGATCACCGAGGCCGCCATCGGCATGCTGATCCTGCAGCGCAATCTGTTGTTACCGGCACAGGATTTCAGTCAGTCTCCGCAGGATGACACGCTACCGCCGTGCGGGCTCATTGAACATCCGCAGCCGCTGTCGCGGCCAGTTATCCTGTCGAACTCTTTTGCCTTTGGCGGCAATAACACCAGCATCCTGCTCGGGAGAATGTCATGAGCCACTTTTTATCACCCGGCAGTTACCTGCCGCACGACGCGCCGATGCTGCTGCTGGAAGAGGTCGAGGCGGTGACTGCCGACACCGCCACCTGCCGCGTCGCGGTCTCACCCGGCAGCGTTCTGGCGCCATTTCTCGATACCAACGGCGATCTTCCCGGCTGGTTCGCCCTTGAATTAATGGCGCAGACCGTCGGCGTCTGGTCCGGCTGGCACCGCCAGCAGCAAGGACAAACGTCGCTCGCTTTAGGCATGGTGCTGGGCGCGCGCGAACTGGTTTGCGCGGCCGGGAGCCTGCCGGGCGGAAAGACGCTGTCCATCAGCGTGAAGCTCTTGATGCAGGATGAACGTTTCGGCAGCTTCGAAGGCACCATTATGGCGGACGATGACGTCCTGGCCAGCGGGCGGGTCAACACCTTCCAGCCCACAACAGAAGAACTTAGCACTTTATTTCAACAAGGAGCGTCAGAATGAGTCGTTCAGTTTTGGTTACCGGCGCCAGCAAAGGCATCGGTCGCGCTATCGCCTGCCAGCTGGCAGCGGACGGTTTTGTGGTGGGCGTCCACTTTCATCGCGACCGCGCGGGGGCGCAACAGACGCTGGAGGCGATAACCGCCGCCGGCGGCGACGGCCGGCTGCTGAGTTTTGACGTCGCCGATCGTCAGCAATGCCGCGAGGTACTGGAGCAGGATATGGCCGACCATGGCGCATGGTATGGCATTGTCAGCAACGCCGGCATCGCCCGCGACGGCGCCTTCCCGGCGCTTGGCGATGACGACTGGGACGCCGTGATCCACACCAACCTCGACAGTTTTTATAACGTCATTCATCCCTGCATCATGCCGATGATTAGCGCGCGCCAGGGCGGACGTATCATCACCCTCTCCTCGGTTTCCGGCGTCATGGGCAACCGCGGCCAGGTCAACTACAGCGCCGCCAAGGCGGGCATTATCGGCGCCACCAAAGCGCTGGCGATAGAACTGGCAAAACGCAAAATCACCGTTAACTGTATTGCGCCGGGTCTTATCGACACCGGGATGATTGACATGGAAGAGCGCGCGCTGCAAGAGGCGATGACCATGATCCCGATGAAACGCATGGGTCAGGCCGACGAGGTGGCCGGGCTTGCCAGCTATTTAATGTCGGATATCGCGGGCTACGTCACCCGCCAGGTCATTTCCATCAACGGGGGGATGCTATGATACGCCGGGTGGTCATTACAGGGATGGGCGGGGTGACCGCGTTTGGCGAAAACTGGCAGGATGTCGCCACCAGGCTGCGGGAATATAAAAATGCGGTGCGTAAGATGCCGGAATGGCTGGCGTATGACGGACTGCATACGCTGCTGGGGGCGCCAATCGACGATTTCACCCTGCCGGAGCATTATACCCGCAAGCGTATCCGCGCGATGGGGCGGGTATCGCGACTCTCCACCCGCGCCACTGAGCTCGCGCTGGAGCAGGCCGGGCTTATCGGCGACACCGTGCTGACCAACGGCCAAACCGGCATCGCTTACGGCTCGTCAACCGGTAGTACCGGTCCGGTGAGCGAGTTCGCCACCATGTTGACGGAGAAACATACCAACAATATCACCGGCACTACCTATGTGCAGATGATGCCGCATACCACCGCGGTGAATACCGGATTATTCTTCGGTCTGCGGGGGCGCGTGATCCCCACCTCCAGCGCCTGCACCTCCGGCAGCCAGGCGATTGGCTACGCCTGGGAAGCCATTCGCCATGGTTACCAAACGGTGATGGTGGCCGGCGGGGCCGAGGAGCTCTGCCCTTCGGAAGCCGCGGTATTCGATACCCTCTTCGCCACCAGCCAACGCAATGACGAACCGGCCCTCACCCCCTCTCCGTTCGATGAACAGCGAGATGGTCTGGTGATTGGCGAAGGCGCCGGCACGCTGATCCTTGAAGATCTCGAGCATGCCAAAGCGCGCGGCGCAACCATCTACGGTGAAATCGTCGGGTTCGCCACTAACTGCGATGCGGCCCATATTACCCAGCCGCAGCGCGAAACCATGCAGATCTGCATGGAACAATCGCTAAACATGGCGGGCTTAAGCCCCCGGGATATCGGCTATATTTCGGCCCACGGCACCGCCACCGATCGCGGCGATATCGCGGAAAGCCAGGCAACGGCGGCCGTTTACGGCGACAGCGTGCCGATCTCTTCGCTGAAAAGCTATTTCGGCCATACGCTTGGCGCTTGCGGGGCGTTAGAAGCGTGGATGAGCCTGCAGATGATGCGCGAAGGCTGGTTTGCGCCAACGCTGAATCTCCATAAACCGGACGCCAACTGTGGCGAACTGGATTACATCATGGGGGAAAAGCGCAAACTGGAGTGTGAATTCCTGCAGAGCAACAACTTCGCCTTCGGCGGCATTAACACCTCAATCATTATTCGACGCTGGCCTTGAAATGTATCAGCTTTTTCTGGGTAAGATCTCCGCCCTTAGCGCCCTGCCGTTACCGCCTGCGTTGATGGCGCAGGCGCCGGACGGACCGCGACGAGCCAGCTGGCTTGCCGGCCGCACGCTGCTGGCGCAGGCGGCTGCCCCGCTGACGGATATTCAGCTTGGCGAACAGGGCAAGCCTGCCTTCCCCGTCGCGCGCGGGCTGTGGTTTAACCTTAGCCACAGCGGCGACGATATTGCCCTGCTGCTCAGCGATAAAGGCGAGGTGGGTTGCGACATCGAAGTGATTCGCCCGCGCGAAGGCTGGCGCCGCCTGGCTAACGCCCTGTTCAGCGAAAGCGAGCACCAGGAACTGGCGCAGGCTTCGCCGGCGCAGCAGCTCACGGTCTTCTGGCGTATCTGGACGTGCAAAGAGGCGCTGGTGAAACAGCGCGGCGGCAGCGCCTGGCAGATGGCCTCCGTTGACAGCGCCTGTCACGGCCCGCTGTCGCTCAGCCAGATTCTGCACGATGGGTTAAGTATTGCGGTCTGTACGCCGACGCCGTTCACGCTGACGGACGCGCGCATTCAACATTTCAGCGGCGCGGTTTAAGCGATCAAAAGATGATGGCGGAAAAGCCGCTCGCCTTTCGGAATATTGGCAGCCAGCGAACCGCTACACTTATCAGGCGCGACTCACAAAAGGAATACCTATGTCCCCTCCGCAGGCTGATAAAGCCGGGCTCCATATTTTACTTAAGCTGGCGGCGCTGGTGATTATCCTCGCCGGGATCCACGCCGCCGCCGATATTCTGGTGCAGCTCCTGCTGGCGCTGTTTTTCGCTATCGTCCTCAACCCGCTGGTCACCTGGTTCATTCGCCGCGGGGTGCGGCGCCCGTTCGCCATTACGCTGGTGGTGACGGCAATGCTGGTCATGCTGACCGCGCTGCTTGGCGTGCTGGCGGCGTCGCTCAATGACTTTGTCGCCATGCTGCCCGATTTCAACCGCGCCCTGACGCGTAAGATCGTCCAGCTCCAGGAGTATCTCCCCTTTCTCAACCTGCATATCAATCCGGAGCGCATGCTGCGACGTATGGATTCAGAACGGCTGATGACCTGGGCCACGACGCTGATGACCCAGCTTTCCGGGGCGATGGCCAGCATTGTGCTGCTGGTGATGACGGTGATCTTTATGCTGTTTGAGGTTCGCCACCTGCCCTACAAACTGCGTTTTGCCCTCAATAACCCTCGCCTGCATATCGCCGGGCTGCACCGGGCGCTGAAAGGCGTCACCCACTATCTGGCGCTGAAAACGCTGATCAGCCTGTGGACCGGCCTGATTGTCTGGCTGGGGCTGCTGGCGATGGGGGTGCAGTTCGCGCTGATGTGGGGGGTGCTGGCGTTCCTGCTGAACTATGTGCCGAATATCGGCTCCGCCATCTCCGCCATCCCGCCCATGCTGCAGGCGCTGCTGTTCAGCGGCATCTATGAGTGCCTGCTGGTCGGGGCGCTGTTTCTGGTGGTGCATATGGTGTTGGGCAACATGGTGGAGCCGCGCATGATGGGCCACCGGCTGGGGATGTCGACCCTGGTGGTGTTCCTGTCGCTGCTGGTCTGGGGCTGGCTGCTGGGGCCGGTGGGAATGCTGCTCTCGGTGCCGTTAACCAGCGTCTGTAAAATCTGGATGGAGACCACCGTCGGGGGCAGCAAGCTGGCGATCCTGCTCGGCCCGGGGCGCCCCAAAAGCCGGCTCCCCGGCTAGCGGCGTTTCACCGGCCAGAAGATGGTCAATACGCCGGCGACGATAATCGCCACGCCCAGCAGCGATTGCCAGTGGAACGGCTCATGCCAGCCGGGCAGCCAGATGGCGGCGGCCCAAACGAGGATATAGCTCAGGCTCAGCAGCGCATACGCTTTCGACAGCGGCAGACGGTGGAGGGCAAAGTACCAGCAGACCATCGACAGCAGGTAGCCCAGCAGGCCGAAAAACAGGCCGAAGGTGCCGGGCTGGAGATGCAACAGATGCTGGAGAAACGCCAGAATATCGGTCAGCGGCGGCAACACCACCATGGCGCTGCGCAGTAGCAGCTGCGCGCCGCTGACGAGGCCGACGCTGAATAATGCCCAGAGAAAGCCCATCAGACGCTGGTCCCCAGAATGACAATGCCCACGACGATCAACCCGACGCCAAACCAGTGGCGGGGAGCGACCGGCTCATGCCAGATGCCCCAGCCCGCGAGGGTGACCCAGACGAAGTTCAGACTCAGCATCGGATAGGCGATGCTCACCGGAATTGACTGCAGGACGCTCAGCCACAGCAGCATGCCGCAGCCGAGGCATAACAGCGCCATCCCCAGCCAGAAGAGTATATGACGACTCCGCCGTCCGCGACGGGACGGGCGGGTCGCCTGTTTCTGGCACAGCTGTCCGGCGCAGCTCAACAGGCTGGCGAACACCAGACAGATCCAGACGCTCATTGCGGCAGATACTGAAGGAAAACGACCCGCCCCAGCTCGTAAGCGTTATCGGGTTTCGGTAACGGTAAGTCGAGCATACTCTCTCCTTTATCCATCAACAGCACCAGCGAGACCGGCCCCTGCTGACGATGCGCGGCCAGCCAGTCGGCAAACCCGGCCTGGCTGACAAAGCTTCCCTGAGCGTCCGGCCAGTCGAGACCGTACTTCAGCTCACCCTGTTTGTCGAACATAATAATATCGCTTCGCTTCAGCTCCCAGGCCAGGCCGCCGGCGATCCCGACGTTGTTGGTCAGGACGTAGCGGCTGGGCTGCAGGGATTCGCTGACGATATCCACGAGGAACTGCGGCTGTTTGCTGTCGATAACCCGGTCCGGGATGGCGAAGCCCACCAGCAGCGCCAGGCCGAGCGGGCAAAGCGCCGCCAGGCTCCAGCGGCGGCCAGCGTCTTTCATCGCCAGCCAGCCCATCAGCGCCCAGACGGCGAAGGCGATGGCCGCCAGCAGACATTTATACAGCTCAATCTTGGTCCACACCGGCTTATGCATCACGCCCCAGGGCGAGACCACCAGCACGGCGATCAGCCCCAGCAGGCCGACGCCCAGGTTGATCATCCCGTTGACCCGTAACGCTTTCGCGCCGGTCTTCGCCGCCTCCAGCGCGTAGCGCGCCATCAGGATCGACAGCGGCGCAAAGCACGGCAGAATATAGGTCGGCAGTTTGCCTTTGGCGATACTGAAGAACAGGAGCGGCATCGCCACCCAGCCTAACAGATACAGCGCGCCGCGGGCCTCATCGCGCTCAAGCCAACCGCGCTTCAGCGCCCCCGGCAGCAGGGCCAGCCACGGCAGGCTGCCGGCGATCAGGAACGGGATGTAGTACCAGAACGGCGCTTTGTGCTGGGCGTCTTTTTCGGCGAAACGCTGAATATGCTCGACCCAGAAGAAGTAGCGCCAGAAGTCCGGCTCGCGCTGGGCGATAGCCAGCCCCCAGGGCAGCACCACCAGCGTACAGACGACCACCGCCAGCCAACCGTAGGTCAGCACTTCACGCCAGCGTCGACGGGCGATCACCCACGGCAGAACGCCCACTACCGGCACCGCCAGCGCAAGGAAGCCTTTGGTCATCACCCCCATACCGCAGGCGACGCCCAGCAGCGCGTAACCCAGTATTTTGCCGCTGCGGCTCTGCGCCTGCGTCGCGCCCCAGAAACTGCACATCGCCAGCGCCAGCCACAGGGTGATCATCGGGTCCAGCACCGCATAGGTGCCAATCGCATACACCAGCATCGCGGTGAGAAAAATCACCGGCGACAGGACAGCTACCTTTTTGTCGCGAAAGACGCGCCACGCCAGCCAGGCCACCAGCACGGCGGTCATGGTGATGGCGAAGACCGACCCAAAGCGTACGCCGAAGTTATTATGGCCAAACAGCCATTGACCGATACTGTTGATCCAGTAACCGGCAATCGGCTTTTCGAAATAGCGCAATCCGAGAAAATGCGGCACCACCCAGTCGCCGGTGGCCAGCATTTCACGGCTGATCTCCGCGTAGCGGGTTTCATCGGGTTGCCAGAGCAAACGGAAATTAAGCGGCAGCAGGTAATACAGCGCAAACAGCGCAATCAGAGAGACGCCATAGCGAATGCTTTTCATCAAACACCCGAAGTCAGTAATTGTTCACGTCCGAGCCAGCCTTCCCGGCCAGCCAGTTCACCCCGAACCACTTTGCCAGACGGCAGCTCGCTAAAGTCAGCGGGCAACAGCTGGCTCAGTGGGCAAAACTGAATTTCTTCTTCCGCCGCCATGGTCAGCAGTTCATTGAACTGATCCGCGTAGGCAATGCCTTCCACTTCGGCGTGAATGGTATAGACCGGCACGCCCGGGTCGCGATGGATGCAGTCGAGGAGATAGCGGTTAAAGCCGGCGATTTCCACCGCCGTGCCCACCGCCTCGTCCCAGGTCGGCAGCGTGACCGGGATCTGCACCGTACCGGAGACACCGCTGCCGAGCTGGGGCAGAAACGGCCGCGTGCCGCGACAGTCGCTGTTGTAGAGGAAATCGAAGGATTCTTTGGCTTTCACCACTCGCTGATCGGCGCGCCAGCCGGCGACAGCCGAGCAGGTGACCGGCCGGCCGATAATGCGTTCGAGCTCCAGCAGGCCGCGCTCAACCTCCAGCGTCAGCCGTTCCTGCGGCCAGACGCCGCTCCACGCCTGCCAGCTGTAGTGGTCCCAGGCGTGCAGGCCCACTTCATGAGACTCGGCGGCGGCGCGGATCACCGCCTCGTTCCCCGCGCCGATGCGGCGTCCCGGCCACGCGGTGCCGGCCAGCAGAATATCCCAGCCGTACAGCGAGGCCGCTCTGGAGCGCAGCATCTTCCACAGAAACTTCGGTTTTACCAGGCGCCACAGGTGGCGCCCCATATTGTCCGGCCCGACGCTGAAGAAGAAGCTTGCCTGGATCCCGTGCTGACCCAGCAGGTCCAGCAGCCGCGGAACGCCGTCCCGCGTGCCGCGAAAGGTATCGACATCTATGCGTAAGCCGACCTGTTTCATGGATTTTTAGCGTCCACCAGTTCAACCGTGCGCAGGAAGAAGTCCAGCGTATGCTCAACGGTCTCTTCCATCTCCACCTTCGGCTCCCAGTTCAGGCAGCGTTTGGCGTTGCGGATGCTCGGTTTGCGATGCTCAACGTCCTGATAGCCCTTGCCGTAGTAGTCGCTGCTTTCCACTTCGCGGAAGCCGGCAAACGGCGGGAAGCGATCGCGCAGCGGATGGCGTTCGAAGCAGGCCAGCAGCATCTCCGCCAGCTCTTTGATGCTTGCTTCGTTATCCGGGTTACCGATGTTGATGATCTGCCCGTCGCAGCGGCCGTCTTTGTTCTCGATGATGCGGAACAGCGCTTCGATACCATCGCTGATGTCGGTGAAGCAGCGCTTCTGCTTACCGCCTTCGATGAGCTTGATCGGCGAGCCTTCCACCAGGTTGAGGATCAGCTGGGTGATGGCGCGGGAGCTGCCGATACGCGCGGCGTTGAGGTTATCCAGACGCGGCCCCATCCAGTTGAACGGACGGAACAGGGTGAACTTCAGGCCATTCTTATCGCCGTAGGCCCAGATCACGCGGTCCAGCAGCTGCTTGGAGACCGAGTAGATCCAGCGCTGTTTGTTGATCGGCCCGACCACCAGATTGGAAGTGTCTTCGTCGAAGTTTTTATCTGTGCACATGCCGTACACTTCCGAGGTCGACGGGAAGATGATGCGCTTATTATATTTCACGCAGTCGCGGATGATCTTCAGGTTCTCTTCGAAATCCAGCTCGAAGACGCGCAGCGGGTTGCGGGTGTACTCGATAGGGGTGGCGATGGCCACCAGCGGCAGCACCACGTCGCATTTCTTAATGTGATATTCGATCCACTCGGAGTGAATGCTGATATCGCCTTCCACAAAGTGGAAACGCGGGCAGTCGAGGAAACGGCTGATGGCGTCGGAGCCGATATCCAGGCCGTAAATCTCATAGTTGTCGTCCTGCAGCAGGCGTTCGGTCAGATGGTTACCGATAAAGCCATTGACGCCGAGGATCAGCACCCGGGTGCGACGCTTAACCGCCACCACCGGTTTGCTGCTGATCACCGCCCCGGACACCAGGCCCAGCCCCTGCGCCAGCTGGGCGCCCTGCATGTACACCCCGCGTTCGGTCTGGCCGGTGACAATCTCCAGCGCCCCCTCCTGGCACGCCACGATCAGCGGCGCAACGGAGATAACGGTACCCGGCTTAGCTGCCGGCAGATCATGACGGACGCGGGATTTCCAGACGATAAACTTGTTCGCGCCGGCGTAGCCGAAGGCGCCCGGCCACGGATCGGAGACCGCGCGCACCAGATTGTGCAGGGTCTGCGCCGGCTGCTCCCAGTCGAGGCGGCCATCTTCCGGGGTACGACGCCCCACATAGGTCGCCTGGCTGTGATCCTGCGGACGTTCATCGGTGGTTCCGGCGAGGATCGCCGGCAGCGCCTGGCCCAGCAGCCCGGTGGCGGCGGCGCACAGCTTGCGGTGCAGCGTCAGGGCGGCGTCATCCGGGCCAATCGCCACGGCCTGCTGGGCGACGATATCGCCCGCGTCGGCGCGGTTCACCATTCGGTGCAGGGTGACGCCGGTTTCGCTTTCGCCATTGACCAGCACCCAGTTCAGCGGCGCGCGGCCGCGATATTTCGGCAGCAGCGAACCGTGCAGGTTAAACGCCCCTTTCGGCGCGAGACGGAGGATCTCATCGCCCAGCAGATTGCGGTAGTAGAAGGAGAACAGCACGTCCGGCTTCATCTCGCGGATACGCTCAATCCACAGCGGATGGTTCACGTCTTCCGGCGCCCACACCGGAATGCCCTGCTCGGCAGCAAGGCGCGCCACGGAGCCAAAGAAATGGTTTTCGCCAGGGTTATCCGGGTGGGTGAAAATAGCAGCGATATCATACCCGGCGTCCAGCAGAGCCTGGATACCGGTGCAGCCCATATCGTGATAAGCGAAGACTACGGCTTTCATGAACGATCTTCCTCTTTAGATGCCGTTTCCGGCTGGCGAACAACACGTTGAATAAAGTAGCGGGGACGCGCGCGCACGTCGTTATAGATGCGTCCGATATACTCCCCGAGCAGGCCCATACCGATAAACTGGGCGCCGATGAACATAAACAGCACGGCGAAGAGCATAAACACCCCTTCCGCCGCCCACTGCGGGCCAAAGGCCAGACGCAGCACCACCAGCAGCAGGCCGAAGGCGAAGCCCAGCAGGGCTATCACGCTGCCGAAAATGCTGAGCAGACGCAGCGGCGTGGTGGTCAGACAGGTCACCAGGTCGTACATCAGGTTGATCAGGCGCATAAAGCTGTATTTGGAGTCGCCGAATTCACGCTCGGCGTGCATCACCGGGATCTCCACCGCGCGACGGGCGAAGGTATTCGCCAGAATCGGGATAAAGGTGCTGCGCTCGTGGCAGTTGAGCATCGCGTCGATAATGTGGCGACGGTAGGCGCGCAGCATGCAGCCGTAGTCGCCCATCGCTTTGCCGGTGGTGCGCTGGATCAGGCGGTTGATCATCTTCGAGGCGGTTTTGCGGAAGATGCTGTCCTGACGGTTCTGACGGACGGTGCCCACCACGTCGTAACCTTCATCCGCCTTCGCCACCAGCCGCGGGATCTCTTCCGGCGGGTTTTGCAGGTCGGCATCAAGGGTAATAATCAGATCGCCCGTCACATGGCTGAAGCCGGCCATGATCGCCGAGTGCTGGCCGTAGTTACGGTTTAACAGCACGGCGACGACGTGACTGCCTTCCGCCTCGGCGGCTTCGGTGAGCATGCGCGCGGAATCGTCGCTGCTGCCATCGTCGATCAGCAGAATTTCATATTGCCGCCCCAGCGTGGCGCAGGCGGTTTCCGTACGACGAAGCAGCTCCGGCAGGCTATCCTGTTCGTTATAAACCGGGATAACCACCGAGACCTTCTTCACGGGAGGGTAAGTAAGCATATCAACGTCCTGACAGCTGGCGCAGTGCGGAAATGACGCGAGTGACATCGTCATCGGTCATGTCCGGGAACAACGGGAGAGAACAGATGCGGGCGCTGTTCCATTCGGTATTCGGCAGGGAAACCTCAGGGAAGCGCTCGCGGTAATATTTTTGCGTATGGGCCGCACGGAAGTGCAGACCGGTGCCGATACCCATCGCCTTCAGCTTTTCCATCAACGCGTCGCGGCTGATGCCGCACGCAGCCTCATCGACGCGGATGATAAACAGATGCCAGGCGTGCTGGTGATCCCAGGCCGGGACGGTCAGGGGCGTAAACGGCGTGTCCGCCAGTTCGCGCAGATAGCGCTGGGCAATTTCCGCCCGGCGCTGGTTGGCGTGAGGCAGTTTTTCCAGCTGGACCAGCGCCAGCGCGGCGTTGATGTCGGCAAGGTTGTATTTAAAGCCCGGAGCGATCACCTCCGCCTGCGGCGCGCGGCCGTGGGTCTGGCGGTCATAGGCGTCCACGCCGAGGCCATGGAATTTCAGGCTACGGATGCGGGAGGCCAGCTCGTCGTCGTCGGTGACAACCAGCCCGCCTTCAGCGCAGGTCATATTTTTGATCGCGTGGAACGAGAAAATCGCGGTCCCCTGCCAGCCTACGTGGCGGCCTTTATAGTGGGTCCCCGCCGCATGGGCGGCGTCTTCGATCACCGGAATGCCATGGCGCTCGCCCACCGCGCGAATGGCGTCGATATCGGCTGGCGCCCCCGCGTAGTGCACAGGAATAATCGCTTTGGTCCGCGAGGTGATCGCCGCTGCCACCGCCTCAGGGGTGATCATCAGATTGTCGTTATCGACATCGATCATCACCGGCGTGGCGCCCAGCAGGCAGATCATATTGAGGGTGGAGACCCAGGTCTGGGACGGCGTAATGACTTCATCGCCGGGGCCAATACCCAGCGCCATCAGGGTCACGTGCATCCCGCCGGTCGCTGAACTGACGGCAATCGCGTGGCGGTTGCCGGTCAACTGGCAGAATGCCGCTTCAAGTGCCTGATTCTTCGGCCCGGTGGTGATCCAGCCCGACGCTAAAACTTCACGCAGCGCTGCCAGCTCTGCGTCGCCCATCGACGGGCGCGAAAAAGGCAAAAAATCGCTCATCATCATCCTGTTCTGTAGATGACCCACGCACAAATCAGGGTCGTTAGAATAAAATATCCTGCGCCTGTGGACTTAAACGAAATTAAAATGAAGTGAGTTCAGCGCGGCATTCCATTTCAGGGTATTTCGACCACTATTAATGTAGTTGACCTTGCTTAGGATAATATTAAGAAATTAATCTTTTCTCAGCACAGCCAAATAAATCATTAATAAACAGAATGATAGGTTTTATTTATGGCAGAATTTTGACAAAAAAACGTTCCTGTCTGGAAAAGCAAACAGGAACGCTATCGCGGAAAGTAAACGGGGGTTAAACCAGATAACAATTAATGACGCTGTCTTTGTCACGCTTGATGACAAAAAGTTAGCGCAGATCACAAAGTTATTTCTGCTTAATTACAAATTTGCAGGAAAATCCGCAGGCAATTCACTCGCAGGGCAATTAATTACCTCATCATTATCTGCGCCACAGTCGCGAATGAAGGTGATGGTGGCGAACTCGTCAATCACTTCTGTCGGGTAGGCCGGGCCGGCATCGCGGTAAGAATTCATCAGCGGAATGTGATCGTTCTGGAAGCAGACGGTTTTTTCCGGGTTATTCATGATCCAGCGCGGGAAGAAGATGGTGCCGTGGAACAGTTTATCGCCCAGGTTGACGATCAGGCTCACGTCGGTACCGGTCGGTTCGGTCCAGGAGATTTTGTAGATACTTTCCCCCACCCGCACGATGTACGCTTCCTGATCTTTCACCCAGCGATTGCCGACGATGCCGCTGTGAATACGGTAGTCGAGGGTATGGTCGTTTTTGACGTAAATTTCGTAGTTCCAGCCGTTGTCGTAGGTGTAGACCAGATGTTTACCGATAAAGCCGCTGAGGTCATGTTTGTCGAAAGTGCTCATCATTTATTCTCCTCTGTGTTGTTGAGGACAGCATACGTCTTTAAAAATTGAATGAATAACGCTATGTTTGGATTAAATACATCCAAATTTTAGATTGATTATGCACAAGACAACCCTGGAGCAGTGGGCATTACTGGAAAAGGTCGTGGAACTCGGGAGCTTTGCCAGAGCGGCGGAGGAGACCAACCGCAGTCAGTCTTCGGTGAGCTATAACCTCGCGCTGCTGCAGGAGCGCTTAGGGGTGGCGCTGCTGGCGCCGTCCGGTCGGCGGGCGGTGCTGACCCCGGCCGGCGAACTGCTGCTGAATCAGGTCAAACCGTTGCTGCAGGCCTTCGCCTACGTTGAAACGCATGCTGCCACTCTGCGCAACGGGGCGCGCACCCGTCTGGACCTGGTGGTCGACAGCATTTTCCCGCGCCAGCGGCTGTTCGCCATTCTGCGCCAGTTTCAGCAGCGTTATCCGCAGACTCAGGTCAGACTCACCGAAGTGCTGGAAAATATTGATGACGAGGGCGCGGCGCGAACGGAAGCCGATGTCATGGTTCTGACCCGCCGCCAGGATATTACCGGCCGCGGAGAGTGGCTGATGAATATTGATTTTATCGCCGTCGCCCACCGCGACCATCCTCTCGCCGCCCTCGACGGTCCGCTGGAGGATAGCGCGCTGGCGCCATGGCCGCTGGTGCGCATTGCCGACCAGACCGGCGATGGCCAGGCGACGCGTGACGCCTGGACCTTCTCCACCATTGACGCGGCCATTGATGCGGTGATGTATCAGGTCGGCTTCGGCTGGCTGCCGGAAGAGCGCATTCGTTCCCATCTCGATCAGGGCGTGCTGAAGCGGCTGCCCCTCAGCCACGGCGCGCGCCGCGCGACGCCGCTGCATCTGATCGTCAAGCGGGATCTGGCGCCGATCGACGAACAGGTGGCCACGCTGCTGGGGTTGTTCCGGACGCCCTGAGGGGTAAGGCGGCGCCTGCCCCTGCGCATAATCATACGGATTACTTATACTTTCCGGCGCAATATTGATCCAGGTTACTCCGAAAGTATGATGAATCACTAAAATCGTCATACTTTCCTGTCGCTGAGAACGCCGTCTTGTCTATTTTCCGCCTCACTCTGCTGGCGCTGGTCGCCTGCGCCCCTCTGCTGGCTCAGGCCGCGCAGCACTCGCTTACTACCGCCTGGCCGGTGAACGTCGGCCCGCTGAATCCGCATCTCTATACGCCCAACCAGATGTTTGCCCAAAGCATGGTCTATGAACCGCTGGTGAAGTATCAGGCTGACGGCAGCGTGCAGCCCTGGCTGGCGACCCGCTGGCGCCACTCCGCCGATGGTAAAACCTGGTGGTTTACCCTGCGCGAGGATGTGACCTTCTCGAACGGCGAACCCTTTAACGCCCAGGCCGCGGCGGCTAATTTCCAGGCGGTGCTCGCCAACCGCCAACGCCACGCCTGGCTTGAGCTCGCCAATCAGATAATCGACGTGCGGGCGCTCAGCGCCAGCGAGCTGCAGCTCACTCTGAAAAGCGCCTACGCCCCCTTACTACAAGAGCTGGCCCTGCCGCGCCCGTTCCGCTTTATCGCCCCCTCGCAGTTTATCGATGGCGGCACCGCCAACGGCATCAAAGCCCCGATCGGCACCGGGCCGTGGCGACTGGCGAGCTCGCAGCTCAATCAGCGCGACGTGCTGGTACGCAACGAACGCTACTGGGGTAATAAACCCGCGCTACAGCAAATCACCATCAAAGTGATCCCCGACGCCACCAGCCGCGCGGTGGCGTTCGAAACCGGGGAAATCGACATGCTCTACGGCGACGAGGGGCTGCTGCCGCTGGATACCTTCGAACGCTTTCGTCATCACCCCGGCTACGTGGCTCGTCTCTCCGCCCCGGCGGAGACGGTGATGCTGGCGCTGAACGCCAGCCAGGGCCCGACCCGCGAGCAGGCGGTGCGCGAGGCGCTCAACTACGCCGTCGACAAGCAGACCCTCGTCGATAGCGTGCTCTACGGCACCCAGCAGGTTGCCGACACCCTGTTTGCCCCCTCGGTCCCCTACGCCCCGCAGGATCTGACGCCGCGCCGTTACGACCCGGCAAAAGCCCGCGCCCTGCTGGCGCAGGCCGGCTGGCAGCAACCGGAAGGCCAGCCCTGGCGACAAAAGGCCGGGCAACCGCTGGCGATTGAGCTGGCGTTTATCGGCACCGACGCGCTGGCTAAATCGATGGCCGAAATTATTCAGGCCAATCTGCGGGAGGTCGGCGTCCGCGTCACCCTGGTGGGCGAGGAGGAGAGCAGCATCTATGCGCGCCAGCGCGAAGGGCGGTTCGGCATGATCTTCAATCGCACCTGGGGCGCGCCCTACGATCCGCATGCCTTTTTAAGCTCGATGCGCGTGCCCTCCCATGCCGATTATCAGGCCCAGCGCGGCCTGCCCGACAAAGGGCTGATTGATAAAGAGATTAGCGAGGTGCTGACCACCAGCGACGAGGCGCAGCGGAAACGGCTGTACCACGATGTGCTGAGCCGCCTGCACCAGGACGCGGTGTACCTGCCCATCAGCTATGTCTCGCTGATGTCGGTTGCGCGCCAGGAGGTCGGGGAGATCCCGTTCGCGCCGGTGAGCACCGAGATCCCTTTCGACCAGATTAAACCGGTAACGCCATAATGTTACGCTATATTTTACGCCGCCTGCTGCTGCTGATCCCGCTGCTGCTCGCCGCCTCCGCCATCATCTTTCTGCTGCTGCGGCTCGGCACCGGCGACCCGGCGCTGGATTATTTACGCCTGTCGAACCTGCCGCCCACTGAAGAGATGGTCGCCTCGACCCGCGAACTGCTGGGGCTCAACCAGCCGCTGGCGATGCAGTATCTGCACTGGCTGTGGCGGGCGCTGCACCTGGACTTTTGCCTCTCCTATGCCACCCGGCGACCGGTGCTGGATGACCTGCTGCACTTCCTGCCGGCCACCCTGCTGCTCACCGGCGCGGCGCTGGCGCTGATCCTCGTCACCTCGCTGCCGCTGGGGATCTGGGCGGCGCGCCATCGCGATCGCCTGCCGGACTTTGCTGTGCGGCTGATTGCCTTCCTCGGCGTGTCGATGCCGAACTTCTGGCTGGCCTTTCTGCTGGTGATGCTCTTTTCCGTGCATCTGCAGTGGCTTCCGGCGATGGGGTACGGCGACTGGCAGCACCTGATATTGCCCGCCGTCTCCATCGCCTTTATGTCGCTGGCGATCAACGCCCGCCTGCTGCGCGCCAGCATGCTGGAGGTCTCCAGTCAGCGTCACGTGGTGTGGGCGCGGCTGCGCGGCTTGAGCGCGCGCCAGGTGGAGCGGCGGCATATCCTGCGCAACGCCACCCTGCCGGTGGTGACCGCCATGGGCATGCACATTGGCGAGCTGATCGGCGGCACCATGATTATTGAAAATATCTTTGCCTGGCCGGGGGTCGGCCGCTACGCGGTTTCCGCGATCTTCAATCGCGATTACCCGGTGATTCAGTGCTTTACGCTGATGATGGTCACGGTGTTCGTGCTGGCTAACCTGGCGGTGGATGTGCTCAACGCGGCGCTCGACCCGCGCCTGCGCCGCCATGAGGAGGTGAGCGTATGAGATGGCTACGAAACTTCCGCTGGCCGGTGAAACTGGCCCTGCTGGTTATTGCGCTGCTGGCGGTCATCGCCATCGGCAGCGGCTGGTGGCTCCCCTCGGATCCGGCGGCGATTAACCTGCAGCAGCGACTGCTGCCGCCAGGGGCAGCGCACTGGCTGGGGACCGATCATCTAGGACGGGATATTTTCTCGCGCCTGCTGGCCGCCACCCGCGTCTCGCTGGGGGCGGTAATGGCCTGTCTGCTGCTGGTGCTGCTGATCGGTCTGGCGGTTGGCGGCAGCGCCGGGCTGCTGGGCGGCCGCGCTGACCGCGGCCTGATGCGCCTCGCCGAACTGTTTATGACCTTTCCAACCTCGATCCTGTCGTTCTTTATGGTGGGGGTGCTCGGCACCGGGCTGACCAACGTGATCCTCGCCATTGCGCTATCGCACTGGGCCTGGTACGCCAGAATGGTGCGTAATCTGGTGGTCTCCCTGCGCCAGCGCGAATTTATCCTCGCCGCCCGCCTGAGCGGCGCCAGCCAGTGGCGGCTGTTCAGCGACCATCTGGCAGGGGCGGTGATCCCCTCGCTGCTGGTGCTCGCCTCACTGGATATCGGCCATATGATGCTTCACGTGGCCGGCATGTCGTTCCTTGGCCTCGGCGTCAGCGCGCCGACGGCGGAATGGGGGGTGATGATCAACGACGCCCGGCAGTATATCTGGACCCAGCCGCTGCAGATGGTCTGGCCGGGGCTGGCGCTGTTCATCAGCGTGATGGCCTTTAACCTGCTGGGCGACGCGCTGCGCGATCGCCTCGATCCTCACCTGATCGCGGAGCATAGCCACTGATGCCGCAAAAGATCCAACTGCAACAGATCGCCCTTGCCGCCGACCGCCCGTTGGTCAGCGACGTCTCTCTTACCCTGCGCCGCGGCAAGGTGCTGGCGCTGCTCGGCAGCAGCGGCAGCGGGAAATCGCTTACCTGCGCCGCCGCGCTGGGCCTGCTGCCGCCCGGCGTCAGCCAGACCGCCGGCCGGGTGTTGCTTGACGGCATGCCGGTGCACGGCGAACCGCTGCGCGGCGCGACTATCGCCACCATCATGCAGAACCCACGCAGCGCCTTTAATCCGCTGCATACCATGGCCGCCCACGCCCGGGAAACTTGCCGGGCGGCGGGCCGCGAAGCGAATGACGCCGCCCTGCTGGCGGTGATGGAAGAGGTGGGTCTGGATAATCCGCGCTCGCTGCTCAGCCGCTATCCCTTCGAGATGAGCGGCGGCATGCTGCAGCGGATGATGATCGCCCTCGCCCTGCTCAGCCGCACGCCCTTTATCATCGCCGACGAGCCGACCACCGACCTCGATGCCATCGCCCAGGCGCGGATCCTCGATCTGCTGGCGGATATCGTCGCCAGCCGCGGTCTGGGGCTGCTGCTGGTGACGCATGACATGGGCGTTGTGGCGCGGCTGGCGGATGACGTGACGGTCATGGAGAACGGTCGCCTCGTTGAACAGTGCGATGTAAACACGCTGTTCAGCGCCCCACAGCACCCGCTGAGCCGGCGCCTGCTGGCGGCGCATCTGGCGCTGTACGGACTGGAGAAGACAGCATGAATTTACTCAGCGTCAACGGGGTGAGCCACGATTACCCCCACCACGGCAGGGTCCTGCACGAGATCCAACTCGCCATCGCCCCCGGCGAAACGGTGGCCCTGCTCGGGCGCAGCGGCTGCGGCAAGAGCACCCTGGCGCGGATGCTGGTGGGCCTGGAAACGCCGCAGCACGGCGATATTGTCTGGCGCGGCACACCGCTGACCGCCCTGAAGGGCGAGGCCGTCGGCGCCTTCCGCCGTGATATTCAGCTGGTGTTTCAGGACGCCTTCAGCGCGGTGAATCCGCGCAAAACGGTGCGCGAGATCGTCAGCGAGCCGCTGCGCCATCTGTTCCGCTTGTCGCGCGAGGAGCGCGCACGGCGGGTGGAAGAGATGCTGCACGCGGTCGACCTTTCCACGACGCTGCTCGATAAACGCCCGGCGCAGCTCAGCGGCGGACAGCTGCAGCGCGTCTGCCTGGCTCGCGCCCTGGCGGTGCGGCCGCAGCTGTTGATCCTGGATGAAGCGGTCTCGAATCTCGATCTGCTGCTGCAGGCGGAGATTATCGCCCTGCTGAAGCGCCTGCAGGCCCGGTTTGGCACCGCCTGCCTGTTCATTACCCACGACCTGCGGCTGGTGGAGCGCTTTTGCCAGCGGGTGCTGGTGATGGAGCACGGACGCATCGTCGAAACCGCAACGGTCAGTCTACCGCTGCGCCTGCGCTCCCCTGCCGGACAGGCGCTCCAGCAGGCGGTGCTGCCACCTTTTCCTGCCACTCTGCTCAACGAGGCCATGCCATGCAGCGCGTAACCCTGACCCTTGATGATGACCTGCTGGCCGCTCTCGATGCGCTCAGCGCCCGCCGCGGCTACCACAACCGTTCGGAGGCGGTACGCGATATTCTGCGCGACGCCCTCAACCAGGATCCCGCGCCGTCGGAGCCGCGGCGCGGTTATGCCGTCCTGTCATATGTCTACGAGCATGAAAAACGCGAACTGGCGAGCCGGCTGGTGGCCACCCAGCATCATCATCACGATCTCTCCGTCGCCACGCTGCATGTGCATATCAGTCATGACGACTGCCTGGAGATTGCCGTGCTGAAGGGAGACATGGCCGAGGTGCAGCATTTTGCCGACGACGTGATTGCCCAGCGCGGTGTGCGCCATGGGCATTTGCAGTGTTTAGCGGATGATTAACTATTTGAAAATGAGTGGGTGGTTTATCAACAGTTGATAAACCATCTAAACTATACGCTTTGTGAATTATCCCTCTTCGCCAATAATGGCGCCTCATTTAACGATCTCGTTATGGCGAGGCTCCTGCATAAATACAAGTTACCGCCCTGTTGGTATCGAGAGAGACCACTCAGGGAAATACAGGCTTCCATCGAATCAAGGTGTTGCCAAGGTAACTTCTGGCGGTCATGACCGTTCAGATACGTTATGCAGTGCTAAAACCAGGACGTAGGGATCTGCCTGCGCTAACCCTGTCTTGTTCGCCCCTATGAGTGATTTTTTATAGGGATTTTAATCATGTCTTCCATTCAACTCTGCGCCGCCCATCAGGCGACCTCTGGCTTCGACGGCGATGCCATCGCCCAGTACATGCGTACCGACTTTATTACGCTGCAGGAACATCTCAGCGTCCATGAAGCGCGGGAGCACTTTATCTCACAGCTCACCAGCGATGATATTCCCGGCCAGGTGTTTGTGGTCGCCGGCAAGAAGCTGCGCGGCAGCCTGTCGGTCAAAAAGCTACTGCAGGAAGGGGATGTCGGGCAGTCTATCCGCTACCTGATGGACAGCTGCCTGTTCCGCGTCAAACCTGACGATGAACGCCCGCAGGTGATAGCCGAGCTCAACGAGCGCGGCCTCGACCTGGTTCCCGTCGTCGATAAAGGCGAGCTGGTCGGCTGCCTGATGGAAAAGGAGATCGCCCATCTGCTGGAGGATGACGTCACCGAGGACGCCCAACTGCAGGGGGCGACGCTGCCGCTGGAAAAACCGTATCTGGACATCAGCCCCTGGACGCTGTGGAAGAAACGCTCGGTGTGGCTGCTGCTGCTGTTCGTGGCCGAAGCCTACACCAGCAGCGTGCTGCAGCATTTTGAGGAGGCGCTGGAATCGGCCATCGCGCTGGCCTTCTTTATTCCGCTGCTCATCGGTACCGGCGGCAACAGCGGAACGCAGATCACCTCGACGCTGGTGCGCTCGATGGCGCTGGGAGAAGTACGGCTGCGCGATATGGGGCGGGTGATCCGCAAAGAGGTATCGACCTCGTTTCTGATTGCCTTAACGCTGGGGCTGGCGGGCTGCCTGCGCGCCTGGATGATGGGCATCGGCATGGAAATCACGCTGATCGTCAGCCTGACGCTGGTATGCATTACCCTGTGGAGCGCGATTGTCTCGTCGGTCATCCCGATGGTGCTTAAACGGATCGGCATCGACCCGGCGGTGGTTTCCGCGCCGTTTATCGCCACGCTGATCGATGGCACCGGACTGATCATCTATTTCAAAATCGCCCAGTATTTTCTTGGGTTGAACTAACCTGCACGCCCGGGCGCAGAATGCCCGGGCCCTTAGTTTAAGCGTCCACCAGCGCCTGCGCGCAGGCCCAGGCGCTTGACCACGCCCACTGGAAGTTATACCCGCCGAGCCAGCCGGTGACGTCCATCACTTCGCCGATAAAGTAGAGGCCCGGCGCCTTGCGCGCCTCCATAGTACGCGACGAGAGCTCATTGGTGTCCACGCCGCCGAGGGTCACCTCCGCCGTCCGGTAGCCTTCGGTGCCGTTCGGCTGCACGCGCCAGGCGGTCAGCGTCTCCACCAGCGCCTGCTGATCGCGAACGTTCAGCTGCTTCAGCGTGACATCAGGAATTTGCCCCAGCTGCTGCAGGCACTCCACCAGCCGCTTCGGCAACTGCATCGCGAGGGTGTTTTTCAGGCTCTGGTTGGGATGCGCGCCGCGCTGCTCGTTAAGGAAGTCTTCAAGATTGCAGTCCGGCAGCAGATTCACGGTGACGAACTCGCCGGGCTGCCAGTAGCTGGAAATTTGCAGCACCGCCGGTCCGGAAAGGCCGCGATGGGTGAACAACAGATTTTCGCGGAACAGGGTGCCGTTCTCGGCGGTGATGGTCGACGGCACCGAGACGCCGGAGAGAACCTGCAGCTGCTCAAGCAGCGGCTTGTGCAGGGTAAACGGCACCAGACCCGCACGGGTCGGCAGCACCTTCAGGCCGAACTGTTCGGCGATTTTATAGCCGAACGGCGAGGCGCCAAGGCCCGGCATCGACAAGCCGCCGGAGGCGATCACCAGCTTTTTGGTCGCCAGCGTTTCGCCGTTCACCTGGAGCCGGTAGCCTTGCTCGTCGCGCTCGACGCTGAGGATTTCGCTGCGCAGGCGGATCTGCACGCCGCCCTTTTCGCATTCCGCCAGCAACAAATTGACGATCTGTTCCGCCGAATCATCGCAAAACAGCTGACCGAGGGTTTTCTCATGCCAGGCGATGCCATATTTGCCGACCAGCTCGATAAAGTCCCACTGGGTGTAGCGCGCCAGGGCAGATTTGCAAAAATGCGGGTTTTGGCTCAAATAGGCCGCCGGCTCAACATACATATTGGTAAAGTTGCAGCGACCGCCGCCGGACATCAGAATTTTTCGCCCCGGCTTTTTGCCGTTGTCGAGCAGCAGAACGCGACAGCCGAGCTGCCCCGCCTGCGCTGCGCAAAACATTCCCGCCGCTCCGGCGCCAACGACAATGGCATCAAACCTTTCCACAGCGCATTCCTCGTTCCCCAATTGTCGGGTTTTGTAAATATTTCACTCTGGTCACACCAGCGGGAAAAATCCCGCATTAGATACATCATTGAAAGATATAGGATTACTCCCAACAGGGTAAAACCTAAACAGGAAGAAAATCAAAAAAAGTCTATATTTCACTTTGCCCGCGCCGCTAAAGTCACTGATAATGCGCCGCGTTCATGTCCTCAAAATGGCGTAACGTCCTATGCTACATTTATTTGCCGGTCTGGATTTACATACCGGACTATTATTATTGCTTGCTTTAGCTTTTGTACTGTTTTACGAAGCGATTAACGGTTTCCATGATACCGCAAACGCGGTGGCTACGGTTATCTACACTCGCGCTATGCGCTCACAGCTCGCTGTGGCGATGGCGGCGCTCTTCAACTTCTTCGGCGTTCTGCTGGGGGGTCTCAGCGTAGCTTATGCCATCGTGCATATGCTGCCGACCGATCTGCTGCTTAACATGGGTTCCGCACATGGCCTCGCCATGGTGTTCTCTATGCTGCTGGCGGCGATCATCTGGAACCTCGGCACCTGGTACTTCGGTCTGCCGGCATCCAGTTCCCATACGCTGATCGGCGCTATCATCGGGATCGGTCTCACCAATGCCTTAATGACCGGTACGTCGGTCGTTGACGCGCTGAATATCCCGAAAGTCATCGGCATTTTTGGATCGCTGATTATCTCGCCTATCGTCGGCCTGGTGATCGCGGGCGGCCTGATTTTCCTGCTGCGTCGCTACTGGAGCGGCACCAAGAAACGGGCGCGTATCCACCTGACCCCAGCGGAGCGTGAAAAGAAAGACGGCAAGAAAAAGCCGCCGTTCTGGACCCGTATCGCCCTGATCCTGTCCGCTATCGGCGTGTCGTTCTCTCACGGCGCTAACGATGGACAGAAAGGCATTGGTCTGGTGATGCTGGTCCTGATTGGCGTCGCCCCGGCGGGCTTCGTGGTGAATATGAACGCCTCCGGTTACGAAATCACCCGTACCCGCGATGCGGTCAACAACGTGGAAACCTTCTTCCAGCAGCGCCCTGACCTGCTGAAGAAAGCCACCGGCGTTGACCAGCTGGTTCCCTCTCCGGACACCAATACCGCGGCCAACGGCGAGTTTCATTGTCATCCGGCGAACACCATCAACGCCCTTGACCGCGTGAAGACCATGCTGACCGGCGTTGAGAACTACGAGTCGCTAAAACCGGAACAGCGCGGCCAGCTGCGTCGTATCATGCTCTGCATCTCCGACACCACCGACAAAGTGGCGAAACTGCCGGACGTGAGCGCTGACGACCAGCGTCTGCTGAAGAAACTGAAAACCGATATGCTGAGCACCATCGAGTACGCGCCAATCTGGATTATCATGGCGGTCGCACTGGCGCTGGGTATTGGCACCATGATCGGCTGGCGCCGCGTGGCGACCACTATCGGTGAGAAGATTGGTAAGAAGGGCATGACCTACGCCCAGGGGATGTCGGCGCAGATGACCGCGGCGGTCTCTATCGGTCTGGCGAGCTACACCGGGATGCCGGTCTCCACCACCCACGTACTCTCCTCCTCGGTAGCGGGGACGATGCTGGTGGATGGCGGTGGTCTGCAGAAAAAGACGGTGACGAGCATTCTGATGGCCTGGGTGCTGACCCTGCCGGCAGCGATTATCCTTTCAGGCGTCCTTTACTGGCTCTCCCTGAAGCTGATTTAAGCGTTATTCGTTCAAAACGGGCCAGCTTGCTGGCCCGTTTTTTTATCCCGAAGATGCCGTCAGTGCCAGATCATCAACGCAATCAGGCTCACCACCACCAGGCCGCACAGGGCGCTGGTCAGAATAAACTGGCGACGAACACGTTCGCAGCGACGAATAAATTCATCGTCATGATGGTCACGGTAGCGCTGGGCATAGATATACCACACCAGGCGCATCTGTTTGCTGGGCTGCCCGTGCGAGGTAAAAAAGCCGCCGCCATCGACGTACTGATAGAGCAAGGGATCGCAACCACGTAGCACAACCAATAATGCACGCAACGATGAGAAGTAGCGTGCCATATTCACCACACAAACGACACACAGGGCCCAAAACAGCGCAATAGTGCTGATCATACCTCCTCCCCGGCGACCCGCCCACGGAGAAACCCTCCGCGGCTACCGCTCCCCAAATAACCGACGACAATACCGTAAAGAGTGCGATTCCGATCACATTTATTTTTCCGACCGGCTCATTAAATAGTGTAGGAGATCCATTAATTTTTTTACCACAAGGTTATTCGTTATCAATACGTAAGACGGATAAATTTGTTTAACTTTTAGGTGAACCCAGTGCATTGACGGAGTGCGGGGGGCGCTATAAGGTAAGAAATATCTTCTACAATGAAGTCCTTAAAGGCTACCCTCCCGCGAATGTAGCACGCAGGACGCGGGCGAAACGGCAGCGCCAGCTGTCAGGTCCAATGGTCATCGACAAACTTATGGAAGGAGTAACACTATGGCTTACAAACATATTCTGATTGCAGTAGACCTGTCCCCGGAGAGTAAAGTACTGGTTGAAAAAGCCGTTTCTATGGCCCGCCCGTATAATGCGAAAGTCTCCCTGATCCACGTGGATGTGAATTACTCCGACCTCTACACCGGGCTGATTGACGTGAACCTCGGCGACATGCAAAAACGCATCTCCGAAGAGACCCATCACGCGCTGACCGAGCTGTCGACCAACGCCGGCTACCCGATCACCGAGACCCTGAGCGGCAGCGGCGACCTGGGCCAGGTGCTGGTTGATGCGATTAAAAAATATGATATGGACCTGGTGGTCTGCGGCCACCATCAGGACTTCTGGAGCAAGCTGATGTCCTCTGCCCGTCAGCTGATCAACACCGTCCATGTCGACATGCTGATTGTCCCGCTACGCGACGAAGAAGACGAATAACCGTCCCGTTGTGTCATGCCAGACGCCCGCCGCTGCGGGCGTTTTTATTTTCGCTTCCGCCTCGCCAGACAATAGAGCTTAACTCCATAAAAAAGCCATTCAATTAGTGTGATCAACCAGTTATTCACTAAAACATCTATATAATAATCTATTCAATAAGCCAATAACCGCAGCATGGCGAGTTATCAGACATTTTCGGCGCGTTCTGGCATACGCGTTCATACTTTTTGGGAAAGTAATACAAGGCGAAGGAATATGAATACAACTGCACCTACGGGCTTGCTGCAGCAACCTCGTCCGTTCTTTATGATCTTCTTTGTGGAGCTCTGGGAACGTTTTGGCTATTACGGCGTTCAGGGGATCCTGGCGGTCTTCTTTGTGAAACAGTTGGGCTTCTCTCAGGAACAGGCCTTTATCACCTTCGGCGCCTTCGCGGCGCTGGTTTACGGGCTGATCTCCATCGGCGGCTACGTGGGCGACCATCTGCTGGGGACCAAACGCACGCTGGTGCTCGGCGCGATTGTGCTGGCCATCGGCTACTTTATGACCGGGATGTCGCTGCTGAAACCGCAGCTGATCTTTATCGCCCTCGGCACCATCGCCGTCGGCAACGGTTTGTTTAAAGCCAACCCGGCGAGCCTGCTGTCAAAATGCTATCCGCCGAAGGATGCCCGTCTCGACGGGGCGTTTACCCTGTTTTATATGTCGATAAACATCGGTTCGCTGCTGTCGCTGTCGCTGGCGCCGGTGATCGCGGAAAAGTTTGGCTACGCGGTGACCTATAACCTGTGCGGCGCGGGGCTGATTATCGCGCTGCTGGTCTACCTCGCCTGCCGCGGGATGGTGAAAGAGATTGGTTCCGAGCCCGATCATCGCCCCCTCAGCCTGCGCAATCTGGCGCTGGTGCTGGCCGGTACGGTGGTAATGATTTTTCTCTGCGCCTGGCTGATGCATAACGTGATGATCGCCAACCTGGTGCTGATTGTCCTGTCGGTCGTGGTCATTGCGTTCTTTTTCCGCGAGGCGTTTCGCCTTGATAAAACCGGCCGCAACAAAATGTTCGTCGCCTTTATCCTGATGATCGAGGCGGTGCTGTTTTACATTCTCTACGCCCAGATGCCGACCTCGCTGAACTTCTTCGCCATCAATAACGTCCATCATCAGATACTGGGTTTTACCATCAACCCGGTCAGTTTCCAGGCCCTGAACCCCTTCTGGGTGGTGGTGGCCAGCCCGGTGCTGGCGGCGATCTACACCCATCTCGGCCACAAGGGTAAAGACCTGACCATGCCGGTGAAATTTACCCTCGGGATGTTCCTCTGCGCGCTGGGTTTCCTTACCGCCGCGGCCGCCGGGATGTGGTTCGCCGACGCCCAGGGATTAACCTCGCCGTGGTTTATTGTGCTGGTTTATCTGTTCCAGAGCCTGGGCGAGTTGCTGATCAGCGCCCTGGGGCTGGCGATGGTCGCCGCGCTGGTGCCGCAGCATCTGATGGGCTTTATTCTGGGGATGTGGTTCCTGACCCAGGCCGCCGCGTTCCTGCTCGGCGGCTATGTGGCGACCTTCACCGCGGTGCCGGAAAATATCACCGACCCGCTGCAGACGCTGCCCGTTTACACCAGCGTGTTCAGTAAAATTGGCCTGGTGACCCTGGGGGTCACGGTAGTGATGGCGCTGATGGTGCCGTGGCTGAACCGGATGATTAATACCCCGGGGGAAGCTGAGCGGTAGAGATGTTCGTCGGTTTACGCCTTACTCAGCCCGGGCCTGGGGGAATGGTATCCATCTGATATATAATTGCTTATGTTGGCCGGGTAAGGCGTAGCCGCCACCCGGCAACATGACGGCGCGATGCCTGATAGATTGCAAATTTACGCCGGCGTGCCGGCGTAAATATCAAACCGATGCCCTTTGGTCACCACCGCGTTCGGCGTGGCGACTTCCGCCAGCGGCGGCGCGTAATCCGGGCGCTTCACCACCACCCGTTTGGTCGCCAGCTGGCGCGCCGGGGCCAGCAGGCCATCGGCGTCTAAATCGGGCCCCACCAGCGACTGAAAGACGCGCATCTCTTTCTTCACCAGCGCGCTTTTCTGCTTATGCGGGAACATCGGGTCGAGGTAGACCACCTGCGGACGCGGGGTAATATCGGTCAGCGCCGTCAGGCTGGAGGCGTGGATCAGCTGCAGCCGCTCCTGCAGCCAGCCGCCGATTTCCGCATCGGCATAGCCGCGGGCCAGGCCATCGTCGAGCAGCGCGGCGACCACCGGATTACGCTCCAGCATCCGCACGCGACAGCCGACCGACGCCAGCACAAAGGCGTCACGCCCCAATCCGGCGGTGGCATCGACGACATCCGGCAGATAATCGCCTTTAATACCGACCGCTTTGGCCACCGCTTCACCGCGGCCGCCGCCAAACTTGCGCCGGTGGGCCATCGCCCCGCCGACGAAATCGACGAAGATACCGCCGAGTTTGGGCTCATCGCGCTTACGCAGCTCCAGATGCTCAGCGGTCAGCACCAGCGCCATCAGGTTATCGTCATCCTGCTCCAGCCCCCAGCGGGCGGCTAAAACAGATAAGGCGCCGTCTCCGGCGCCCGTTTCATCAATTAAGCAGATCTTCACCGCAGACTTAACCCTTGATCCCGTAATGCTCCAGCATCGCATCCAGCTGCGGCTCGCGCCCGCGGAAGCGTTTGAACAGCACCATCGGCTCTTCAGAACCGCCGCGACTCAGGATGTTATCGAGGAACGACTGACCGGTTTCACGGTTGAAGATCCCCTCTTCTTCGAAGCGTGAGAAGGCGTCTGCCGCCAGCACGTCAGCCCACAGGTAGCTGTAGTAACCCGCCGCGTAACCGCCGGCGAAGATATGGCTGAAGGCGTGCGGGAAGCGGCCCCAGGTTGGGCCCGGCACCACGGCGACCTGCTTTTTAATCTCCGCGAGGGTCTCAAGGATTTTCGCCCCCTGCTCCGGCTTGTACTCCGCGTGCAGGCGGAAATCGAACAGGCCGAACTCCAGCTGGCGCAGAATAAACATCGCCGCCTGGTAGTTTTTCGCCGCCAGCATTTTCTCCAGCAGCGCCTGCGGCAGCGGTTCACCGGTTTCATAATGACCGGAGATAAAGGCCAGCGCTTCCGGCTCCCAGCACCAGTTTTCCATAAACTGGCTCGGCAGCTCGACCGCATCCCACGGCACTCCGCTGATGCCGGAAACCCCGGCGGTATCGATGCGGGTCAGCATGTGGTGCAGACCGTGGCCGAACTCATGGAACAGAGTGATCACTTCGTCGTGGGTGAACAGCGCCGGTTTGCCGTTGACCGGACGGTTGAAGTTACAGGTCAGGTAGGCGACCGGCTTCTGCAGGGAACCATCCAGCTTACGCATCTGGCCGACGCAGTCGTCCATCCACGCCCCGCCGCGCTTGTGCTCGCGGGCATACAGGTCGAGATAGAAGCTGCCGCGCAGCTCGTTGTGTTCGTCATACAGCTCGAAGAAGCGCACTTCCGGATGCCACACGTCGACATCGGTACGCTCTTTGGCGGTAATGCCGTAAATGCGCTTCACCACTTCGAACAGACCGTTAACGGCTCTGTTTTCCGGGAAATAGGGGCGCAGCTGTTCATCGCTGATGCTGTAGAGATGCTGTTTCTGTTTTTCGCTGTAGTAAGCGATGTCCCACGGCTGCAGCTCTTCGACGCCGAACTCGGCTTTAGCGAAAGCGCGCAGCTGGGCCAGCTCTTTTTCGCCCTGCGGACGGGCGCGTTTTGCCAGGTCGGTGAGGAAGTCGAGCACCTGCTGCGGATCCTCCGCCATTTTGGTGGCGAGGGATTTAAAGGCGTAGCTGTCAAAGCCCAGCAGCTGCGCCAGCTCGTGGCGCAGGGCGAGGATCTCCGCCATCACCGGGCTGTTATCCCATTTACCGGCGTTTGGCCCCTGGTCGGAGGCGCGCGTGGAGTAGGCGCGGTACATCTCTTCGCGCAGCGCCTGATTGTCGCAGTAGGTCATCACCGGCAGGTAGCTCGGGATATCCAGGGTCAGCAGATACCCTTCCTGCTCTTTGGCCTGGGCCTGCGCCTGAGCGGCGGCCAGCGCGCTTTCCGGCATACCGGCCAGATCGGCGACGTCGGTCACCAGCTTGTTCCAGCCCATGGTGGCGTCAAGGACGTTGTTGCTGTACTGGTTGCCCAGCTCAGAGAGGCGCGCGGCGATTTCACCGTAGCGTTTCTGCGCCTCCGGCGGCAGGCCAATACCGGATAATTCGAAATCGCGCAGCGCGTTATCCACCGCTTTTTTCTGCGCGGTATTCAGCGTGGCGTAGTTATCGCCATCGCGAAGATCGCGGTAGGCTTTATACAGGCCTTCATGCTGGCCGACCCAGGTGCTGTACTCGGAGAGCAGCGGCAGCGTCTGTTCGTAGGCCTCACGCAGTTCCGGGCTGTTTTTTACCGAATTGAGATGGCTGACAGGCGAGAAGATGCGTCCCAGCACATCGTCCACTTCCGCCAGCGGCTGGCAAAGATTTTCCCAGCTATACGGCGCGCCGTGCGCCACTGCGCTTTCCACCGCGGCCCGGCAATCCTCCAGCGCTTTGGTGACCGCTGGGACCACGTGCTCTGGTTTGATCGCAGAAAAAGGCGGCAGGGAAAAAGGCGTCAGTAATGGATTGGTCATATGCGCTGTCCTGTTGAAAAGGGTGAGTGAAGCGCGCGTCCGGCGCTTATGCATGAGATCTAGAATGGGGGATAGTTGGGGGAATTTCAATGACGGGCGGTGCGTCAGCCTGGGTATTGCTGCGATAAGTCCGCCCGTTGCCGGAAAAGCGCGACACGCGGCGCAGCGTGCCGGAAACCGCATTAATGCCTTTTTTGCGCCATCTCCCAGGCCGCCGACAGATTCAGCCGCTGCCAGAACTGCTGTTCGGGGGTGGCGCCGGAGAGCGGGTAGCCCGCTGGCAGCGCGGTGTTGACCATCAGCGCCCGACGCTGGGCCGCTGACAGCTGCGGCAGGGCAGCCTCCAGCAGCACTTCCGCCCCCTCCGGCGCCTGCAGGCGCGGCTGCGGACCCTTCTGCTGCGGCAGGTCGTAGGTCATGGTGAAACGAGTGAAATCACGCATCGCCGGATCGCGCCAGGGATCGTCTTTCACGCTGCTCTTCGCGCACTCGGCAAGCGACGTACCGCAGGCTTTCGCCAGCGCGGCGCGCAGCTGATCGCGGGCTTCGTTAAATAATACCCGGTAGCGCGGATCGTTAAGATAATGGGCCACGTTGCGCTCGGCCACCATCCGCGAGCCGATCACGTCCAGCGGATAGTGGACGCCCAGCACGATGCGCGAGTAGCCATAGCGGGCGCCGCGCGCCACCAGCGCGTCGTAGCGCTCCGGGATCATCGCCGCCAGCAGCAGCGCATCGGTATAGCCAGTGTTGGTGTGGCCGCTGGGGAACGAGCCGCCGTCGGCGGTATAGGGCTGGTTATCCTTCACCACCACGTCGTCCGGCACCAGGTGAATGGTGTTGCCCTGGACCAGGAACGGCCGCGGATTGTGGAAGTGCTTTTTCGCCTCGCCGGTGCTGACTTCCGAGGCTTTGATCAGCGCCGCCGCTTTCCCCAGCGCGCCCTGGTCATAGGCGGTCAGAAACGCGTTGCCCAGACGAGGCCCCAGCGCGTCGCTGAGGAAATAGAGGTAGCTAATCCCTTGCGCATCGGCCAGCGCCTGACGGCGGGTGGTCTGCACGGCGTCGCGGTTGATGGCGGTCACCGTCGCCAGATTCTGCTTCACGACGGTCTCCGGCAGACGGCTGAACGCCGACAATAGCGCAATACCCGCCTGCTGGTTTTCCCGGGTCTGGAAGTCGTAGCCGCTGGCCTTCAGCCAGGCGGTATCGGCCTGGGTTTTGTTTTGTTTCGTGTGCGCCAACCGATCGCGGGTCAGCGTCGCGGCATCCCCTTGCAGCGCGTGGCGCAACTGCGCCAGCGCCTGTTGCTCAAGATCGTCATACGCCTGACTGGAGGCAGCCGGCGTCACGCTATTGGCGAGGGCCGCCGCCTTGTTCAGCGGGATGTCTTTAGCCAGAACCGGTTGCGCCAGCAGCAGCGCGACGGCCAGCAGCGAGAGTTGCTTTTTCATTATTTTTCCTTTTATTCAAACAATTACCTTGCCTGTCTCCGACGCTAGCGCGGCCGTTTGACGCTTTTATGACAGCGTTATGTTTTGCAACGCTTTTGGCAGAAATGAAACAGCGCGGCGGCGCAGCGGTAATCTCGGCCGATCTGCGGTAAACTATCGGTTAACTTGTTTATTTCCCGGAATCTCTGCATCCATGCTCAGTTATCGCCACAGCTTTCACGCAGGCAACCACGCCGACGTCCTCAAACACACCGTTCAGAGCCTGATCATTGAAGCGCTGAAAGAGAAAGAAAAACCGTTTCTCTACCTGGACACCCACGCCGGCGCGGGCCGCTATCAGCTGAGCGGCGAGCACGCCGAGCGTACCGGCGAGTATCTCGAAGGCATCGCCCGTATCTGGCAGCAGGACGACCTGCCGGCAGAGCTTAAGCCCTATATTTCGGTGGTCGAACACTTCAACCGTAACGGCCAGCTGCGCTACTACCCGGGTTCTCCGCTGATCGCCCGCCAGCTGCTGCGCGAGCAGGACAGCCTGCAGATGACCGAGCTGCACCCGAGCGACTTCCCGCTGCTGCGCGCCGAGTTTCAGAAAGACAGCCGCGCGCGCGTCGATAAAGCCGATGGCTACCAGCAGCTGAAAGCCAAACTGCCGCCGGTCTCGCGCCGCGGTCTGATTCTGATCGACCCGCCGTACGAAATTAAAACCGACTATCAGGCGGTGGTGACCGGAATTAACGAAGGCTACAAACGCTTCGCCACCGGCACCTACGCGCTGTGGTACCCAGTGGTGCTGCGCGCGCAGATCAAACGCATGATCAAAGATTTAGAAGCCACTGGCATTCGCAAGATTCTGCAGATTGAGCTGGCGGTACGTCCTGACAGCGACCAGCGCGGCATGACCGCCTCCGGGATGATCGTCATCAACCCGCCGTGGAAGCTGGAGCAGCAGATGAACAATGTGCTGCCGTGGCTGCACAGCAAGCTGGTGCCGGCCGGTACCGGTCACACGACCGTCAGCTGGATCGTGCCGGAGTAATCGCAACCATCGGTGGAACCTTTTACGCCTCGCGTTACAATCGCGGCAATCAACGATTAAGGACATATGGGCATGAGCAAACATTATGATTACCTCGCCATCGGCGGCGGTAGCGGCGGTATCGCCTCGATTAACCGTGCGGCCATGTACGGCCAGAAGTGCGCGCTGATTGAAGCCAAAGCGCTGGGCGGCACCTGCGTCAACGTCGGCTGCGTGCCGAAAAAAGTGATGTGGCATGCGGCGCAGATCCGCGAAGCGATTCATCTTTACGGCCCGGACTACGGTTTCGATACCACCATCAACCATTTCGACTGGGAGAAGCTGGTCGCCAGCCGCAGCGCCTATATCGACCGCATTCATACCTCCTACGACAACGTGCTGGGTAAGAACAACGTCGACGTGATCAAAGGCTTTGCGCGCTTTGTCGATGCCCACACCGTGGAAGTGAACGGCGAGACCATTACGGCCGATCATATCCTGATCGCCACCGGCGGCCGTCCGAGCCACCCGACCATTCCGGGCGTGGAATACGGTATTGATTCCGACGGTTTCTTCGAACTGCCGGCGCTGCCGAAGCGCGTGGCGGTGGTCGGCGCGGGCTACATCGCCGTTGAGCTGGCGGGGGTGATTAACGGCCTCGGCGCTGAAACCCACCTGTTCGTGCGCAAGCACGCGCCGCTGCGCAGCTTCGATCCGCTGATCGTCGAAACGCTGGTGGAAGTGATGAACGCCGAAGGTCCGCAGCTGCATACCAACGCCATCCCGAAAGCGGTGGTGAAGCATGCCGACGGCAGCCTGACCCTTGAGCTGGAAGATGGCCGCAGCCAGACCGTTGACTGCCTGATCTGGGCGATTGGCCGCGAACCGGCGACCGATAACTTCAACCTGGCGGCTACCGGCGTGAAAACTGACGATAAAGGCTACATCGTCGTCGATAAGTTCCAGAACACCAGCGTGCCGGGCATCTACGCCGTGGGCGATAACACCGGCGCCGTTGAGCTGACCCCGGTGGCCGTGGCCGCAGGCCGTCGTCTCTCCGAACGCCTGTTTAACAACAAACCGGAAGAGCATCTGGACTACAACAACATTCCGACCGTGGTCTTCAGCCACCCGCCTATCGGCACCGTCGGCTTAACCGAACCGCAGGCGCGCGAGCAGTATGGCGACGACGCCGTGAAGGTCTACAAATCCTCCTTCACCGCGATGTACACCGCTGTCACCTCGCACCGCCAGCCGTGCCGCATGAAGCTGGTGTGCGTCGGCCCGGAAGAGAAGATTGTCGGTATCCATGGCATCGGCTTCGGGATGGATGAGATGCTGCAGGGCTTTGCGGTGGCGTTGAAGATGGGCGCCACCAAAAAAGACTTCGACAACACCGTCGCTATTCACCCAACGGCGGCAGAAGAGTTTGTCACCATGCGCTAAGGCGCGCAGCCCCGTCTCCGGACGGGGCTTTTTTATTGCGCCGCCAGGTGACGCAGGATCTGGTGGCCGATATAGTTGCTCCAGTTAAAGCTGTTTTGCAGCACCACCACCGCATTCTGATTCGCTTTATCAAAACCGATATAGCTCGAATAGCCGCCGATGTACCCCACCTGATAGGTTAATTGCTGCTCGCCGAACGTGTCTGTTACCCAGGCGATATTCGCCGCTTCAATCCGTCGCGGATAATAGTCGACGCTAACGTCGCGGAACGCCTGATCCAGCGCCGCCTGACCGGTGGGCGCGAAGTGGGCGCGGGCATAGTGAATCAGATCCCCTGCGTCGCTGTACAAACTCGCCGCGCCGACCATGTTATGACGGAACTGCCAGTCCGGCGTCAGCGCGCCGCGGGGTTTAAATTTCGGCTGATCGCCAGCATGGCCCAGCGCCCGCCACGGATAATCACGCAGCGTTTGCGGCAGGAAGCTGGTGTTCCCCATCGCCAGCGGGCGGAAGATCATCCGCGAGGCCAGCGTCTCAATCGATTCGCCAGTCTGGTACTGGAGAAGATAGCCGAGGATCGCGTAGCCGAGGTTGGAGTAACTCGGCGCCGGTTCCGCCGGGGCCTGGAAATGCTGCAGATAACTCAGTACGCCATCGGCATCGAGCTCATGGTAGAAGTTCTCGCCATCGTTGAGATAGGCCAGCAGGTGCTCAAGCGACAGCATATTCATCGGTTGCCGCGGCAGCCCTGAGGTATGCGTCACCAGCTGCAGCAAGGTTATCTTACGGGCATCCTCACTCAGCGCGGTACCCGGCGGCAGCAGGGTCTGCAGCGTGTCGTGCCAGTGGAAACGGCCCTCGTTCACCAGCATCGTGACCACTTCGGCGGTAACCCCTTTGCTCAGCGAGCCGAGGGCAAACAGCGTATGCGGGGTTATCGGGTAGCGATGTTGGTCATCGGTCACGCCGAAGCAGTGAAACTCCGCCGGGCCGTTATGATGAATAATTGCCACCACCATGCCGCTGACCTGCTTCTCGCGCATGTAATGCCTGACATAATCATCGACGGAAAGCCGCTGACCGTTGCGCCCTGTCAGACTGGTTTCATTGCTGGGCGGGCTCATTTGCGACAGCGTGCCGGAACAGCCTGAAATCAACAGTAATGCCAGTAGCACAAGGCCTAACCGTTTTTTCAAACTGCACCTGCCTGCCACACGTTATTTGGGATGGGATAAAAAACAGACGCGGGATCGTAGCGGCATTACCCCGCCAGTGCAAAGCGAATACGCTGAAAAATCGATAAGGCCCTGGCCCGTTCGCTACGCCACGCCGTTATTTCCATGGCGCATAAACGCCGGGCGCTGATTGAGCGCCATATACCAGCGCTCCACGGCCGGCATTTCCGGATGGGCAAAGGGCGTCATCTTCCAGCGATGCACCGACAGGCCCAGCACAATATCAGCCAGGGTGAAGCGCTCGCCGGCGACCCACGCCCCGGTCCGCTGCAGCTGCGCTTCGACAATGCGCACGCAGTGGGTCCAGGCGGCAATGCTCTCTTTAATCGCCGCCGGATCCTGAAAGCGGGGATCTTTACGCACCAGCCCCATAAAAGCATGGCGCCAGGCATTATTGAACTCGGTCGCCTGCCAGTCCATCCAGTGCTCCACCTCGGCGGCGGGCTGCGGCTCGGCGGGCAGCAGATCCCAGCGCTCCGCTTTTCGCGCCAGATAGCGGCAGATACTGTTCGACTCCCAGAGCACAAAGTCATCGTCCAGCAGCACCGGCACCAGGCTGTTAGGATTCAGGCGCTGAAAATCGGGGGTGTCCAGGGGCTTAAACCCGCTGCCGTAATCCTCCTGCTGGTACGCCAGCCCGATCTCCTCGCAGGTCCACAGCACTTTCCGTACATTGATTGAAGAGCGTTTGCCCAGAATTGTTAGCATCGTCAGCGATTCCTCAGCCATAAAAGAGAGTTCATTCACTCTACTCTATTGCCAGCCAGCAACAAGGCAGAGCGCTGGATAATGTGTATAGTTGATTCCAGCCTGTTTGCCGAAAAGGAACCCGACATGTTGACCCCTTTTACCGTTTTGATGCCTGAAAATATTCGTTTTGGCCGCGGTCAGGCCCAGAGCGCCGCCCCCTGGCTGGCGCAGCAGGGCGGTCCTGTTCTGCTGGTGCATGGCGCCAGCCCGCAGCGGGCGGCGTTTCTCCGCCATCAGCTGGAGGCGCTGCAGCTGGCGGTCACGACGCTGGCGATAAGCCGCGAACCCTGGCTTATCGATATTGAGCAGGGCGTCCAGCTGGCGCGCGAGAAAGGGATCAGGGCGGTGGTCAGCCTCGGCGGCGGCGCGGTGATTGACGCCGGTAAAGCGATTGCGGCGCTGGCGCCCGCCACCGGCCCGCTGATCGACTATCTGGAAGTCGTGGGAACCGGCCGTCAGCTGGAAGCCAGCCCGCTGCCGTTCGTAGCGATCCCCACCACCGCGGGCACAGGCGCGGAAGTCACTAAAAACGCGGTGATCAACGTCGTGGAACAGCAGCGGAAAGTGAGCCTGCGCGACGACCGGATGCTGCCTGATCTGGCCATTGTCGACCCGGCGCTAACCGACAACGCGCCGCGCAGCATCACCCTGAGCTCCGGCCTCGACGCCCTGACCCAGGTGATCGAGCCCTGGCTCTGCAGCCGGGCCACCCCTTTCACCGACGCCCTCTGTCAGCAGGCGATCCCGCGCGGCATCCGCGCGCTGAAGGTTTTGATGGAAAAAGAGTGCCCGGCCAGCCGCGACGAGATGGCCTGGGTCAGCCTGTGCGGCGGAGTGGCGCTGGCGAACGCCGGGCTGGGGGTGATCCACGGCCTCGCCGGCCCGCTGGGCGGCCTGAGCCGCGCCTCGCACGGCGCCTTATGCGGCAGCCTGCTGCCGTTTGGGCTGGCGCTGAATGAGTCGCAGATAAACGACCCCGCCCTGCGCCAGCGCTTCAACGACGTTCGCCGCTGGCTGGCCGAGGGGCTGGAGGTCCCGGCGGATCGGGTCTGGGACAGCCTGCGGGAATGGAGCCATCGCGCCGGTCTCGGCACCCTGCGCGACCTCGGCGTGGCGCGCGACGCCCTGGAGCCGGCGGCGCTGGCCGCCAGCACCTCCTCGTCGATGAAGGCTAATCCGGTCAGCCTGAGCAGCGAACAGCTGCTGGAGATGCTGGAGGCGGCGTGGGAGTGAGCGCGCCGGGATAAAATTTTGTTGCATAATGAATGCTCCGAATTTTATCTTCACCTAATCGCGAAGTTATTTATTATTTATCAAGGTGTTAATTAGAAATCACCGCGTCCCCTGCCGGCGGAAAAGCGTGATCTAACGCACAGTTTACTTCACACTCACCGAAGCGACTGTCTACGCTTAAAAGACAAGGCCGGGTACGCCCGGCCGCGAACTCACGCTATCCGGAGGTCCGTATCGCTATGTTCAGCCAGAAATTACGCCACGTTGAAGACGACGAGTTAAGGATCGACATCGATCCCTGCTACGAAGCCGATCCGTACGAATTAAAGCTGGATGAGATGATTGACGCTGAACCGGAGCCTGAGGTGATCGAGGGGCTTCCGGCCTCCGATGCCCTCACCCCGGCGGATCGCTATCTTGAGCTGTTTACCAACGTGCAGAAATCACGCATTTTTGCCGACAGCAAAACTTTTCCCGACTGCGCGCCGAAACACGACCCGCTGGACATCCTGCGGAACTACCGGAAGGTCAAACGCCAGCCCGATTTCGACCTGCGGCAGTTCGTTGAGGATAATTTCTGGCTGCCGGAGAGCCATACCGACGTCTACACCTCCGACCCCAGCCTGACGCTGAAAGAGCATATCGATAAACTATGGCCGGTGTTGACCCGCGAGCCTCAGGATCATATCCCCTGGTCATCGCTGCTGGCGCTGCCGCAGGCCTATATCGTGCCCGGCGGTCGCTTTAGCGAAACCTATTACTGGGACTCTTATTTCACCATGCTGGGGCTGGCGGAGAGCGGCCGGGAAGATCTGCTGAAATGCATGGCCGATAACTTCGCCTGGCTGATTGAAACCTACGGTCACATTCCGAACGGCAACCGCACCTACTACCTCAGCCGCTCGCAGCCCCCGGTGTTCGCCCTGATGGTCGAACTCTTTGAAGAGGACGGCGTGCGCGGCGCGAAGCGCTATCTGGATCATCTGAAGATGGAGCATGCCTTCTGGATGGACGGCGCCGAGTCGCTGATCCCGCATCAGGCGTATCGGCACGTGGTGCGCATGCCGGATGGCTCCCTGCTCAATCGCTACTGGGACGACCGGGACACGCCGCGGGATGAATCATGGCGCGAGGACGTGGAGACCGCCCGACACTCCGGACGGCCGGCCAATGAAGTCTACCGCGACCTGCGGGCGGGTGCCGCGTCCGGCTGGGACTACTCCAGCCGCTGGCTGCGGGATATCACGCGACTGGCCAGTATCCGCACCACGCAGTTTATCCCCATCGACCTGAACGCCTTCCTGTTCAAGCTGGAGACGACCATCGCCAACCTCTCCGGCCTGAAGGGCGATCGCGAGACGGAAGCGGCCTTCCGCCAGAAGGCTCAGGATCGGCGGGCGGCGGTTAACCGCTATCTGTGGGACGATGAGAACGGCTGTTTTCGCGATTATGACTGGCGCCGCGAACAGCTGGCGCTGTTTTCCGCCGCCAGCATTGTCACCCTTTACGTCGGCCTGGCGACCCACGAACAGGCGGAACGCCTTGCCGATGCGGTTCGGGCCCGCCTGCTCACCCCCGGCGGGATCATGGCCACCGAATACGAGAGCGGCGAGCAGTGGGATAAACCCAACGGCTGGGCGCCGCTGCAGTGGATGGCGGTGCAGGGATTTAAACGCTACGGCCAGGATCCGCTGGGCGATGAGATCGCCTGGAGCTGGCTGCAGACGGTCAACCACTTCTACAAGCAGCACCACAAGCTGATTGAGAAATACCACATCGCCACCGGCGTTCCGCATGAGGGCGGCGGCGGGGAGTATCCCCTGCAGGATGGCTTCGGCTGGACCAACGGCGTCGTGCGCCGGCTGATTGGCCTCTACGGCGAGCCAACCTAGTCGGGCTGTTCCCGGCGGCCTTCTCCTGCTATGTTCAGAGGATTCGCCCTGCCCGGAATGACGCTTATGCCTGAACTTCTGACGCCGCGCCTGCGCTGCTCACCGCTGCAGCTGGACGACTGGTCGTTTTTTCTTTCCCTGCAGCAGGATCCGCAGGTCATGCTTTACGTGGCCGACCCCAGGCCGCAGGCGGCCATCCGCGAGGCGTTCGATTCGCGGCTGCCGCCGTGGACGCCCGGGGATGAACACTGGCTGTGCCTGGTGGTGCACGACAGGCTGACCCATACCCCGCTCGGCCTCACCGGTTACCAACATCATCAGCGCGACATTGCCGAGGTCGGCTTTCTCTTCGCTCCGGCGGCGCAGGGTCGTGGCTACGGCTACGAATCGCTGCGCGCGCTGTGCGACTACGCCTTCACTACCGGCGGCGTCCGCCGCCTGACCGCCAGCGTCACCGCCGGCAACGAGGCGTCCAAGCAGTTACTGCTCAAAGCCGGGTTCAGGCTGGAGGGGGAGCTGCGGGAGAACTACTGGCTCAACGGGCGCTGGCACAATGACTGGCTGTTCGGTCGGCTGCGCGCGGAGGGCGATGCGCCCTAGCGCACCGCCGCTCACGGTCTGACGGCAGCGGGGTTCAGAGGAACATCCCTCCCGAGACTTCCACGCGCTGCGCGTTCATCCACGCCAGCTCATCGCTGAGCAGGGCGGCGATGGCGTCGCCGATATCATCCGGCAGCCCGACGCGCCCCAGCGCCGTCTGGGCGGCGATATGCCGATTCACCTCGGCGTTATCGCGCACCACCCCGCCGCCAAAGTCGGTCTCAATGGCCCCCGGCGCGATGATGTTCACCGATATCCCCCGTCCGCCCAGCTCTTTCGCCTGATAGCGGGTCAGAACCTCCATCGCCCCCTTCATCGCGGCGTAGGCCGCATAGCCCGGCAGGGCAAAGCGCGCCAGGCCGCTGGAAACGTTGAGGATGCGCCCCCCGTCCTGCAGGAGGGGCAGCAGCCGCTGGGTCAGGAAAAACGGGCCTTTGAACTGGATGTTCATCAGCTCGTCAAACTGCGCTTCGCTGGTCTCGGCGAAGGGGACGTTGAGGCCGATCCCGGCGTTGTTCAGTAAATAATCAAAGGTGGTGCGTCCCCACTTCTGCGCCAGCACCTGCGCCACCTCGCTGGCGAAAGCGTCGAATGTTGAAGGATCGCCGACGTTCAGCGCCAATGCTGCCGACTTCACCCCTTTTTGCTCAATCTCCGCCACCACCTCGAGCGCAGCCTGGCGGTTGCTGTGATAGGTCAGAAGAATGTCGGTTCCCTTCGCCGCCAGCTTCAACGCGGCGTTTTTACCCAGACCGCGGCTGCCGCCGGTCACTAAAGCGATACGTTGTGTCATCAGAAGACCCCTTTCAGGTTGCGTTGTGATTGTGTTCCAGCTTATTAACTGCCAGTGAAACAATAAATACGCTACATTACGTTTTACTGTTTCATTCACAACAACAATAGGCCATCGGCATGGATAAAATTCATGCAATGCAGTTATTCATTCGCGTAGCGGATCTGGAGAGTTTCTCCCGCGCCGCCGAGACCTTGGCGCTGCCGAAAGGCAGCGTCTCGCGGCAGATTCAGGCCCTGGAAAGCCATCTTGGCGTGCGCCTCCTGCACCGCACCACCCGCCGGGTTCAGCTCACCCAGGATGGGATGGTCTACTACGAGCGGGCGAAGGATCTGCTGAGCAACCTCGACGAACTGGACGGTATGTTCCAGCACGATCCGGCGAGCATCAGCGGCCGGCTGCGGGTGGATATGCCGGTCGGTTTTGCCAAAAAGCTGGTGATCCCGCACCTGCCGGCTTTTTTGCAGCAGTATCCGGGCATCGAACTGGAGCTGAGCAGCAGCGACCGGCTGGTGGACGTGATCCGCGAGGGGTTTGACTGCGTGGTGCGCGTCGGCGCGCTCAAAGACTCCGGGCTTATCGCCCGCCCGCTGGGCAAGCTGACGCAAATTAACTGCGCCAGCCCGGACTACCTGACCCGTTTTGGCTACCCGCAATCCCTGGAGGATCTGGCGGATCATGCCCTGATCCACTACGCCAGCACCCTCGGGGTCCGTCCTTCCGGCTTCGAGGTGGTGATCGACGGCGCCGTGCGCTGGGTAAAAAGCGGCGGCATATTGACGGTCAACAGCACGGAAACCTATCAGGCGGCCTGTATCGCCGGGCTGGGAATTATTCAGGTGCCACGCACCGGCGTGCGCGAGGCGTTACGCGCCGGCGAACTGATTGAGATCCTGCCCCAGTACCGCGCTGAGCCGCTGCCGGTCTCGCTTATCTACCCGCACCGGCGCAATCTCTCCCGCCGCGTGCATCTGTTCATGGAGTGGCTGGGCGGGCTGATGAAAGATTACGTCGATTGATCCGCGCGGAGGGTGAACGGGGGGCGGGCAGATGCGTTCCTGCAGGATACGGCATTTAAGGTATACTTTTTGCTGAATCTCGCGGTAAAAAAGGAAGAAATCACGTATGACGCCGGAAAACGACGATCGACGCCCCCCACAGGAACCGGACACGCAGCCGGAGAAAAACAAAAGCCCCCTCGACGCTCTCAATGACACGGCCGTCGGGCAAAAAGCCAGCCAGGCGCTGAAGACCGTCACCGGAACGGCTGCCAAAGTGCAGCGCAACCCGGTGATCGCCCACCTGATACGCGCCGCAGAGCGCTTCAACGACCGGCTGGGCAATCAGTTCGGCGCGGCCATCACCTACTTCTCGTTCCTGTCGATGATCCCGATCCTGATGGTCTCGTTTGCCGCCGCCGGCTTCGTGCTGGCCTGGCATCCGACCCTGCTGCAGGACATTTTCGACAAAATTCTGCAAAACGTCAGCGACCCGACGCTGGCGGCGACGCTGAAAAACACCATCAACACCGCGGTGCAGCAGCGCACCGCCGTCGGCCTCGTCGGCCTGCTGGTGGCGCTCTATTCCGGTATTAACTGGATGGGCAACCTGCGCGAAGCGATCCGCGCTCAGTCGCGCGACGTCTGGGAACGCCGGCCGCAGGACGAGGAGAAAATCTGGATAAAATACTTCCGCGATCTTATCTCGCTGATCGGTCTGCTGGTGGCGCTGATTATTACGCTGTCGATCACCTCTGTCGCCGGTTCCGCCCAGCAGTTGATTATCTCCGCGCTGTATCTGGACAATATTGAATGGCTGAAACCCGCCTGGCGGCTGATCGGTCTCGCCATCTCGATTTTTGCCAACTATCTGCTCTTTTTCTGGATCTTCTGGCGGCTGCCGCGCCACCGTCCGCGGCGCAAAGCCCTGTTTCGCGGCACGCTTATCGCGGCGATTGGCTTTGAAATCATCAAAATCGTCATGACCTGGACGCTGCCGGCGCTGGTGAAATCCCCTTCCGGGGCGGCGTTCGGATCGGTGCTGGGGCTGATGGCCTTTTTCTATTTCTTTGCCCGCCTGACGCTGTTCTGCGCCGCGTGGATCGCCACCGCGGAGTATAAAGACGACCGGCGGATGCCGGGCAAAACCCACCGCTGAGGTATTGCGAGGATGAATAAAAGAGGCAAAATTCATCCTCGCGCTTGATTTCAGCAGATAAATCCAGGACGTAACTTTTATTTAACGAAAAACTGGTTTTATTCTCTATCTTTTTAATTGTGTGAAGCATTTCATAGAACTATTTTTTCTGGCGTAAAAATTATCCGCTTTTTGCCTCTTTTTTGCTCATTTTCCGCGTTTGTTACAGATTGAAATGTCCCGATGGCTGTGGCTATATGGCTTTTCGTTCGCGCAAAAATAAGAAAGATCTATGCAAGCCACAGCCACCACACTCGAAAACACGCAGGAAACCGCCCCGGTCAACTCACGCAATAAAGTCGTTGTCGCCTCGCTCATTGGCACCGCCATTGAGTTTTTCGACTTCTACATCTATGCCACTGCCGCGGTCATCGTCTTCCCGCATATCTTCTTCCCGCAGGGCGATGCCGCCGCGGCCACCCTGCAGTCGCTGGCCACCTTCGCCATCGCCTTCGTCGCCCGGCCAATCGGCTCCGCGCTGTTCGGCCACTTCGGCGATCGCGTCGGCCGGAAGGTCACCCTGGTGGCCTCGCTGTTAACCATGGGGATCTCCACTGTGGTGATCGGCCTGCTGCCCGGCTATGAAAGCATTGGCATTGTCGCGCCGATGCTGCTGGCGCTGGCGCGCTTCGGTCAGGGGCTTGGCCTCGGAGGGGAGTGGGGCGGCGCAGCGCTGCTGGCAACGGAAAACGCCCCGGCGCGCAAGCGCGCCCTGTATGGCTCATTCCCGCAGCTGGGCGCGCCGATCGGCTTCTTCTTCGCCAACGGCACCTTCCTGCTGCTCTCCTGGCTGTTAACCGATCAGCAGTTTATGGAGTGGGGCTGGCGCGTGCCGTTTATCTTCTCCGCGGTGCTGGTGATCATCGGTCTGTATGTTCGCGTTTCGCTGCATGAGACCCCGGTCTTCGCCAAAGTGGCGGCGGCGAAAAAACAGGTCAAAATCCCGCTGGGTACCCTGTTGACCAAACACGTCCGCGTGACGGTACTGGGCACCTTCATCATGCTGGCAACCTATACCCTGTTCTACATCATGACCGTCTACTCGATGACCTTCAGCACCGGCGCGGCGCCGAATGGCCTGGGCCTGCCGCGTAACGAAGTGCTGTGGATGCTGATGATGGCGGTGATTGGCTTTGGCGTGATGGTGCCGATCGCCGGCCTGCTGGCGGACGCCTTTGGTCGTCGTAAGAGCATGATTATCATCACCACGATGATTATTTTGTTCGCCCTGTTCGCCTTTAAACCGCTGCTGGGTTCCGGTAACCCGCTGCTGGTCTTTGCCTTCCTGCTGCTGGGCTTAAGCCTGATGGGACTGACCTTTGGCCCGATGGGCGCGCTGCTGCCGGAGCTGTTCCCGACGGAAGTGCGCTACACCGGGGCGTCGTTCTCCTATAACGTGTCGTCGATCCTCGGCGCCTCGGTCGCGCCGTACATTGCCGCCTGGCTGCAGGGCAACTATGGCCTCGCGGCGGTCGGCACCTATCTGGCGGCGATGGCGGCGCTGACGCTGATCGCCCTGCTGCTGACCCACGAGACCCGCCACCAGTCGTTGTGATCCTTCGCCCTGACGCCGCTGGCGTCAGGGCTCTCCCCTACTTTTTCATCTGCGACAATATGGTCCGGCACTGGTTGCTATCGCCCTCCGCCGGGGAGATCAGCGCCAGCAGCGCGGCAGCCGGCGTCACCAGAGTAGCCAGCGCCGCCGCTACCGCGCCGCGGACAATCAGCGGCCCGGCCTTCACCCCCGCCTGCGGCGATTTAAAGGTGCCGCGAACATACAGCGGGGAACGCAGGGTGATCACCCGGAAGCCCTTGCTTTCCGGATCGATGGTCAGGTCCAGCTGCTCGGAGGCGAAGCTGGCGGTCCCGGTCACATTGATCAGCGCGTTTTCCGTATCGAAGGCAAAAATCTGCGGCCGGGCGACGCCGTTGGTCACGTCGATATTGGCCGCCGCGCAGTTCACCCGAACCTCCTCATCGCCAAAAATCTGGCCGATCAGGTAGTTACCGACGTTAAGGCCGAGAATTTCCATCAGGTTGCGACTGATCAGGCCGTCATTCATCAGCAGCTTCAGGTTGCCGTTGCTGTTGCCGAGCAGGGCCGCCACCGAGTTGCCGCTGCCGCGCAGCTGAACGTCGCCATTCATCTCGCCGAGGGTTTTCTGCATCATCTCGACGTTCGGCATCAGCGCCTTCAGCTTCAGGCGCCGCGCCTGCAGATTGGCCTCACCCTGCAGCGGCTTTTTATCGCCCTGCAGGTGCACGCTGCCGGCAATCGACCCGTTGGCCAGGCCAAAGCGCACCGGCTGCAGGCGCAGGTCGCCATCCTCCAGGATCACGTGGGTCGCCAGATCGCTGATCGGCAGCGTACCGCCGTGCTCAATTCTCCGGCCCTTAAAGCGCACATCGGCATCCATCACCTGCCATTTATCAGTTTCAAAGCGGTCCGCCGGCAGCACTTTACCCGCCGGCTGCGGCCGATCGCCCGCCTGGCGCGCAGCGCTTTTCTTCGTCCCTTTGCCGGAGTCGACGCCGATTAACGGCCCGAGATCCGCCAGCCGCAGCTGCTTCGACTCCATGTCGCCGCTGAGCTTCGGCCGCGGTTTGCCAGTGGTATAGGTCAGGGAACCATGAATGTCGCTATCGCCGATCCGGCCGTTAAAATTCTGATAGTCAAAGCGCATGCTGTTTTTCTGCTTAAAGTCGGCGCGCAGACGGCCGTCGGTGGAGAACGACGGCGTCTCCGGCAGCAGCACGCCGGTCAGGTCGTAGAGATCGCGCAGCGAATCGCCGGCGAATTTCAGCCGCAGGTCAATGCCGCCGACGTTGAGCGGATCGCTGACCGTGCCGCTGAACGCCACCCGCGTATTGCCGGAACGGAAGTCGCCCTGCAGCGGGAAAGGCGTGCTTGCGCTGCGCAGAGCCAGCATGCCGCCGATTTTACCGTTGCCGGTGACCGGCTGGTCCTTATAGCGGCCCTTCAGCGACAGGCCAAAGACGTAGTCGCCTGGTTTCGCCGCGCTATGCCGATCCTTCGTGCCAGTGACTTCGCTGAACGGCAGCGGTTTGCCGAGGGGATCGACGAGAATGGTGATATCGCTGCGGGTGATCTTGTCATCAATGGCGATAGTCCCGCGATCGAAGAGAATGTTATCGAGACGGAAAGACCAGCTGGAGGGGGCGCTGTCCCCCGCGGCACGCTGATCGCCAGCCAGCTGAAAGGTCCAGTTATTGTTGTCTTCCGCCAGGCGGATCAGCCGCACGTCGGGCTGTTCCAGCTTGATCCACGGCAGATACACCGTTTTGCTCAGCAGCGCCAGCGGGGCGATGGTCGCCTCCACCCGCGGCAGGTGGATCATGGTCACCTGGGGAATGGCCGGCGGGTTGCCCAGCACGATATCCTCCGCGTGCACATGGGGCCACGGGATCCAGCTGCGCCAGCCGCGCTCTTCCGGCTGCCGCTCCCAGACCACGCCGAGATCGCCGCGGATGGCGAACGGGCGGTTCAGCTCGGCAGATACTTTCTGATTAATCGTCGGCTTCAGCCGGTTCCAGTCGAAGGTGGCCAACACGATAAAAAAGAGAACGATCAGCAACAGTATCGTTCCTGTGATGATAACCAACGTTTTACGGGTTCTGCTCATCCCTACTCCGCTCCTTTTGCATCACGTCAGTCCTGAATATAGTCAAAAAGCGGCGTTTCTCCTGGAAATGCGCTTTTCGTCACATTACGCGCGTCAGGTCAAAAAAATAATGGAACGATGTTTTAATATGATTGACCAGCAAAACAGCGCAGCGCACACTAGCGCTTATATCGATTCCATTGCAGGTTCTGGCTATGTCTAAAAAAATTGCCGTCATTGGCGAATGCATGATTGAGCTGTCAGAGAAGAACGGGGCCGTTAACCGCGGCTTTGGCGGCGATACCTTAAACACCTCGGTCTATATCGCGCGGCAGACGGATGCCAGCGCGCTGAGCGTCCACTACGTCACCGCGCTGGGAACCGATGCGTTCAGCCAGCAGATGCTCGACAGCTGGCAGCAGGAAAACGTCAACACCAGCCTGATCCAGCGGATGGCCGACCGCCTGCCGGGGCTGTATTACATTGAAACCGATGACGCCGGCGAGCGCACCTTCTACTACTGGCGCAACGAGGCGGCGGCAAAATTCTGGCTGGAGAGCGATCGCGCGGCGGCGATTTGCGAAGAGCTGGCCACGTTCGACTATCTCTACCTGAGCGGCATCAGCCTCGCCATTCTCAGCCCGGCCAGTCGTGCCAGGCTGTTCACGCTGCTGCGTGAGTGCCGCGGCAACGGCGGCAAGGTGATCTTCGACAACAACTATCGCCCGCGCCTGTGGGCCAGCCAGGCGGAGGCGCAGCAGGTCTATCAGGAGATGCTCGCCTGCACCGATATCGCGTTTCTGACCCTCGATGATGAAGACGCGCTGTGGGGGGAAAAACCGGTCGCCGAGGTGATCGCCCGCACCCACGCCGCCGGCGTGGAAGAGGTGGTGGTGAAGCGCGGAGCGGATGCCTGCCTGGTCTCGGTGAGCGGGCAACCGCTGCGGGAAGTGCCGGCCGTCAAGCTGGCCAAAGAGAAAGTGGTGGATACCACCGCCGCCGGCGACTCCTTCAGCGCCGGCTATCTGGCCGTGCGCCTGACCGGCGGCGATGCTGAATCCGCCGCCAGACGCGGACATCTGACCGCCAGCACGGTGATCCAGTATCGCGGGGCGATCATCCCCCGGGAAGCAATGCCGCAATAATCCTCACCTGTAAGCGCTCTCCGGCCGCCGCTGGCGCGCCGGAGAGGCGTCAGGTTACTGCCCCGACGGGATGTCGCTGGCCTCGCTGTGGGCGTCAACCGTATCGGCGCTGCCGCTGGTCGCTGCGGTCGCCGGACTCGGCGCCATCAGTTTTTCCCACGTGGCCTGCAGCTCCTTCATGTTGTATTCCGGTTCGCCTTTCGGCTGCTGCAACACCAGCGCCATATCCTGAGACAGTTGCTGACGCAGGTACTGGTTCAGCATGTCCACCGTCAGGGAGTTGAGGAACTCCTGACGCAGCTTCTGGTACTGCTCCGGCGCGATATCCACCACCTGATTTTGCAGGGAGCGCATGCGCTGGCTCATCAGAATGTCGGTATCGGTGCGCGCATAGGTGGCAAACAGCTTCTGCAGCTCGAGGCTTTTCTGAGCAATAAGCGCATCAAACTCCTCCTGCGGCAGGCCGTTGTCGCGCACTTTCGCCAGCTCGCGCGAGACCACGCCCAGGTTGTTATTCAGGCGCTCGCCCGGCGATTCGATGTTGATGGCGCACTGCGCGCGCTGATAGAGCACCCGGCAGTCAAAACCAAGACCAATATCCTTGACGTTATTTTTACTCAGGCTCTGCTGCACGTGCCAGAACAGCGCTTCGCGGGCGAGGTCGTCGCGCCAGTAGCGCTGCAGCGCCGCGGAGTCGCGGATCGGCTGCCAGGGGGCGTCCCACATGATGGACAGTTTGTCCTGGCGCACGGCGCTGGTCATGATGCTGACCGGCACGGTGGGCAGCGGCGATAAGGTCGGCACCGCCGCGGGCGTTTCCCGCTTGCCCTTCAGATCGCCAAAGGTTTTGCTGATTTGCTCAGCGACGCTGCGGCTGTCGACGTTACCCACCACGATCAGCGTCATGGCGTCGGGGGTGTACCATTTTTGATAAAAGTCTTTCAGATGCGCCACGTCGATCGGCTGCTTCAGCGGCGCGGCGGGATCGTGGCCCAGCATGGTGGAGCCCTTGAGGCGATAGCGCCACCAGCCCTCTTTGGTATCCAGCGGCCAGGTCGCCACCATGTCGTTGCCCTGCAGCGCGTGATTGATCGATTCAGGCGTAATGGTCAGTTTACCGCTGGCGTCCGCCAGCCAGCTCAGCGCCTCTTTCAGCAGATCGTTGCGGTTATTCGGCAGGCTGAGATTAAACATCGTGTAATCGTAGGAGACGATGGCCGGCGGCAGAGGACGCTTCGGGTCAATACTCTGCTGCCACAGCGAGCGCGCCTGCATCGTCGGCAGGCTGCCGCTTTGCGTCAACGCCAGACGGGGAATAAAACGGCTGAAACCGCTCTGCTGAGTGCTTTCGCTCAGCGAGCCAATATTCACGGACAGACGGACTTCGATACGGTCGCTGGGACGCTGCGGCGTGGCCAGCACCTGCCACGACAACCCATTCGCTAAGGTCCCTTGTTGCCAGGCCGGATCAGGCTGGAGCGCTTCTGCCTGCACATAACCGGCCGCCGCTACCATCAGCAAACCGCCCGTTAAGAGTTTAATTGTTGTGCCCTGCATGTGAACCCCTGATGAACATTCCTGGTTACAACAGCATCCCACTGACGGGCTGCCGAAAAAAGTGAGAGTGAAATACGTCGGTTAGACCACACGGAGACGAAAATGTCGCATGACAACGTAAAATAATCATTTCGTGTCATTCCCGCCGGGCGGAAATGACCTCTAATTATGCGCAGGAGCCCGTACTCCAGCAAGGGAGTACGGGCCTAAGAGGAGGATTTAAGAGGATAATTCGTGCGTTTTGTTCGCGGGAACACGGTTATTCAGCACATCATCCATCTGTTTGGCATCGAGTTCTTTAACCCATTTCGCGACCACCACCGTGGCGACGCCGTTACCCACCAGGTTAGTCAGCGCACGGGCTTCGGACATAAAGCGGTCAATACCGAGGATCAGCGCCAGGCCAGCCACCGGCAAATGCCCGACGGCCGAGATGGTCGCCGCCAGCACGATGAAGCCGCTGCCGGTCACTCCCGCCGCCCCTTTCGAGGAGAGCAGCAGCACCACCAGCAGGGTGATTTGATGGAAAATATCCATATGGCTGTTGGTCGCCTGGGCGATAAAGACCGCCGCCATCGTCAGATAGATAGAGGTGCCGTCGAGGTTGAACGAATAGCCGGTCGGGATCACCAGGCCCACCACCGATTTACGACAGCCGAGCTTCTCCATCTTGTCGAGCATGCGCGGCAGCGCCGATTCGGATGAAGAGGTCCCCAGCACGATCAGCAGCTCTTCGCGGATATAGCGGATAAATTTAAAGATGCTGAAGCCGGTGGCTTTGGCGATTGACCCCAGCACCACCACCACGAACAGGATACAGGTGATATAGAAGCAGATGATCAGCTGGCCCAGCTGCACCAGGGTGCCGACGCCATATTTACCGATGGTGAAGGCCATGGCCCCGAAGGCGCCGATCGGCGCCAGGCGCATGATCATATTGATGATGCCAAAGATGACCTGCGAGAAACTTTCAATGACGTTGAAAATCAGCTGGCCCTTGCTGCCCAGACGATGCAGGGCAAAGCCAAACAGAACGGCGAACAGCAGAACCTGAAGGATGTTGCCGCTGGCGAAGGCGCCAATGACGCTGCCCGGGATCACATCCAGTAAAAAGGCCACCACCCCCTGGTCTTTCGCCTGCTCAGCGTACACCGCCACCGCTTTCGCATCGAGCGTCGACGGGTCGACGTTCATCCCGGCCCCCGGCTGCACCACGTTGACAATAACCAGACCGATAATCAGCGCGATGGTGCTGACCACTTCGAAATAGAGCAACGCCACCGCCCCGGTACGGCCAACGGCTTTCATGCTCTCCATTCCGGCGATCCCCGTCACGACGGTACAGAAGATAACCGGAGCAATCACCATTTTAATCAGCTTAACGAAGGCGTCGCCGAAGGGTTTCATTTGCGCGCCCAGTTCCGGGTAAAAATGGCCCAGCAGAATACCGATCGCTATGGCCGTCAGAACCTGGACATAGAGGCTTTTAAAGATAGAGGTTTTCATAGGGTGTCCTTTGGGAATAACCACAGAGCAAGAAGGGATATTTGACGTCTGTGGCTTAAAAATAACACCCTGGAAACATTTCAGAAATAACTAACGCCGAAAGTGCAACGCGATTGTTAAAATCTTTGAGCTGACTCGCACAAGTCAACAAAACATTTACAAATTTGCATCTTCCCGGACCGGGGATAAATAGCGGGCGCTGAACGCCTCCTGCGGTAAAGCGCAACCGAACAGGTGGCCCTGGAGCACCTCGACGCCGGCGGCTTGCAACCAGCGATACTGGTCTTCCGTTTCCACCCCTTCCGCCACAATGCGCAGCGACAGGCCGCGCGCGAGCTGGATTATCGCCGGCACCATGCTGACATCCTCCGGCAGCATATCGATGAATACCTTATCAATTTTCAGAATATCCACCGGCAGAGCCTTCATCTGCTGCAGCTGGTGCAACCCGGCATAACCCATGCCAAAATCATCCAGCGCAATCCGCACGCCGGCCTCGCGCAGAGGCCGCAACCGCGCCATCACATCCTGCGGATCGTCCATCCGGCAGCTCTCCGTCACCTCAAGGATGAGGGTGCCCGGCGCAATGCGGTAGCGGGCGATCAGCTTCAGCATCTCCTCGCCACGGTCGTGCTCCAGCAGCTGGAGCAGAGAAACATTGACCGACAGCGGCAGCATAATGCCCTGGCTTTGCCAGGCGGCCAGCTGGCGGCAGGCCTCTTCCATCACCCAGTAGCCGACCGGGATAATCAGCCCGCAGGACTCAATGCGCTCAATCAGCGCCGGCGGTAGCGACCAGCTGCCATCCGCCTGCCGCTGGCGCAGCAGCACCTCGGCGCCGCAGAGCTCGCCGCTGGCGCAGGCCACCTGCGGCTGCAGCCAGATCGCGAACTGCTGGTTGTCGAGGGCGGTCATAATTTCGTGCTCTTCCATCAGGCGGCGCTGAGCCTTTTCCATCTGCTCGGGATCGAAGAACTCAATCTGATTTTTACCTTTGCGTCTTGCGGTGACCGCGGCCGAGACCGCGCGCCGGTAAAACTGTTCGGCGCTGAGACCGGGGTGGAACATGGCGATCCCGACGCTGGCGTAGGGCCGCAGCTGCAGACCATGCAGCGGTAAACGTTCATTAATAATAGTGAGCACTTGCTTACTTATCGTCACCGCCTGCCAGGATTCGGCGAGGCCATCGGCGAGAATGGCGAAGTCATAGCCGCTTACCTGGGCCAGCACCATCTGCGGCGGGATCGCGGCGCGCAGCTTCTCCACCAGCGTCAGGAGCAGCATTTCGCGCTGGCTCTCCTTGAGCACGCCGGCGGCGTCCTGCAGGGTTTCACAGGCGACGACGATCAGCGCGGCGCTCTGCGGGCGGGCCACCGTCTGCTCCAGCATCGCCAGCAAAAAGGCTTTATTCGGCAGCTCGGAGACCGGGAAGCGGGTCGACTGGATGGACAGCTCATCATGCTGGCGCACCAGGCTCTGCTGGTTGCGGTTATAGCTGCGCACCAGCATGCCGATCTCGTCGTCATGGTGCAGGCGCGGGAGGGTCAGCTGATGGCCAAGACGCTCCTGCTGGGAGAGATCGTTCAGCTCGCGGGCGATACGCCGCAGGGGGCGAACCATCAGCCGGTTGATGCACCAGGTGAGCGCCACCGTTAGCATCAGCACCAGAAGTAAGTAAGCAGTCACTAACGTAGCAAGGGCGCTCATGACGAATTTATACATGCGATAGGAGTCAGCCTGCAGCACCAGATAGGCCAGCGGCTGCGGGTTGGCCGGCCGCTCCAGCGAATAAATGGGCAGCGAAATCTGCACCGGCAGCTCAAACAGCCGGGTGATGGTCACCGGCACCGACCGCTCAGGGATAAACCGCATCCGCAGCGCCTGGAACTGGTTGGGCAAGACGACATCCGCCCGGCTGACGATGCCAGCAGGCTGGATACGGCTTAAAATGGCTTCCGCTTCCGGAATATCGGCTTTCAGAATAGCCGCAGACAGCGGTTCGCGAACGGATCGCGCGATACTTTCTAACTGCGTGGCCGTGGTAAAGCGACTCTGTTGCACAAAGTGAAACAGCAAAATAGTGCAAAAAACCAATACAAAGGCCATGGACACGCTCGCGACCATCGCCATCTGTTTGATTGTAAGTGAACGGCTGACGCGCAACGGTGTTCTCCACTGATACTGAATGTATACCCGGCATTAATCCTTCAATCCCGGTCGTTTCAGGCTGATTATATACTTAAATCCTTCGCCCACGCCCGCGAGGGATGAAGTGACGGGATAGCTCCGCGCGGTGGCGCAGACGCCGGAGAGACCTCCCCGGCGGCCGACGGTGGGCAACGCCACACGAGTATACGCGAAGCGCGCCGTGGAGTGGTGCTCTGTGACGTAATTCAGCCTATTCTGCTACCAGTCGGCGTAAGGCACCAGCGGCTGGGGCGGCATATCCAGATCCCCCTGCCAGCCGGCCGCCGAATAGCGCACGTAAAGCAGCGCATGGCTCGGGGTGTAGTCCTTCGCCTGCTGAATATCGACCGCGGCGCCAACGAACCAGTTGCTGGTCACCCGCCGCTCCACCAGCGCTCTGGCGGTGTAACCGAATCCCTGGCTGCTGCCGCCCTCCTCCGTCAGTTCGCTGGCGCGCTGCCGGTAGTCGGACGGGATCAGGTTCAGCAGCGGATAGCGGGCTTGCGTCTGGGTACGCGAATGGGACCATGAGACCGATCCGCCGAGTTCCCAGGACCAGTTCTCCGTGCGCTGACGCCAGGTCACCGGCACAGCGAACGAGAGATACTCCTGCGGGCTGTAATAGCCACCCTGGCCGAGGGTGTAGCCGCTGAGATCTTTGTCGTAGTGCCAGATCATATTGTTGAGGCCGACGGTGACGCGACGATTATTCTCGTTAATCACCTTATAGTAGTAGCCGGTCATCCAGCGCACGCGCCAGTTATCCGCCACGTTTTTACCGGTCAGCGAGTCGGCCCCCAGCGAGGACCAGATACCGTGCGCTTCGCCCCGGTCATAGCTGAGGCTCACACCGCCGCCGTCGGCGCGAACGCCGCCCCAGGTGGTGCCAGTATGGCTGTTGCTGTCTTTCTGCCCGCCAAAGGAGAGCAGCGAGCTGGAGATGGGCCGCCGGTGCACGTTGACCGTGTATCCCACCGGCCCGACGTCGCTGCTGTAGCTCAGGCCGCCGACCACATCGACGACATTGAAGCCCATCGGCGTGGTGCCGATATCGCCGCTCCAGGTGTCATTCTTCCAGCCGACCGCTACGCTGGCCCCGCTGTCGGTCTGATTTTTACTGCCGCTGGTACAGGCGATCTCCCCGCAGGTGCCCCAGCTGGGCGAGTAGCTCCCGTCGCTGTGGGTGGAAAAGCTGCCGGCATCCATATTGACCAGGTCGGTGCGGAAGAACATCCGGCCATCCGCCAGCGGGGCATCCACCTGCAGCATGGTGGTATGCGCCTTGAGGTCGGAATAGCCGCCGGTGCCGCTGGATCCCCAAAAGTCGTGTTCCAGGGTGACGTTCAGATCCTGCTGGCGATAAAGGTCGGCGGCATCGCTGCGGATCCCGCGCTTCAGCCAGTCATCCCGGCTGTCGTTGCGCGTCAGCCGGGTAAAGGTATCGTTATCCTGCGGCGGTGCGGGGGTGATGCCGGAGGCCACCATCGCCTCCCGGTAGTGGGTCAGCGCCTGCTGCGGCTCCCCGTTCCGGGTGGCAAAGCGCGCGGCATCGCGCAGCACCAGCGCGCTCTCCATCGAGGGCGGCTGCGCCTTCGCCTGCGGCACAATCTGGTTAAAAATCTGTTGGGCGTCCGCGGTATCGCCAAGGCCGGCTCGCGCCAGGGCGACCCGCCGCTGCATATTCATGGATTCGGCCTCTGCGCCTTTCAGCTGCATGACCTGCGCCCGGGCGGCCTGTTTATCGCCCTCGGCCAGATAGACTTCCGCAAGGCCGAGGCGCGCATCGCCGTTGTCGGCTTCCTGACGCAGCACCCGCTGATAGTCGGCAATCGCCGTCTGGTTGTCCCCGCGCTGCTGGGCCCAGTCGGCCAGCGTCAGGTCATAGCGCACCGAGGCCGGCTGCTGTTTGATGAGGGCGATCGCCTGCGCTTCCTCGCCGCTGTCGCGCAGCTGGTTCGCCTGGCGCAGCACCCGGTCGCTTTGCAGACGCGCCTCCAGTTCACGAATGTTATCCGTCCATGCGCTGCGCGGCAGGGCGGCGATTTGCGCCAGCGCCAGATCGTCCTGGTCGTTCCCCGACAGGTAAAGCCCCGAGGCGTAGATCCGTTCAGCATCCTGCGGCTGGCGGTTGACCATCGCCCGCATCAGCGCATCGGCTTCCTGGCGCTCGCCGGCGCTGACCAGATCCCGCGCCAGACGATAGGTGATCCACACGCTGTCCGGCTCGAGCGCCAGGCGCCGACGCTGAACTTCCGCCGCCTGCGCCCAGTTGCCCTGACTCTCCAGAGCCTGCGCCTGTTTCTCCAGCCGGTCGTTGGTCAGGCTGCGTTCGATATCATCGATGCTGCGCCGCTGGGCGGCAGGAAGACCAGCGATCCAGGCGCTGGCTTTCTCAGGCGATTCAGCGCGATAGAGGTTGGCCAGGCCGCGCACCGCCAGATTATTCCCGCGATCCAGGCGCAACGCCTGCTGATAATAGCGCTCCGCCGCCGACGACGCCTTGCGCGCCGCCGCGACGTCGCCCAGCCCCAGCACGGCATAGCTGTCGGTCCGATCGACCCGCTGCGCCTGGGCATAATAATTCTGCGCCTGTGAAAGCTGACCGGCCTTCAGGGCGTTATCCCCCTGCTTGATCAGCAGCCAGTAGCGGTTGGTTTGCAGCAGGCTGTCCCATTTGCCGCGATTCGGGCTGTCGGGATCCATGGCAATCGCTTTATTGAGCTGGGCCACCGCCCGCGCGCGGTCGCCGCGCTGGGAATAGGCCTGGCCGAGGGCGCCCACCGCATCGCTGTCGCGGCTGTCGGCCTGAACGGCTTTCTGCAGATCCGCCACCGCCTGCGAGGTATTTCCGGATTTGACCGCCGCCAGCCCTTCCGAGCGGGCGCGGAACGTCGGATCCTGCAGCTGCGCCTGCTGCTGGTCAAGCAGGACGCGGGCGTTCGCCGCCACCGAGCCGGTAGGAAACTGCAGCAGGAATTGCTGCAACGCCTGCACGCTGGCCTTGCTCACCGGCATGCTTTTCACCTCGCTGAACCACATATCGGCGGCGATACCGCGTCCTGAGGCTGAGCGGGCCATTTCCGCCAGATAGGCGAACCCTTCCTGCGGTTTGTTATCGGCAAACATCTGCTTCGCCAGCGCCGTCAGCAGGCTGACGTTGCCCGGCGCGCTGGCGTTCAGTTTTTTCAGCTGGCTGACGCCTTCGCTATGACGGGCCGGCAGGCGCGCCACCAGCGTCCAGTATTCAATAGCGGCATCAACATCATCCGGCACGCCGCCGAACAGTTTTTCATAGGCGGCGATGGCTTCATCGACCTTCCCGGCCACGCCCAGCAGTCGCGCCTGCTGCAGCGCCTGACGGCCCTCGCCGGTGTTGCTTTTCATCTCATTGCGCGACGCCTTCAGCTCAGGGGAATCCGGCGCCAGCTTCGTCAGTCGCTCCAGCTCTTTTTGCGCCCCGGCGGTATCCCCCTGGCGCAGCAGATAGCGCATCCGCGCGGCAATCAGGTCCGGGTTGTTGGGGTCGATCAGCTCCAGACGGTATAGCGACTGGCGCACCAGGTCTTCACGATTGCTGGCCTCGCCGAGGCGCACCTGCTCCAGCAGATGTTCCTGGGCGGGCGTCGTCGCCGCCTGCGCTAACGGCAGCAGCGCGACGCCGAGGGACAGCGTGAGTAAACTTAGTGAGAGCTTGCGCATTCCTGGTTCCAGTCAGGTTGTAATTCGCCACCCGCAGTGAAACGAAAACGGTGTTGATCCCAACCCTGACCGAACAGCGTCAGGACCGCGCTGTAGTAGGCATCCGCGCCGGGATAGTTATCGGCGACGCGCTGTCGTTGCACCGACCGGGCCTCGTCGTTCTGTAAAAACGGCAGCATCACCGCGGAGAAGCCCACCGGCCCCTGGCCGCTGGTTTTACCGGTGGCGATATTCACTTTCTCCGTCGGTACCCCCTGTTCCGTGGTCTGCGCCGCCATCGGCGCAAAGCGGGCCAGCAGACGCGCTTTTTGCTTATCGCCATCATGAAGCATGCCCACCCACAGGTAGACGCGAATCGCGTCATAGCTGCCGATCAGCGGCTTCTCCGTTTTCAGCTGCCAGCCTTTCCCTTTCTCATAGCGCACCCAGTCCGGGGTAAAGCCTTTCGGCGCGGTCTCCAGCAGCAGACGCAGGTTCGTGTCGCGCAGGGTGGGCCACGGCGCGCCAAAACGCACAAAATAGGTGGCCAGCTGCGGCGGAAGATAGCTGGGGTTAAACCGCCAGCCGCTGTCGTCGGCAAAACCGACTTTTCCCGGCAGCAGCATCGTGCCAAGGCCCGGCACCGCCACCGTCTCTTCGTCGACAATCCGCGCCAGCAGCGCTTTCCCGGTCTCGGTGTACTGCGGCTGCTGCCACAGGCGCCCCGCCTCCAGCAGCGCCCAGGCTATCCACAGATCCGAGTCGGATGCCGAATTGCTATCCAGCAGCGTCCACTGTTCGTCGTCCTTTTTACCCCACAGCCAGCCCGGCAGATGCTGCCGCAGGTCGCCCTCCGCCAGGTTGTTCTGCGTCCAGGTCAGCAGCTTGTCGAACCCCGCGCGATCGTTGGCCGCCAGGGCAAAGAACAGGCCATAGCTCTGTCCTTCGGAAGTGGAAATTTTGCGCGCATCGCTGGGGTCGATCACCCGCCCCTCGGGGCTGACGTACGCTTTCTTAAACTGCTCCCAGGCGGGCCACTGGCAAGCGGCGCTCGCCTGGCCCGCCGCCAGTACCAGCGCGGAGAGCACCGCGCCGCAAAGTACTTTCATCATCGTTTATTCATCATCCAGGCTAAGGCGGCGGCGGCTGATAATGCGCAGCATGCGCCACAGCACCCACGCCAGCAGCACGATACTGACCGCGGCGAAGATCGCCAGCAGTATCGGGTGGTTAGAGAGCGCGAACCAGATGCGCTCGAACCAGGGCAGATGGCCGACATAGTAAACATCGCCCACCCGCAGGCTGTTGACGCCGGATTCGCGGATCACCGCCACCGAGCCAAACATCGCCGCCCGCTTACCGCTGTCGTTGAGGGCGTTGGTCAGCAATTCATTACCGCGCGGGCTGTCGGCCAGCAGGGCCACCACGCTACGCTGATCGTTGTAGGGCGACTGGAAGCCAATCACCGCCGCCATCGGTCCGGAAGAGGTGATGTCGGTGCGGGTGTTGGGCGTGCGGGCCTCGTCATCGGGATAAATGCTCGCCAGGTCATAGTGGCGCATCGGCATTTTCACCCAGCTTTTGGTCGCCTCGACCAGCAGGTTGATTTTGGTATCGTCCTTGAGAGACGAGGGGATCGCGCCGATCAGCAGCAGATCCGCGTCTTTATTCTTGATCTGGTTGCCATCGTCGGTCATTTGCAGATTAATCGCCGCCAGGCCGGTCTGCGAACCGATGCCGCCCAGCGCCTGCAGCAGCGTCGCCACCTGGCCCTGGGTCGGCGCCTTCGGCACCACCACCAGGGTGTCGGCGAGGTCAGCCATTCGGCTGTAAGGGAAGCCCGCATTGGCGAAGACGCGCAGGTCCGGCAGCGCAATAAAGTGATAATACTTCGAGAAGTCGATGGTCGAATCGTCGCCGATCACCACATGGTTCTGCACCGGCTGGAAGGTAATACAGTTGTCGATGGAGCCGCCGGGCATCGGGTTCATGTACTGGAAGTCAAAGCGCAGCTGGTTCACCGCCCCAAGACGCAGCGCGGGGATGGTGACCTCCGATTTGCCGTCCAGCAGCCCCTGCAGCACCGGCAGGCGCAGGATCAGTTTGTTCACGTCCTGGGAGCTGTTAAGGCTGAACGACTGCAGGAACTGGTCGTTGAGGCTGATATCCATCCGCGAGCTGTCCTTCACCGGCGGCATGGTGTAGCGATATTTCAGATCCATATCGATGCCGTTGGCCCGCAGCAGATAGAGATCCGGCGGCAGGTTAAGCGCCACGGTGATGGCATCCGGCACCAGCCCGCTGGACTGCAGCTGTTGCTCATAGGTTTTCAGCTCAGCAAAGGTGACCGAGCGGTCGGTGCGCACCCAGTTTGGCGCATCGTATGGCTGCCGCGGCTGCAGGGTTTTGATGCCGTCCACGGTGACACTGCTGCCGCGGAACAGAATATTGCCCTGGGCAATCCCCTTCGCCGCCAGCAGCAGGTCTTTATCATCGCGGCCGAAAATCACCAGCAGCTTGACGTAAGGATCGTTCGGGTTGTCGATCATTTCGATGGTCGGCGCGTTGACCGGCGGATGATCGCGCAGGAAATCCGGACGCTTGTCGTTGGTGGCGAAGACAATGGCGTTACGATCCGGCAGTTCGTTGAAATAGACCGGGAACTGCTGGCCGCGCCAGCCGGCCTTGCTGCCGAACCATGAGGCGATAATCGCCGCCGCCTGCTGCTGGGCCACCGCCGGCGAACCCGGGAAAATCATCGGCAGCGTCAGCGGGCGGTTGTCGCGCGGATCGTAGAACGGCACCGGGAAGTGCGACAGATCGTTATGCACCTTCAGCGACTGGTAGGTGAGATCCAGATAGCTTTCGCGCCCGACGTCCAGCCACAGCGTGCTGCTGGCCGGGTTTTCGCAGACATCGCGATAGTGGCCGACAAACTCCAGCCGTATGCGGTTGAAGTCGGTGATATACAGCGGGTCAATCGGCAGCTGCGCGCGGATCTTTTTCCCCAGCTGCTCTTTGGTGACGGGCAGGACGCCCATCAGCTCATCGTTGAGATAGACTTTCAGCTGCGACTGCACGGGCAGCAGCGAGGGCGACGGGGTATATTCCAGATTGAGCAGCGCGTTGGCGACCAGCTCATCGCTGCGCATGCCGAATTCGACCGAGGCGTCAGGCCGTGAGCCGCGCAGCACAATGCTGCCCGGAGGCGGCGCGATGGTGGCAAAGGTCAGCTTCACCTCCCGCTGCGGGATATTCTCGGCGACCACCGCCGGAGCGGTCGGTTCGGCGAGGGTCGCCGTCGGCTCGCCAATCGTCACCGGCGCGGGCGGGGTGGCCGCCTGCGGCTGAACGCCAGGAGCCGGGTTCACCACGGCGGCCGGCGCCGCGTAAGAGGCCAGCGGATACCAGCTGCACATGCCCACCGCTACTGCACACATCCAGGAAAGTTTTCTTTTCATCGCATTATCATCATTGTTGAGCCATTGCCGGGTCTGCGGAGAGCGTCGGCGCGGCGCGTTCAGGGCGTCGGGGTACAAACGACACTATCCATGCCACCAGCGAGGTGAGCGCGCGGAAAATGACCTTCACCGACGGCGGCGAAAACTCCGCCAGGTGACGGTAACCACGGAATCCAAGCTTGAGGATATCCAGCAGGCTTTCCATCGGCTTATCTTCCGGGAAGCTATCCTGCCAAAGCGCCCACGTATCGGCGCGGGCAAACGTACACTGCACAAAATCGATATGCTGCTGGTTGGTCAACGGCAGCAGCTGCAATCCCACTTAGTTGCCGTTTACCCGCGCGACCCGCACCGGGAAGACATACTCCTGCTGTCCCCGTTTGAGCAGCAGCCTGGCGTTCTGCCCCTCCAGCACCTGCGCGTCGCTGTGAATTTTGATCCCCAGGCCGCCGTCGGAATAGTCGTGAACGGTGCAGGAGAACAGATGGCCGTCATCGCGGGCGATGGCCGCCGGCATGCTCATTTCGACACGATGCGACCGGCGTACCTGCTTGCTTTCAACCGAGACCGCCACCGCGCCGCCAAGAATAATCAGGTTGTAAAACACCCAGACAATACTCACCCAGACGGTGAGAATTTCGTTTTCCGGGCCGTACATAAAGCGCCAGATCCCCACCGCGACGCCGACCAGGTTGAGCAGCACGAGGTAGATATAGGGCCGGGAGATCACCCAGTCGACATACTCCTCTTCCACCAGCCCACCCTTCGCGGTGACGTTGAATTTGCCTTTATGCGGGTTAATCAACGCCACAAAGGTGGGCGGCGCGATATACCAGGCGAGCACCGTCTCGTAGATTTCACTCCAGAACGAATGGCGGTATTTGCCCTGAATCTTCGAGTTGGTCAGGCTGGCGTGGATCATATGCGGCAGCACGAACAGCGCGATCATCAGCGCCGGCGCATAAATGATATAGGCATGGAGCAGCAAAAAGGCCAGCGGCGCCGTGAGGAAGATGAGGCGCGGAATACCGGAGAGGAAGTGGAGCATGGCGTTGGCGTAGCAGACGCGCTGCGCCAGCTTCAGCCCCTTGCCAAACAGCGGGTTATCGAGACGGAAAATCTGCACCATGCCGCGCGCCCAGCGGATGCGCTGGCCAATGTGCGCCGACAAACTCTCCGTCGCCAGCCCCGCGGCCTGCGGAATACGCATATAGGCGGAGGTGTAGCCGCGCCGGTGCAGGCGCAGCGAGGTGTGGGCATCTTCGGTCACTGTTTCGACGGCGATGCCGCCAATCTCGTCCAGCGGGCCGCGGCGGATCACGGCGCAGGAGCCGCAGAAGAAGGTGGCGTCCCACATATCGTTCCCGTCCTGCACCAGGCCGTAGAACAGGGTGCCTTCGTTCGGCGTTTTGCGAAAACGGCCAAGGTTGCGCTCAAAGGGGTCTGGCGAGAAGAAATGGTGCGGGGTCTGCATCATCGCCAGCTCTTTCTCTTTCAGGAACCAGCCCATGGTCATCTGCAGAAACGAGCGCGTCGGCACGTGGTCGCAGTCAAAGATCGAGACAAACTCCCCTTTGGCGTATTTCAGCGCATTGTTGATGTTACCGGCCTTGGCGTGCTCATGGCTGGTACGGGCGATGTAGTGCACCCCGACATCTTTGGCAAACTGGCGAAACGCTTCCCGTCCGCCGTCGTCGAGGATCCAGATGTTGAGCTTGTCCTTCGGCCAGTCGATGCCCTGCGAGGCATAGATGGTGTTTTTCACCACGTTGAGATCTTCGTTGTAGGTGGGGACGAAGATATCCACCGTCGGCCACAGATCCATGTCCTCCGGCAGCGGCACCGGTTGGCGGTTCAACGGCCAGACCACCTGGAAGTAGCCCAGCACCAGTACCACCCAGGCGTAGGTCTCGGCGAACAGCAAAATAATCCCGCACACCAGGCTTACCGGGTCGTTCCAGTTCAGCGTCGAGGTGTAGCGCCACCAGATATAGCGGCACGAGACCGTCAGCGACAGCACGATCAGCATCAGCGCCGAGAAGCGGCCGGGGATGCGCCGCACCAGCAGCGCCACGCCCCACAGCAGCATCAGGAAGATAAATTGCGACAGCGGGTTAAAGGGCTGCGTAATACACATCAGCGCCAGCACCAGCGAGCAGCAGGTCACCACTCCGAGGATCGCCCGGCGCAGTTTAGGATTGAGGTGCGCCAGCTCTTTCTGTTTATCCAGATGGCGGGTGCGGGCGTTAACCTGCTCAGGCAGTTTCTCCATCCATTGCGCGTAGCGACCATGCACCCCTTCCAGCGCCGCCAGCGAACGCCAGTTGACCTTTTTCTCCGGCTCCGGCACGCGGGTCGCCAGCAGCCACAGGGATTGCAACAGATAGCGCAGCGGATCCAGGAGCCGTGGCCGGTGCGGATTAATATGGGGGAAATAGGTGTCATGGTGCGCCAGAATCGCCTGCCAGCGCGGCGTCTCCAGCGGCATGAGCGCCCAGACCAGCGATGCCCACAGGCAGCCAAGCGACGCCGACAGCCAGGAGGCGCCATGCTGCCGGTAATCGTCATAGCGCGCGCGCAGCCGTTCCCCCACCGGCGGGGCCAACAGCAGCGTGCTGAGGCGGATCATACCGCCCTCCCGCCGGCATAGTGGATCAGGCACCAGTTCGCCAGGGTCAGCACCTCTTCCGCCGCCAGAGAGTCCTGGCGATACTCCCCAAGGGGCTGTTTCGCCGCCAGGCACTCGGCCATCGCCTCGTCGCGGTGAATGGTCACCGGCAGGATCCGCGGCTGGCTCTCGAGCCACAGCTGGTAGAGATCTTCCTGCAGCTGGCTGCCGACCCGCAGATCGTTAATCAGAATATCGCTGTTGGCCGGAAAGGGCTGCTGGTGCAAACGGATATGGCTGTTGGCGTCGGGATGGACCACCACCAGCGAGCGGTCGCAGAGCGTCAGCAGCTCGCGGGTCAACGGCGAATAGCCCGCCGGCAGATCCAGCAGCAGCCAGCGGTACTGGCCCTGCAGCTGCTGTACCGCTTCCGTCATCGCTCCCAGGGTGGGCAGCAGCTGGTCGACGTTTTCTCTTTCGCCCGCGCTGAGCTGGCCAAACGGCAGCAGATCGATATGTTGCGTATAGCGCAGACCCGCGTCGCGCCAGTCACGGCCGTCAAGCAGCGACCGGGCCCAGCCGTCCTGATGATGGATATCGGTGTTGAAAAAAAAGCGCAGCATATTATCCGGGCTGGCGTCGATCGCCAGCACGCTTTCACCGAGCAATTGCAGCGCCCAGGCGAGTGCAGCCGTAATGGACGTGACGCCAGTTCCCCCGCGCACGCCCTGTAATCCCAGAATAGCCATCTCCGGCTTCCTTATTTTTTCTCTGCAAACTCTGCCAGCAGCGGCCAGCGCTTCAGCGCTGCGTTCAGCTGTTCACGCCTCGAAATATCATGATAATCAATATCCGGCAGGGAAAATGCCCGGCTTAGCGCCAAAAAATCATTTTGAAAGGTGTACCCCAGCGTGGCGTCCGTGGGTACGACAGGATCTTTTGCTGGCATATCTCTGTCCGTTCGAAATTTATTATTAAACCAGAGGACGTATACAGCGCTTCCTTAAAAAGCAGGTGTACATGCTAAAACTGATGACCTTTAATTTCAATGTTAGGTTTACTCTGTCAGTTTCGCTAGTAAACTTATCCAGTGTGAATCAGGGCGCACGAGGGATGCCGTGGATAGTGTATTTACTTTGGGTATTTCATCATTATGGGATGAAGTGTGCCATATGCCGGTCGGCGGGGTATGGTGGCTCAACGTTGACCGTTATGCCGATGCCGTCAGTCTGGTTAATCAGACGCTGGCCGCGCAGGCGAAAAACAGCAAAGTTGCCGCGCTGGTCATGGGTGATAAACCTGATGATATCATTTCATTAGATAGCATTCATGGCCCGAATAATATCGCGCTGTTTACCCTGCCGAATCGCCCGGAGGCGCTGGAAGAAATACATCGTGATTTAGTCTGCTCCCTCGAGCCTGGCAATTATTTGTTTATTCTGCTATGCGCTGAAAATGCCTGGCAAAATATAAATAATGAAAAGTTATGCGCCTGGGTGGAAAAAACCAGTCGCTGGGCGCAATATCATCGCTGCACGTTCTTAGCGATCAATCCCGCCCAGGATATCGATCGGCAGCTCACCCCGTTATTACGCGCGTACCGATCCCTTTCCGGTCTGGCAAGTATTCGCTACCAGGGCGACCGCCATCTTTTTGATATTGCCTGGTGGGGAAGCGATAAAGGCATCAGCGCCCAGCAGCAGCTGATGGTGCAACACGACGACGCCGGCTGGCGATTAGCGCAGGATGCTGAAACCAGCGTGCAGCCGCGTAGCGACGAAAAAGCGATCCTCAGCCATGTGCGCGTCCTCGAAGGCGCCCCGCCGCTCTCGGAATACTGGACCCTGTTCGATACCAATGACGAGGTCTTCAACGCCGGGCGCACTGCGCAGGCGGCGACGATCCTCTTCTCCATTACCCAGAATACGCAAATTGAACAGCTGGGGCGCTATATTCATACCCTGCGTCGTCAGCGCGGCACCGCGCTGAAAATTATTGTCCGCGAACAAACCCCCAGCCTGCGCGCGACCGATGAGCGGCTGCTGCTCAGCAGCGGCGCCAGCCTGGTGATCCCCAACAGCGCGTCGCTTTCCCGCTGCCTGACGCTGATTGAAAGCGTACAGAACCAAAAGTTCTCCCGGCGTATCCCGGAAGATTTTGCCACCCTGCTCACCTGGAGCCAGCCGTTAAAGCTGCGGGGCTATCAGAAATGGGACGCCTTTTGCGAAGCGGTGCACAACGTGATGACCAATACCCTGCTGCCGGCCGACAGCAAAGGCGTGATGGTGGCCCTGCGCCCGGCGCCGGGGCTGCGCGTCGAGCAGGCGCTGACGTTATGCAAACCCAACCGGATGGGCGACATTATGACCATCGGCAATAACCGGCTGGTGCTGTTCTTGTCATTTTGCCGAATCAATGACCTCGACACCGCGCTAAATCATATTTTCCCGCTGCCGACCGGCGATATTTTTTCTAACCGTATGGTGTGGTTTGAAGACAAACAGATCCTCTCGGAAATCGTGATCATGCGCGGCGTCGAGCCGGCGCGCTGGAACACGCCGCTGCCCCTCTCGGTCGGTAAAAACGAAACCATCAACGCCACCCATGATGGACGCCACTGGCGACGCTATCCCGAACCACACCGGTTAACCACCCGTGAGGAGCAAGCCTGATGATGTCTATCGCCGATATTCTGCAACTGGTGGTGCTCTGCGCCCTGCTGTTTTTTCCGCTGGGCTACCTGACGCGCCACTATCAGCGCCGGATCCGCACGACGTTAAGATTGATGTTCTTTAAACCCCGTTACGTGAAACCGGCAGGGGTATTACGCCGGGGAACAACGGTTAAGCAAGGCAAAGCGAATAAATGACAAATAAAAAAACGACCGCGGCACCGCTTCCGCTCTGGCAGTACTGGCGCGGCCTTGGCGGCTGGAACTTATACTTTCTGGTCAAGTTTGCCCTGCTGTGGGCCGGGTATCTCAATTTCCACCCGATGCTGAACCTGGTGTTTCTCGCCTTTCTGCTGGTGCCGATCCCGCGTGAAAAGCTGCACCGCATCCGCCACTGGATCGCCATTCCGCTCGGCTTCGCGCTGTTCTGGCATGATACCTGGCTGCCCGGGCCGGAGACGCTGCTTAGCCAGGGCTCGCAAATCGCCGGCTTCAGCGCCAGCTATATCTGGGATCTGATTGTCCGCTTTATCAACTGGAGCATGGTCGGCGCCTTCTTTGTTTTACTGGTGCTATGGCTGTTTATCAGCCAGTGGCTGCGCGTTACCGTGTTTGTCTCCGCGATGGTCGTCTGGCAGGCGGTCAGCCCGTTGCTGCCGGCCTTTACCATTTGGCCTGCCGGTCAGCCCACCACCGCCGCCGCCACCGCGCCGGCCAACGTCGGGACCAACGCCGCCGCTGGCGCCGCGTCCAGCCCGGCCAGCCCGGCCAGCAGCGATATTCCGCCGCAGACCGAGCCGCCGACCTCGGCCAATCTCACCAACTGGCTGAACGGTTTCTATGCCGCCGAGCAGAAGCGCAAGACGCCGTTCCCGGACCAGCTGCCGGCGGATGCGCAGCCGTTTGACCTGCTGGTGATCAATATCTGCTCGCTCTCCTGGTCGGATATTGAAGCCGCCGGGCTGATGGACCACCCGCTGTGGAAGCATTTCGATATCGTCTTCAAAAACTTTAACTCCGCGACCTCCTACAGCGGACCGGCGGCGGTGCGCCTGCTGCGCGCCAGCTGCGGCCAGCTGTCGCATACCAACCTGTATCAGCCGTCCGGCGCCGATTGCTACCTGTTTGAAAACCTGGCGAAACTCGGCTTCAACCAGCAGCTGATGCTCGGCCACAACGGCCTGTTCGGCGACTTCCTGAAAGAGCTGCGTTCGCTGGGCGGCATGCAGAGCCCGCTGATGGACCAGAGCGGTCTGCCGGTCAGCCTGCAGGCGTTTGACGGCTCGCCGGTGTACGAGGATCTGGCGGTCCTCAACCGCTGGCTGAAGACCGAAGAGGCCAGCAGCAATCCGCGGAGCGCCACCTTCTATAACACCCTGCCGCTGCATGACGGCAACCACTTCCCGGGACAAAGCAAAACCGCGGACTACAAAGTGCGCGCGCAAAAGCTGTTTGACGACCTGGATAACTTCTTCACCGAGCTGGAAAAATCGGGGCGGAAGGTGATGGTGGTGGTGGTGCCGGAACACGGCGGCGCGCTGAAGGGCGATAAGATGCAGGTGTCTGGCCTGCGGGATATCCCGAGCCCGTCGATCACTAACGTCCCGACGGCGGTGAAATTCTTCGGCATGAAGGCGCCGCATGAAGGCGCGCCGATTATCATCGATCAGCCCAGCAGCTACCTGGCGGTGTCGGAGCTGGTGGTGCGCGCCCTCGACGGCAAAATGTTCAGCGAAGAGAGCGTCAACTGGCAGCAGTATGTCGCCAACCTGCCGCAGAGCGCGGCGGTGTCCGAAAACGCCAACGCCATCGTTATCCAGTATCAGGGCAAGCCGTATGTCCAGCTGAATGGCGGAAGCTGGGTGCCTTATCCGCAATAAGCGACAAGGCCGCCTATGCTGGCGGCCTGACATCGTGAGACGTTCCTGCTCTTCCCTCTCAGCCCGCAGGCATACGGGCTGAGAGGCCTGCAAAGCCATCACCGCGCTAGCGCTGATCCTGTTTCGCCAGCCAGACCAGCAGCTTGAGGCTGGCGGAGTAATAATCATCCTTGTCGTCAATCTGCGGCGCTTCCTGCGGTTCGCCAAGCGTTAAATCACGCACCGCCAGCAGGCCGCCGGCCATATTCCACGGGGCGACCTCGTTAGTGCTAACGTTGATCCACGCCGGGGTTTGCAGACGCGGGTAACTCTGCATCCAGGCTTTCCACGGCGCGAGCAAGGCGCTATGCGGATCGACCCACGAGATATACAGCGGGATACGGATCGCATCGAAACTCATCCGCGGCGGCCACTCTTTGGCCGGCAGCATCTTGCCATCCGCCCGCAGCGCCACCCAGTCGCTGGGCAGGTGCGATTTCCCCCAGCCCATCTGCCCCAGCAGCGCCTGCCCGTCACTCTGCAATGTCCGCCAGGCGGTCAGGTGCGTCCGCTCCGCAAAGGCGCGCCAGGCCGGAAAGATGAAATAGGAGGGGTTAAGGTTCAGGTGGTCGTTGCGGTTGAACCCCTTCACCCCCGGGAGCATCACCTGGCGACCGGCGAAAGTCACCACCGTATATTTCAGCAGGGAGGCGGTGATGACATCGGAGGCCGTCGCGTAGCGCTTGTCCTGCCACTGCTTTTGCGCGCGCAGCAGCGCCCAGGCGATCAGGGTATCGCCATCGGTGGCGTTGTTTTTATCGGCGATCGGGTCCGGCGCCACCGGGTTATAGCGCCAGTAAAACAGCCCGTTAGACTTGTCGCGCAGGGTGCTGTCCGTCCACTGCCACAGTTTGTCGAACGCCGGGCGATCGTTATTCGCCACCGCCAGGAGCATGGCGAAGCCCTGGCCTTCCGTATGCGACACATTGCCATTGGCGGTATCAATGATACGGCCGTCCGGCATCATAAAACGGGCCTTATAGCGCTCCCATGCCGTATCCGCCCACGCCCGGGGCACCAGCATCACTGCCGTTGTCACTATCACCGCCACTAAAGCACGCAGGGGCATAAATTCACTCTTTATGGATGGTAGTAAAGAAACTGAACGTCAGAGACGGAGAACACCCGCTCACGCTGCAATATCACGTGAGCACTGCCTCCCTGACTCTGCAGCCAGCGAGAATATAACCCCTCGAGTATGGCACAGAACGCGTTGCACCAGCGCACGCGCCCCGCGTCGTCGCGGCTGACCGGCAACGCCTGATGGCGCAGGCGCAGGCCGTCCTCGCCGACGTCGATGGTCACCACTCCCCAGTGGAAATGGGTCAGCAGCCGGTTGATATTCGCCTCCAGCTCCCCCACGGTCTCCGACGCCGGCAGCGGATGGGCCTCCGCCAGCGAAGCGCCCATCTGACGCAGGAACGGCTGGCTCTCCAGCTCGCCGGCATTATTGAGCATACCTTCGACCATAATAATCAACAGATCGAACCATCCGGCAGGCGTCTGCTGCTGCTGAAACCAGGTCATCACCACCGGGTTATTGTTCTCCGTCATCATCAATGATCTCCTAACATATAGCGAATATAGAGCCCGGCGGTGCTTTCGTTATAATCCCCGAAGGTGTCATAGCCAATCTGGCCCCCCAGCGTCATCTGTTTGTTGACCTTGTAATCCGCCCCGGCGCGCAGGGTATAGCCGATGCCGCTCTTCGAGGTCGCGGAATAGTAGGCTTCCTTGGCAAACCCGTTGCTTACCGCCGTCTCCAGGGTTTGCTGCCACTCCGAATTGGTCGGGAAATAGGCGCTCTTATCCTGGCTGTAAGACTGGTAGCCCACCGAGCCGCCGAGCTTCATGGTCCAGTTATCATATTTCTCCGTCAGACTGACCGGCAGCGACACGCTGACGTAGTTTTGCGGACTAAAGTAGCCCCCCTGGCCATAGGTGAAGTAGCTGAGGTTTTTGGAGTAATCCATATAGCTCATGCTCAACCCGGCCTGCAGCTGGCGGTATTCGTCATGATAGGGCCGCAGATAGACCCCGGCATTGGCATTGATGCTGGTGTTGCTGGCGACGTTCTGTCCGAGATAGCTATATCCGCCGCCGCCAACGTAGAAGCCCGCATCGCCATCGTCATAGCTCAGCTGCAGGGTGCCGCCGTTTTTCGTCACCTGCCCCCAGTTTTTCCCGGAATAGGCATCCTTCAGACCGACATAAGAAAGCAGGCTGTCGGTCAGCGAGCGGCGTTCGCCGGTGAGGATCAGCGACAGATAGTTGGTCAGCTTGGGCGACCATTTCACCCCGCCGACAACGGTATTAAGATCCTGGCCCAGCGGCGTGCTGCCGATATCGACCCGGTAATCGTCGCCGCTTAGCGCCAGCGCCAGTTCGACGCCGTTGGCCTTCTGCGAATCGGTCGAGCCGCTGGTCTGGTCAACGTTCGGCTTGCGGCTGGACGAGGAGAGATAGCTGGCCACCTGCCCCGAATCATAGCTCCCGAGCTTGGCCAGGTTTTCCATCCCGCTGCTGGTGGTCGGATTGAAATCCGCCGCGTTCAGGGTGCCGAGGCCGCTTAGCGCCTCAGCGCCCGGATTGCTGGCAAAATAGGCCGTCCGCTCCGCCTCGGTCATCGCGGCGATCGCCGCCTGCTCGCTGGTGGCGGTACTCACCATATTGGAGACCGCATTGGCCAGCGGGTTGGCGCCGTAGCGACGCCAGGCGTCGCCGCTGGCGGTCCCGGCGTTTAACGACACCGGGGTGACGGTAAAGTCAAAGCGCGAGTCGCCAAACGGCGAGGAGGACCAGGTCAGCGGCGTTCTGAGCTCCGTCAGCTTGCTGGTGCCCGATTCGCCGTCGCGTCCGCGCACGTCCATTCCCCCCTGCAGCCAGCTGCCGGTTTTCTCCTGCAGCGACTCCATCATGGTGTCCACCTGACGCAGCATCCGCGTCTGGGCGGTGTCCACCGGCAAATCGGTGCGCTGGATCCCCGGCAGCGAGGAGCCGGGCGCGGCGGCCGACTGGGCGACCTGCCACGGCATATACTGGCCGTAGGCGGAGGCCGTCCGCGTCGGCGCCGACGTTTGCGACACGCCGATGAAGGGGTTATCCGCCGCCAGCACCCCGCCGACGGTCGGCGTTTCGCTGCTGTTGGTGCTTTGCATGCCCAGCAGTTTGCCGCGGGCGCTGCGCAGGTAGGTCATCGCCTGCTGGTGATGACCCTGGGCCTCCGCCACTCTCGCCAGCAGCAGCAGGCGATCCGGGGAGTTATCCTGACGCAAGCCGCCGGCCAGCTGTTCAGCGCGATCGTTGTTCCCCGCCGACAGCGCCACATCGATGGCCCCGGCGCGCGCATCCTGGTTCGGCGTATCGCGCGTCATCAGGTAGTCATAGACCACCCCGGCCTCTTTGTTCATTTTGCCGCTCTGGTACAGCCGCGCCATGGCGAACATCAGATCGGTGTTTTGCGGATCGCTTTGCATGGCGCGGATCAGCTTGTCATACGCCGCGGCGTAATTGCCCTGCTCGCGCAGGCGATCGGCCTCGTTGATTACATAGCCATTGCGAATGCTCGCCAGCTGCGTCGGCGTACTGCTGGCCTGCAGCTGCGGATTGCTGATCAGGTTCTGCGCCTCGCCGGTCAGCCCGGCCTGGTTCAGGACGGCGATCTGATCGGCGTAATCGCCAGCGTTGCCGGACACCCCGCCGCTGATATTGTTGCGCACCAGCGATACCGCAGTGGTCAGGTCGCCGCTCTCGGCCAGCAGCCGCGCCAGCTTGCCGGCGTCCGCCGGGGCTTTCGGCGGCGTAGAGGCCATCGCCCGCAGGGTATTGCTGGCGGCGATGGTATTGCCCTGCGCCAGGTAGTTTTCGGCCGTCACCAGCTGCAGGTTGTAGTTCACCCGCTGACGTAAATCGCGCATGTCGCTGGTCTGGCTGCCGCCGGGAATGCGCGACAGCAGCGTCTGCGCCTGCTGCCAGGCGCCGTTTTCGCTGGCGAACAGCGCGGCGGCATACAGCGCGCTGTTGCTGGCGCCGGGGCGATAGGCCGCCGACATCAGCGAAGAGGCCTCGCTGGCGTTACCCGATTTTTGCAGCAGTCGGGCCAGATCGAGACGCAGCCAGGGATCGTCCGGATAGCGGGCGACGCCCTGGCGCAGGGTGGCAATGGCGCCGGCTGGGTTACCGCTGCTGACCTGCGCCTGGGCCTGACGGCGCAGGGCGTCGCCCGGGACGCCGGCCGCCACTCGCGGCTGCAGTTTTTGCTGCAGACTCTGCGGCAGCGTCTGCAGCATCGCCTGCGCCTCGGCGGATTTATTCTGCTCGCGCAGCACGTAGTAGAGGTTTTCCCGCGCCGCCGCATTCTGCGGATCGTCGTTTAACAGTGAGCGCAGCGTTTGCTCGGCCTGGGGTAAATCTTTGTTATGCCGCAGCACATCGGCGCGAAACAGCTTCGCCGAGGCGCCCCGCGCCCCGCTCTGCTGCGCCAGCGGCGCGGAGAGCGCCAGCGCCTGGCTGATATTGCCCTGCTTATAGGCCTGCTGGGCCTGCGCCAGCTGGCCGTAGAACAGGGCATCGGCCGCCTGCTGACGGCGGGTCGCCGAGGCGTCGCCGCCGAGATCGGCCGCCCGGCTCAGATATTGTGACGCGGCCTGGTAGTCGCCGCTGCGCTGGGCGATATAGCCCATGCCCGCCAGCGCATCGGCATCCTGCGGGTTGGTCTGCAATACCTCTTCAAACTGCTGTTTCGCGGCAGCGGTATTGCCGCTGTTGAGATTGGCGTAGCCCTGACCGCGCGCCTGACCGCTGCGCCGTTCACGAAAGTAGTTCTGAACTTCGCTATCCTGCGGATGCCGCTGCATCCAGGTATCGTAATACTGCTCATCCCCGGCCTGCGGGCCCAGCCAGAGCAAGGCCTGACGCAAGCCGCTGTCCGCCTCTTTATTGCCGCTGGCCATCGGCTCGAGCAGGGCGATCCCTTCCCGACGGGTCTCTTCCCGCCAGGTTAACGCTTTGCCCAGCGCCACCCGCGGGGCGTTCTCCTGCGGATGCTGCGCCACGTACTGCCGCAGTTCGCTGATGGCCTGCGGATAAAGCGATTTGTCGCTGGCCATGGTCAGGTAATATTCCGCCGCCAGCCCGGCAGGCGGCGTATTGCCATTGAACATGCTGCGCCAGGTCGCCAGCGCCCCGGGGATATTGCCGCCGCGCGCCTGCTGGCGGGCCAGGCTGAGCTGGCCCTGCGGCACCTGCGACATCTTTTTGGCGTTGTCCAGATCCTGCAGGCCCGGGCTATCCGGCGCCGCTTTCGCCAGCCGCGCGCGCCACTGCGCCGCCGCCTGCATATCGCCGCCCTGCTGCGACCAGAGCGCCATCAGATACAGCGCCTGGGTGTTGTTGGCATCCACCGAGAGCACCTTCTGCAGGGACTCCATCGCCAGCTCGTCATGGGATTTCTCATGCCAATAGTTGGCCTGGGCGAACAGCGCCTGCAGCGCCGCGTCGTTACCCGCCGCCAGCGCGCCGCCAGAGGCGCCGAGAGCCAGGGCGCCGGTGAGGCAGAATGTGGTGAGCCGCCGGGAGCTTTTCATCGTTATCGTTATCTTTCTTTTCATTGGTTATCCCCCGAACCCAGACGCTTACGGGCGTGACGTTTAAACATCGCGGTCAGCGCCAGTCCCATTATCGAGGTGGCAATCAGCCCCAGCAGGGCGAGGAAACCGGAGTGCTGGCTGGCATACCAGACCGCCATCATGTACCACGGCATCTGACCGCTGGGGAACGGCGTACTCACCTGGAAACTGCGCACCCCGTTATCGCTGGTGATCACCGCGGTATCGCCACGGATCCCGGCGTTGATGCGCGGTGAGTCCAGATCGTTTTTCAGTCGCGCCAGCTGATCATCATTGCTGGCCATCGCCACCACCACCAGGCGGGCGGGGTTCCACGGCGAACGATAGCTGATAAACCCGCGCCAGGCGCTGCTGGACGAGAAGTAGCGATCGGCGTCGAGGCTGGCGGAGGTCCAGTCGCCGGTGAGCCGGCGCTGCGCTTTTTGCCACAGATCGGGCTCGCGGACGCTCAGCACATTATCCACCGGGCGGTAGGGTGAATCGGCCAGCAGGCTCTGGTTGAAGGCCTGCTGATCGAGAGCGGTGACCGCCAGCACGTCACGTTCGCGCAGCGACTGCAAATCCCCGCCGCCGGTGGGCATCCCGAGAACGACGCGGTTATTCGCCAGCGCGGTGCCGGTCGCATTCCCGGAGCGCGCGGCCAGATTCAGCAGGGTCGCCACCTGGGTCTCAGACGGTTCCGCCGGCAGCAGGAGCGTCGTTTGCGAATAGTCCGCCAGCCGCGAGAAGGGGAACGAGGCGCCGACAAAATAGGAAAGGTTTGGCAGCAGCGAGAAGTGTCGCGTCTTGCTCAAATCAATCCAGGAGTCGTCAGTGATGCGGCTCTTGATATTGTTATTCAGCAGCACCTGGCACGGAACATCGTCCTTCGGCACCACATTGAAGTACATCGACAGCTGGTTATCGCCGTAGATCAGGTAGGGGGCCAGCGGGATGGTAAAGCGCTCCTGGCGCGCATCGCCGCCGAGGTGGCGCCAGACTTTCTCCAGCGGCCCCTGCTTGTTCATCGGCAGGTTGTTGAGGAAGGTGCCATTGAGCGTGACGCTCAGCAGGGACTTATCCTCATTGATCCAGTTTTCCGACGGGAAGCGGTAGCCAACCTGCAGCGGGATCGTCTCGCCATCCCACAGATAGAGGTCCGGGGCGGCGCGGAAGGCGATACGTAAAGGTTCATGCCAGACGCCGCTGACGGTCGGGCTTTGATCCTTACGCAGCAGTTCGCTGAGCCTGACCGGACGATCGGTGGGGATCCAGCGCGGGGCATCATACGCTTTGCCAACCGGGATGGTCTGCGGCTCGACATCCAGCGTCGCGGTTTGCGGCGCAAAGTTACCGCGGGTTAACCGCCAGGCAGCCATGCGCAGCGCGGTATCGTTTTTGCCGACGATCAACAGCAGCTTATAGGCCGGATTGGCGGGATTGGCGATGATGCGCAGCAGCGGCTTATCGGTTTCCGGCAGCGTCATACCGCCCACCTGCTCGCCCGGATGGCCAATCACGATGCCATGGCGTTCCGGCAGGCGGTCGCGCAGCGCGCTGAAGGCGATGCCGCGATAGTCCGCCTGGATACCCAGCCAGGAGGAAACCAGCGCCGCGGCGCTGAAGACGTCGGCCGACGGCTTCGCTCCATAGGAAACGGCGATGTCCGCCGGCGTCATCTGCATGCTGTCGAAGAAGGGACGCGGGAAGTGGCTCAGATCGTCGCTGATGTTCAATTGCTGGCTTTCCCAGCTGAAATGCGACGTGGGCAGCACCGTGACCCGCGACGAATCATGAATGTCACGCTGGCACTGCAGGGTATCGCCATCGTTGATCTTCACGCTCAGGTTATTGCTGGAGACCATCAGCGCGGGCGGGATATCCAGCTGATAATGGGAGACATCCTCGCCATCGGCGCCCAGCGGCAGGGTGCCGAGCGGTTGACCGTTGAGCATCAGCTGCAGGGTGGCGTTGCGGCTCGCCATTTCCGGCGATACGCGAACGGCAAGGCTGAGCTGCGAATGGATCACCACCTGATCGGAAGGCAGGGTAAAGCTGACGCCCCCCTGCCGCTGACCGCCGCTGAGGATAATGCCGTCCGGCATCCCCATCTGCGCCAGATTCAGGTCGCCTCCCCAGACCGGGGCGACAGGAATGACCTCCGGCGCGGCCGTAGCGCTCACCGGCGGGGGTAAGTCCGGCATATCCGGCGCAGGGGCCGTCGCCGCCGCATCGCCGTCGGTGGCGGGGGCTGCCGGAGAGGCGCCCTCCTCCGGCGAGGCAGCCGGGGGTTCGTCGCCTGGCTCGCTGTCCGCCGCGCCGTTGAGCTGCGGGAAGCTCAGCGGGGCGGCGGCGCCCGGTTCTTCACTGTGCAGCGCAGGCGCAGAGAGCATCCCTGCCAGCAGCGCCAGCGTCGTTAATCGCTTCATAACGTGCCATCCTCCTGCGCCGTTTTCGCCACTGTTGCCCGATTGCGCTGGCTGCGACGGGTTTTCCACGTCAGCCAGAACAGTTCGAACACGCAGCGTAAAATGGTGAAGAAGGAGCGGAACGGGTTATCCTGCGGGCGCGGCGGATTAATCCAGGCATCCGCGCGGGCCAGCACCACGCGCACCAGTTCACGGCGGCGCGAAAGCGGAATATCTTCATCAAACTTGAGGCGCAGGAAGCGCTCGTCAGAGGTGACCAGCTGCGCCGGGATCGAAATAGCCCCGGACTGCAGGATCAGCTCAATCTCTTCGATATCATCCTCCAGATGGCGCGTATCTGGCGCCACCACGCGGCAGCCGCCCATCGACAGATCCTCGGTATGGCTGCGGGAAACGATGCCGCTGGCGTAATGGATCACCACCGGAATATCGACATCGATACGAATGGTTTTGCGCACCTGCCGCGTTTCGCGCGCTACGGCAATCGCCGCCAGCAGGAAGATCAGACTGTAGATCCCCCATCCGACGTTGAGGGCGATAACGTTGGGGTCCGAGCCAAAGTAGTCATGGCCAATCGCCCGGACGATGCCGACGATCACCCCCAGCGCCAGCAGGCAGGCCACCACCAGATGCGGGCGCACCACGGTGAAATCGAAGTAGCCGACGTCCAGCAGGCCGCCCTTATCGGTGACGTTGAATTTGCCGCGCTTGGGGAAAATCATCGTCACCAGGGTCGGCAGCACCAGGTGGAAAGCCAGCACAATATCGTAGATTTCCCCCCAGAAGCTGTAGCGATAGCGGCCGTTCATTCGCGAACCGACGTAGATGGCGAGAAACAGGTGCGGCAGCGCATAAGAGACGATCAGGCTCGCTGATGAGTAAATAATATTGAGGTTAAACAGCAGGTAAGCCAGCGGGGCGGTGACAAACACCACCCTCGGTAGCGCGAACTGGTAGTAGAGCATGGCGCTGAGATAGCACAAGCGCTGCTGGAAGGTCAGCCCGCGGCCAAACAGCGGGTTATCAACGCGAAAAATCTGCGTCATCCCGCGCGCCCAGCGGGTACGCTGGATAACGTGCACCACCAGGCGCTCGGTGGCGAGGCCAGCCGCCAGCGGAATATCGAGAAAGGCCGATTTCCACCCAAGGCGCTGGAACTTGAGCGCCGTATGGGCGTCCTCGGTGACCGTTTCGACGGCGAAACCGCCGATCTGCGCCAGCGCCTCGCGGCGGATCACCGCGCAGGAGCCGCAGAAAAAGGTGGCGTTCCAGTTATCGTTGCCCTGCTGAATCGGGCCATAGAACAGCATCCCTTCGTTCGGGATATTGCGCCCGACGGAGAGGTTGCGCTCGAACGGATCCGGGGAATAGAAGTAGTGCGGCGTCTGCACCAGCGCCAGCATCGGATCTTTCAGAAAGCCGCCGACGGTGGCCTGCAGAAACACACGCGTGGCGACGTGGTCGCAGTCGAAGACGCAGATAAGCTCTCCCTGGGTCAGGGTCAGCGCGTGGTTGAGGTTCCCCGCTTTGGCGTGCTTGTTGTCGTTGCGGGTAATATAGCCCACCCCGACGTCGGCGGCGAACACGGCAAACTCGCTGCGCTTACCGTCATCCAGAAGATAGATTTTCATTTTATCTTTTGGATAATCAATACATTGCGCCGCGAGGACGGTGTCACGCACCACCTCCAGCGGTTCGTTATAGCTCGGAATATAGATATCAACCGTCGGCCACTTGCTCATATCATCCGGCAGCGGAACAATGCCGCGCTTCAGCGGCCAGACCGTCTGCAGATAGTTAAGCAGCAGCATCACCCAGATATAGACTTCCGCCAGAAAGAGCCCCATGCCGAGAATGGTTTCAATGGCTGAGTTGAAGTGCAGGGTCTGCGTGAGGCGAAAATACATGTAACGGGTGGACATCAGCAGCGAAGCGACGACCATAATCACCGAGATGCTGCGCCGTTTGCTGAAACCCATCAGAAACAGAATACCAATGCTCAGCAGACCAAAGATGTACTGCTTCTGGCTGTCCATCGGCGTGATCACTACCAGCACGGCGACCGGAGAGAGCACCAGCGCCAGCAACCAAAAAAGAGATTTTTTCATTCAGCAGCCCTGCAATAAGTTAAAGCCCTGACATGCGTGGCTGGCTGTGCACCGTGCCATCGCCAATATGGATACCCAACAGCGAAGATATTTTTTTAGCAATAATTTCAATATCGAAGGCCGCTGCCGAGGAGGCGTTAAAGTCCAGAATCGACTTCTGCGACGCATTGGCCTCCACCACGCTTTCATCACGATGGACAATGCCAAGCAGTCGTTCGCCCAGTTTTTCTTCCATCAGGCTGGTGACGTCCCGGCTGACCTGGCGACGGCTATCGCTTTGGTTAATGACGAAATAGTGCCCATGCTTGTGATTCAGCGCCGCGCCGGTCAGGCGCTGTTTTTCCACGTGCGCCAGGGTCGACATCGAGGCGGTATCCGCCAGCAGCGGGATCAGATGCAGGTCCGCCAGACCCGTCAGCGCCTTTAGCGCCGGCGAAGGCCCTGGCGGCATATCGGCGATGGTGATCAGCCCGGGATAATTCAGCAGCGCGGAGAGACCGCGCTGGAGAAAATGGTCGTTGTGAGTCAGTTGCTCATCAAACGCCTGACGCTGCGCTTCGCTCACTTCGCCATACGGCAGGACGAAAATATTGCTGCCGGCGCTCAGCACGCACTGGCTCCAGTCGTGCATTTCCAGCGCCTTCGCCACGTAGCCGCGCTCATCGTTCAGCGGTACGCCAAAATGCAAACGCAGGGCGTTCTGGACGTCAAAATCCAGCGCCAGAACTTTGCTGCCGGTCCGCGCCAGCGCATAGGCTAAATTGGCCGCCAGGGTCGTTTTCCCTACGCCACCTTTCGGTGAACAGACGCAAATCAACGGCATGTTGCGATCCTTTCCAGAAGTGATTTCAAAGGCTGGTCTTTATTTTTCGTCACCGGCTCTGCGCTTTTCGCCGCGAACAGGTGGGCATAGTTCTCGGCGGCGGGCGCGGGTCGGGGGGCCATTCTCGGCGGCGGAGCCATTGCCGGTTCAGGCGCCGGGATGGGAGGCGCAGGGGCCACCGCAGGCTCCTGCCTGACCGGCTCCGGCGCGGCTGCGGCGGTCTCCACGACCGGCTGCGGGGCCGCTGGCGCGGCAGACGCAACAGGATCAGAGGCTGGCGCCGCTGCTACGGCCGCCTCTACCTGCCGGAACAGATCCGCAGGCACCGACTGCGGCAACGGCGCGGAGACCGAGCCTCCCAGCGCCAGGGAAGAGGGTTTCTCTGCGCCGGGATTCAGCTGATTGAGGATCGCCCAGTCTCCATGCTCCCGCGTGGCGGCTTGCGATGAAAGATCCTGAAATTTGAGGTTTTGCGTCCGCGTTTTTTCCTGAAAGCGCTGCAGATCATCATAATGGTTCATTGATAACCTCATGATTTTAAAAATTTCATATTAAGTTTGTTGTTATTTTCTGGGTATATTTAAAATATCGTGACGTCTCTGGTATGGCAGAAAAAGCGCCGGTGGAGACGTACCAATACACACGATTGACAGGGTTATAATAGTTTAGATTTTGATTTTCGGTGTGATTCCACGGCAGAAGTATCGCTACACTAACATTTCCCTTTGAGAAGAATAGCCCCATTTTTTAGGTATGCGTACATCCTCAAGCCCCGCAACCACCGCGCTTCCCATTCGTTTTTATATAAAGGTATTTCGCGATGATAGAATCATAGCGTCAGATAAGCGAAAGAATAAACCTGAACCATTTTAATTTCTCTTTAATTCTATAAAAATGGACTGAAAGTCTTATTTTTTCGGATAATCGACGAAGAATGCTCCGAGAGCGTGGCATTCACTGCGATAAAAGGCGATATCGTCGGATTTCATCTCCGGCGGGAGAGAAGCTCCCGGTCATCGGACCGGGAGCGTGCCATCAGGCGTGGGGCTTTTGCGGATTCTCATCCTGGTCGACGGCAAAGCAGGCCACCAGCTGGCCGCCGTAATCCTTCAGCTGCGGCTGAAGCTGGGTGCAAGGGCCGAAGCGCCGGCGGCAGCGCGCGTTGAAAGCGCAGCCCGGCGGCGGATTCAGCGGGCTCGGCAGCTCGCCGGTCAGCTTAATCCGCTCGCGACGGTCGTCCGGGTTCAGACGCGGCGTCGCCGACAACAGCGCCTGGGTGTATGGATGACGCGGATTGTTAAAGATCTGCTCCTTGGTGCCCTTCTCCACGCAGCGGCCGAGATACATCACCATCACTTCATCAGCGATATGCTCGACGACCGACAGGTCGTGGGAGATAAACACGTAGGACAGTCCTAAATCCTGCTGCAGATCCATCATCAGGTTCAGCACCTGAGCGCGTACCGAAACGTCCAGCGCGGAGACCGGCTCATCGGCAATCACCACGTCCGGATCGAGCATCAGCCCGCGGGCAATGGCGATACGCTGGCGCTGACCGCCGGAGAACATATGCGGATAGCGATCGTAATGCTCTGTTTTCAGGCCCACTTTCGCCATCATCGCCAGCGCTTTTTCGCGGCGCTGCTCTTTGCTCAGGCTGCTGTTAATCAGCAGCGGCTCTTCCAGAATCTGCCCCACTTTTTTACGCGGGTTCAGAGAACCGTAGGGGTTCTGGAACACAATCTGGATTTTTTGCCGCCGCAGCTTCTGCGCCTGCGGGTTGTGCTTAAGCAGATCCTGCCCCTGATAATAGAGCTCGCCGCCGGTGGGAATTTCAATCATCGTCAGCAGACGACCGAGGGTCGATTTACCGCAGCCCGACTCCCCCACCACCGCCAGCGTTTTACCGCGCTCGAGGGTAAAGGAGACGCCGTCCAGCGCCTTCACCAGCCGTTCCGGGGCGAATAACCCCTTCTTCACCGGGTAGTGTTTTTTCAGATCAATGGCCTGCAACAGCGGTTGTGGCGTGGCGGCCTTTTGCGTACTCATAATCCAGGCCTCCCGGCATCATCGAGTGGGTAGTGACATTTAGACTGGCGGCCGCCAATGAGATCCGCGAGCGCCGGCTCTTCACTACGACATTTATCCGTAGCATAGGGGCAGCGCGGGTTCAGCAGGCAGCCGTTGGGACGGTCATATTTCCCCGGCACCACGCCCGGCAGCGACGCCAGACGCGCTTTATCCTGGGCGAACTCCGGCAGCGCGCGCAGCAGCGCCTGGGTGTATGGATGGCGCGGCGCGCGGAAAATATCCTTCGCATCGCCAGTCTCCACCACCTGACCGGCATACATAACGATAATTTTATGCGCGGCCTCGGCCACCAGCGCCAGGTCGTGGGTGATCAGCACCAGCGCCATATTCTCCTGCTGCTGCAGATCCAGCAGCAGCTCGATGATCTGCGCCTGAATGGTCACGTCCAGCGCGGTGGTCGGTTCATCGGCAATCAGCAGTTTTGGCCGACAGGCAATTGCCATCGCGATCATCACGCGCTGGCTCATCCCGCCGGAAAGCTGGTGTGGATAGACGTCCAGCCGCGACGCCGGATCGGGAATGCCCACCAGGTTCAGCAGGTCGATGGCCCGCTGGCGGCGGGTTTGCTTATTGCCGCCCTGATGGACTTTAATCGCTTCCATAATCTGGTAGCCGACGGTATAGCACGGATTGAGGCTGGTCATCGGATCCTGGAAGATCATCGCCACCTCCGCCCCCACCAGCTGGCGCCGCTCTTTTTCAGAGATGCGCTGCAGATCGCGGCCGTTAAACTCCAGTTTGTCCGCCATCACCCGGCCGGGGTAATCAATCAGGCCCATAATCGCCAGCGAGCTGACGGATTTACCGGATCCAGACTCCCCGACGATGCCGACCACTTCGCCCTGCTTCACGCTATAGCTGATGCGGTCCACGGCGCGGAACGGCGCGTTTTCATCGCCGAAATGCACCGATAATTTATCTACATTCAATAACGCCATCTCGAACCTCTTACTGCTTCAGTTTGGGATCGAGCGCGTCACGCAGACCGTCACCCATCAGGTTAAATGCCAGCACCGTCAGCAGGATCGCCACGCCCGGGAAGGTCACCACCCACCAGGCGCTCTGTGCGAACTGCAATACGTCGGAGAGCATGGTGCCCCACTCCGGCGTCGGCGGCTGCGCGCCCATGCCGAGGAACCCCAGCGCGGCCATGTCGAGAATGGCGTTAGAGAAGCCCAGCGACGCCTGAACGATCAGCGGCGCGAGACAGTTAGGCAGAATATTGACGAACATCTGGCGCATCGCCCCGGCGCCCGCCACCCGGGAGGCGGTCACGTAGTCGCGGTTGACCTCCACCAGCACCGCCGCGCGCGTCAGACGCACATAGTGCGGGAGCGCCACGAAGGTGAGCGCCAGCGAGGCGTTGACGATGGAGGGCCCGAAGATAGCCACCAGCACCAGCGCCAGCAGCAGACTCGGCAGCGCCAGCATAATATCGACGACGCGCATGATGATCGAGTCCACCACCCCGCCGAAATAGCCCGCCACCAGGCCGAGCACCACGCCGAGGATCAGCGACAGGACCACCACCAGGCAGCCCACCAACAGCGACAGGCGCGCGCCATACATCAGGCGAGACAGAATATCGCGGCCCACGTCGTCGGTGCCGAGCAGATGCGCCAGGCTGCCGCCCTCCTGCCAGAACGGGGGCGCCAGCAGCGAATCACGGAACTGATCCGCCGGGTTATACGGGGCGAGGAAGTTGGCGAACACGGCGATAATGATCATCACCGCCACGTACACCAGACCGACCACCGCCCCTTTATTGCGCTTGAAATAGTGCCAGAACTCCTGCAGCGGGGTCATGGGCACCGGTGCAGCGATAACTTTATTTTCAGTAACTTGTGACATGATGGCCCCTTACTTCTTATGCCGGATACGCGGGTTCACCACGCCGTACAGCAGGTCGACCAGCAGGTTGACGAGGATAATCATCGTCGCCACCAGCAGCACCCCGCCCTGCACCACCGGATAATCGCGACGCTGCAGCGCGTCGATCAGCCAGCGGCCTAAACCAGGCCATGAGAAAATGGTTTCCGTCAGGATGGCGCCCGCCAGCAGCGTGCCCACCTGCAGGCCAATCACCGTGACCACCGGCAGCATCGCGTTACGCAGCGCGTGGATCACAATCACCCGCATCCGGGTCAGGCCTTTGGCGCGCGCGGTACGGATGTAGTCTTCGCCGAGCACTTCCAGCATCGACGACCGGGTCATACGCACGATCACCGCCAGCGGAATGGTGCCCAGCACGATGGCGGGCAGGATCATATGCATTAAGGCGTCAATAAAGTCGCCCTGCTCGCCCCAGATGGCGGTGTCGATCAGCATAAAGCCGGTCAGCGGCAGGGTATCGTCAAGGAACACCGTATCGCTGATGCGCCCGGAGACCGGCGTCAGGTTCAGCTGTACCGAAACCAGCATAATCAACATCATGCCCCACCAGAAGATAGGCATCGAGTAGCCGGTCAGCGCCAGGCCCACCGCGGTGTGGTCAAAGATGGAGCCGCGTTTTACCGCAGCCAGCACGCCCACCGGAATGCCGACGGCGACGGCGAAGATCATCGCGCAGACGCCCAGCTCAAGGGTGGCTTTAAAGCGCGGGACAAACTCCTGCCACACGGGAATGCGGCTTTTCAGCGAGATGCCTAAATCACCGTGCAGCACGCCCCAGATATAGTGGGCATATTGCTGCCACAGCGGCTTATCAAGGCCCATTTCGGCCAGCAGCTGCGCGTGACGTTCGGGGGAAATACCACGTTCGCCCGCCATAATCATCACCGGATCGCCGGGGATCATATGGACGAAGGCAAAGGTGAGAAGGGTGATACCGATAAATGTCGGGATGACAAGTCCCAGACGTCGGAGAATAAACTGCAACATAACCCGGATTCTCTCTAGTGACGCCCCGCCTGGCGACAGGGCGTCTGTATTGCTCACAAAAGCATTCCCCGGAATAGCGGGAATACGCCCCCCACCTCTCCCACGCGGGGAGAGGGGGTCAGGCATCGTGCTTATTATTCGACAGAGACGTTATCGAAGTGGTGTTTACCCAGCGGATCCACCACATAGCCTTTGACTTCTTTACGCACTGGCTCGTAAACGGTGGAGTGAGCGATGATCAGCGCCGGAGCCTGGTCATGCATCACTACCTGAGCCTGTTTGTACAGTTCAATACGCTTGTTGTGGTCGTCGGTGGCGCGGGCCGGCTGAATCAGATCTTCAAACGGCTTATAGCACCAGCGCGAGTAGTTGGAGCCGTCTTTCGCCGCGGCGCAGCTGAACAGGGTCGCGAAGAAGTTATCCGGATCCCCGTTGTCGCCGGTCCAGCCCATCATGACGGTCTGGTGCTCGCCCGCTTTCGCGCGTTTCAGATACTCGCCCCACTCGTAGGTGACGATCTTGGCCTGGACGCCAATCTTGGCCCAGTCGGCCTGGATCATCTCCGCCATACGGCGGGCGTTCGGGTTATACGGACGCTGTACCGGCATCGCCCACAGGTCGATAGTGAAGCCTTTTTCCAGGCCCGCTTCTTTCAGCAGCTGCTTCGCCTTCTCCGGATCGTAGGTGTAGTCTTTGACGTCGTCGTTATAGCCCCACATGGTCGGCGGGATCAGGTTCTTCGCCGCCTGGCCTGCGCCCTGGTAAACCGCTTTGATGATCGCTTCTTTGTTAACCGCGTAGGTCAGCGCCTGACGAACTTTCACATCGTCCAGCGGTTTCTTCTCGGTGTTGAAGGAGAGATAACCGACGTTCAGACCCGGCTGTTCCAGCAGGGTAATGTTTTTATCTTCCTTCATGCGCGCGATGTCCGCCGGGTTAGGATACGGCATCACCTGGCACTCATTTTTCTGCAGCTTGGCGTAGCGCACGGAGGCATCCGGGGTGATGGAGAAGACCAGACGATCGATCTTCGGCTTGGTGCCCCAGTAGCCCGGGAAGGCTTTATACAGAATGCGGGAATCTTTCTGGTACTGCAGCAGCTGGAATGGACCGGTACCGATAGGATTGAGGTCTACTTTTTCCGGCGTGCCGGCTTTCAGCATGTTGTCGGCATACTCTTTAGAAAGAATGGAAGCGAAGTCCATGGCCAGGTCAGCGAGGAACGGCGCTTCCGGGCGGGTCAGGACGAACTGGACGGTTTTATCGTCCACTTTCTTCACTTCGCTAATCAGGTCTGGTAACCCCATCCCTTCAAAGTATTCATAGCTGCCGCCAGAAACTTTATGGTACGGGTTATTGGTATTCTTCTGACGATCGAAGGAGAACACCACGTCATCGGCGTTCAGGTCACGGGTTGGTTTAAAGTCTTTATTATCCTGCCACTTCACGCCCTGACGCAGGTGGAAAGTATAGGTTTTACCGTCCGCACTAACTTCCCATTTCTCAGCCAGCCCCGGAATAACTTCCGTCGTACCGGTTTTGAATTCGACCAGGCGGTTGTAGATGGGTACGGAACTGGCGTCATAGGTGGTGCCAGAGGTGAAGAGCTGTGGGTTAAAGCCTTCCGGCGAGCCTTCTGAACAATAAACCAGGGTTTTCGCTTGCACGCTGGCGGCGACGGTCATGGCGACCAGGCTCAGACCAAGCTTCAGCATCCCTGATTTCTTCAAGGAAATACTCATTATTCTGCTCCAAAACTGTGATGTTATTTGCATATATCCGCCAGACCTTTATTTATTTTTATTCGTCATATTTCGAACCACGGATGCGTTGGCTGCGCTCGATTATCCCAGTCACATCGTTATCTATGTTCCTGGGGATTCGCAAACTTGCCGCCTTCCCGCAGCGCGAACTATTTAGAATATACCCGGTCCGGTCGGTGGTGCCCGAAGGCGTAGAGAGAGATGGGGATTCCTTTCGCAAAAACGACTGAGTTGCAGTACGGATTCTCCATGAAATGCCCCTCATGCCCTACAATCTGTCAACAGAATGGGGAAACGTCAATACAGCCAGCCGGGTTTTACATCCAGCGTGAGAAACGGCAGGCAAAGATTAAAAAAACTTCAAGACGCTATTTTCAGCAGAGAAATTTATGCTACAGGCGAATATGCAGAATAAAGACCTTATTAAGGTGCGACACCCAGTTGGAAACAATGCCAGCAAATGAGAAAAATTTCTTACTATGTGACCAATATGTGAGCGATTAATAGCGTGAACGTTAAAACGCACAGCGGAAAATGCTGCATTTAGCCATAAGCTTCGCGAAAAAAGATCTGTTCATCGATAAAAAAATGCAATGGAAGATGTCACAAAATAGCGAACAGCTGGCTGGAAATGGGGATAAAGACGTTTTTTGTGATTTTGATGGGGTTTTTGGCCAGTAGCGCACTGATGATGCCCGGCGGCGCTGCGCTTGCGCGGGCCTACGGAACACAAGTCGAACCTCCTGCCCCCGGAGGTTCTCATCCTCACTGGCCGCAGATGCAAAAAAGCCTGCTCATTGAGCAGGCTTTTCGAATTTGGTCGGTGATAGAGGATTCGAACCTCCGACCCCTTCGTCCCGAACGAAGTGCGCTACCAGGCTGCGCCAATCACCGAATGCGGGGCGCATCTTACTGCTGGGATGCACCCCCGTCAATGCCTTATTAGCAAAAAATCAATCAAGCGGCGAGAATCTCGCCACTATTGCTATTCCTTCGCCGCTTTCTTCGAAGCCGGCACGCGGCACCAGTTGTTGTTCTCGTTGATCCCGCCATCCGGCGAGGTATAGCCGAGGCAGCCCATAATGGTGTCGTACAGCTCGACGTGGCGTCGCGGCACCTTCATCGCGGCCTGCTGCTGCAGATGGGCGAACGCAGCGGCATGATCGGGATTCTCCAGATATTTATCCGACATCCAGACCATCATCGGCACACGGAACTGTTCCGGCGGCGCCATCTTGCGCGGCGTACCGTGCAGATGTTCGCGCTCGTTAATCGACTCGCCATGGTCGGCGGCATAGAAGACAATCGCTTTCTTATCCCGCAGCTGGTCGAGGACGCTGACGATAAAGTGATCGACATAGGTCACGCTGTTGTCGTAGGAGTTAATCAGCTCCGCTTTAGAACATTTGTTGTCGACGCCGACACACTCCGGCTTCCACTGGGCGAAGCTGCGCGGATAGCGTTGGGTATAGTTAAAGTGCGAGCCTTTAGTATGGAGGATGATCAGGTGCTTACCGGAGGCGTTGCCCTGCGCCATACCGCGCTTCATCTCATCCACCAGCAGCATATCGTCAACGCTCTTGCCGCGGTTACGCGGTTCGGCGCCAATCTGCTCGCGATAGGCGATATTGTTGGCCATCGTATTGCTGTAGAACCACATCTCACTCTGCATGGCGTACAGATTGCCGCTGAAGCCCAGTTGATGCAGCACCGCAAAGACGTTCTGCTCTTTGAGGGTCCGCTGCGGATTATCCTCTGCCCCGCCCTGACGCACAAACATGCAGCGTAACGACAGCTTGGTGGCGGTATCGCACGAGTAGCCGCGGAAGGCGACCAGATTCTTCTCTTTCGCCAGCTCTGGCGTGGTGTTGCGGCTATAGCCGAGGATGCCCATATGATCCCAGCGGGTGGTTTCGCCAATGATAAACACCACGTAGGTGTCATCGAGCCCTTCCGGGGCGACGTAGGTAAATTTCTTCGCTGGGTTAATCAGCGATTTGTTGTCTGAGGATTCATCCACCTGCGCCCAGGCGTACAGCCCCAGCGCCGACAGCCAGTTCGATGGCAGGTAGGAGTTGGCGATCACCCCGCCGTAGCTCGGCATATCCACTTCTGAATGGCGCTCTACATCGTGTTGGCGCAGCTCAAGCAGGCGGATGGGACCCCAGACGATGAGGCCGGCCAGCACCACGATCAGCACGTTTTTAACCCGCTGGCCCGGGGTACGCAGTTGGCGCAGCAGCGTATGACGGCAACGGTTGCTCCAGATAAACAGCAGCGGCGGGGCGCTCACCGCCGCCAGCCAGAGGATCAAATGCCAGCCGATGACCTCTTTCGACAGGTCGATATCGGTGGTCATCACCGAGGCGATAATCCCGTAGCCAATCACCACGTTGAGGAACGTCATGTAATAACTGGCGGCGGCGGAAAACAGAACAATCAGCGTCGCCAGAATGCGCCAGATACGGCGGCCGAACAGCGACAGAAGACGTAACAGGAAGAAGGTGACAAAGACCGTGGCCACCAGTTCAACGACACCGGAAAGCCCTTTCCAGAAAGTGAACTCTTGAGCATAACCATCGAAACGCCGAAAAAAAACGGCGACGTTCATAAACCAGCCGATGTACAGCGCCAGCCAAAAACTAAGCTTCTGCTGCGTCATCGTTCTAATATATTTCATGCAAGCAAACCTGGAAAAAGAAGAATAAAACACCGCCTGACGCTGTGGCATGAGTCAGTAGGCTAATAGGGTGCGTTAGGGTTGGTTATCAGAAACCTCTACAAAGCGCGATAAGTAGACCACAGGGAACGGGAAAAGTATCAGGAGGGAATGTGATCCAGCCAAACATTTACAAAACATTTGGCTGGATTGGCACTATTTGCTTAGGGTATTAATCAGGGGCACGTTTCACGCTGCAGGTTTCAGGCGTGCGCCTCGCTATAGACACTGCCTTTCGGCTGACGAATGGTGGTGGAAAGCGCCAGCGAAATAATCAGCAGAGCGAAGATCACGCAGAAGGTGACGTAGAAGCCCCCGAACAGCGAAGCGATGAGGGAACCACAGATGCTGCCGATACCAAAGCCCAGATAAATGACGCCATAGTTTTTCGCCAGGTTGTTCAGACCGAAGAATTCACTGACCAGCGACGGGAAGACGGTGATGGTTCCGCCGAAGTTAAAGGCGACGCAGGCAATCGCGGCGAAAAAGGTCATGGCATTCAGCGGAGCGAACAGCAGCGCGGCCATCCCCACCAGCGACACCACCTGACCGAGGGTGATCACGCGAATGCGGGAGATTTTATCGGACAGGATACCTAACACCAGGCGACCGCTAAGGTTAGCGATTGAGATAACCGTTACCGCATTGGCCGCCGTGGCGACATCCAGATGGACCATCCCCTGCGCGATATCTTTCGCCACGCCAATCACATACAGACCGCTCATGCAGGCCGTCAGGAACATCACCGCCAGCATCCAGTACTGCGGTTTACGCATCGATTCGGCGAGAGTAAAGTCATTTTCCACGACGCCGTTGGCCGCGGTGGTCGCCGTATGATTTGGCGCATCTTTCATCAGGGTCGCGCCAAAGACGATCATCACCAGCACGATAGCGCCCCAGATGACGAAGGTTTTTTCCAGACCGACGGTGGCCAGCAGATGAGTATCAATGAATTTGAACCCCAGGCTGCCGAGGCCATAGGAACCGATGGAGAAGGCGGAAATAAGCCCTTTGCGTTCCGGGAACCACTTCACGCAGTTCGACAGGGTCAGCAGATAACCGGCGCCGTCCGCCAGCCCCACCAGCACGCCCGCGCTCAGCCACAGCATCATCAGGCTGTTGGAGTGCGCGGTCAGAAAGAAGCCCAGTCCGAGCAGGATCCCGGAGGCCATGGTGACGCGCTTCACGCCGAAACGCTCCTGCAGCTTGCCGGCGACCGACGAGGAGAGCGCCAGCCCGAGGCTCAGCAGGCCAAAGGAGAAGGCGACCTGGCTGACCGGTTCGCCCAGTTTGTCAGACAGTGAACTGTTAAACAGGCTCCAGGTATAAACCGAACCGAGAGCGAATTGGGTGATGATGGTGCCGATAAGCGTAAGCCAGCGGGTCGATTGACGGTTTGCAGCGTTCATAGCAGTTGTCCTGATAAATTAACTGCCGCCACAATAGCGAAGGCCCCTCATCCAGTGGGGGAAAAAGGCATGAACTGCCATCAGCAGGGAATGAAATGCATTAATGGCGGAATGAATGGCATTGCATGACATTCATTCCGCGAATATCAGCAAAAAAGTTAGTGTGCGCTATCTCACAGAAATGCGCCATTACTGAGATTTAACAATAACCGCATCGTTTCAAACGCGTAACAATCCCCGCTCAAAAGTTGGCGCTGACCCCCATCAGATAGAGCGTATTTTCCCCCGACGGGACATTATCCGCCTGCGACAGGGTGGCCCATGCCGCCACATGCGATCCCAGCGGCATATCGGCGCCCAGGGTGACATCACTCCAGCCGCCCTCTCTGGCGCGAGTGGTCGGCGACCAGGCATCGCTGGCGAGCGACTGGTTATAGCTCACCTGAGCCCAGGGGTGCACGCCCCACAGCGACTGATAATCCATACGCCAGCCGAGCGTGTTGACATATCCCGTCTCGCCAACGCTTTTCGTCGCCGGCGCGCTGTAGTCGCTGCGCAGGCTGGCCACCGGCCCGGAGGTCATACCGTTTGCCAGCAGATAATTCCAGCCGACGCTCATCCCCCGGCTGCTGTCCGGCGGCGCCAGCCCCTGGTTTAAAGTCAGTCCGCCCGGCGTTTCAGACGACTTCATCCGCTCGGCGAGGATATCTTCATAGCGTGGTTGGTGATCGCTATCCCATGTATAACGTTCCGACGTATTACTTTTTGTATCGATAGCGATATATTCCTGTTGCCAGGCATTCGCTCCAGAGACACACGATACCCAGACGGATACGCACACCGGGAACAAGAACCCCCGGAGGCCATTGCATTTCTTTATTATCATTAATGCGACTCCAGAAAAGAGCCGAATCGGCATTATTGCTGTGTTTTTTTGGGGATACGATTTCCCTGTATTAACTATTATCTTTATCTTTCAGTCGTCAAGCCGGGGCGTCCACTTTTTTAGCGCAGAGGGAGAAATAGCTATGCAGCGTTGCGGATGGGTGAGTCAGGATCCGTTATATATCGAGTATCACGATACCGAATGGGGTGTCGCGCAAAAAGCGTCCCAGCGGCTGTTTGAAATGATCTGCCTTGAAGGCCAGCAGGCCGGGTTGTCGTGGATCACGGTGTTAAAAAAACGGCAGAACTATCGCCAGGCTTTTCACCAGTTCGATCCGGTGCGCGTGGCGGCGATGGGGGACGATGATGTCGAGCGGCTGCTACAGGATACCGGGATTATCCGCCATCGGGGAAAAATCCAGGCCATTATCGGCAACGCCCGGGCGTATCTGGCGATGGAGGAAAATGGCGAGTCGTTCACTGATTTTGTCTGGTCTTTCGTCGACAATGCGCCGCAGGTCACCCGCGCGGCGACGCTGGCGGAGATCCCGACCACGACGCCGGCCTCTGATGCGCTTTCTAAAGCGTTGAAAAAACGCGGCTTTAAGTTTGTCGGTTCGACAATCTGTTACTCTTTTATGCAGGCCTGCGGGCTGGTCAACGACCATGTCACCGGCTGCTTCTGTCACCCGGGAGGTCAGGATGATCCGCAAGTGGGTCGCTAAAGATAATACACCGCTGCTGGCCCTGTGGCTGGATAGTACGATCCATGCCCATCCCTTTATCAGCGAAAGCTACTGGCGCGACAGCGTCGCGGTGGTACGGGACGTCTATCTTCCCGCCGCCAGCACCTGGGTCTGGGAGCGCGACGGAGAGCTAAAAGGCTTTGTCAGCGTGCTGGAGTCCCGCTTCGTCGGCGCGCTGTTCGTCGCGCCGGACGCCATTCGCCAGGGCATTGGCCGGGCGCTGCTGGATGAAGTCAAGCAGCACTACGCCTGGCTTAGCCTTGAGGTTTATCAGAAAAACGAATCAGCGGTCAGTTTCTACCATGCGCAAGGCTTCCGCATTGAAGATTGCGCATGGCAGGACGATACTCAGCACCCCACCTGGATTATGCGCTGGCCGGCGGATCAAATGCTGTAAGCGGCAGCGCCGGGCCGGTATATTTCTCCAGCCACGCCAGGGCGGTGTTCCCGGCACAGCCGTTGCCCAGCCGGGATGTCGGGATATCTTTGGTTAAGACGTTCACCGCCCCGTTTTTGCAGATGCCCGCCACCGGATCCAGGTCGGGCCACGCCCCTTCATGCAGGCATATCACCCCCGGGCGGATCCCCTCCGTCACCACCGCGCCGGCCAGCACCTGACCGCGGGCGTTCCACACCCGCACCAGATCGCCATCGGCAATCCCCCGCGCCCGGGCATCCTGCGGATGAATAGTCAACGGTTCGCGTCCGGCGACGGCATAGCGTTCGCGCAGCGCGGAGTAGTTCAGTTGACTGTGCAGACGGTGTGCCGGATGGGCCGACAGCAGCTGCAGCTGCCCCGCCTCGGCGTTGCCATGCCACTCGTCGGGCTCGAGCCACATCGGGTGCGGCGGGCAGTCGGCGTAGCCAAAGGCGGCGATGGTCGGCGAGTGGATCTCAATTTTACCGCTCGCCGTTTTCAGCGGGTTGGCCAGGGGATCGTCGCGGAAGGCGGCGAAGCGGATGAAACGGGCATTCTCCGGCGCCTCCGGCATCTCAATCAGCTGGTTAGCCTGCCAGAATTCGGCAAACGGCGGCAGCGTCACCTGCTGCTGGGCGCCGCGCCGGGCGGCCATCTGATAAAAGGTCTCCAGCCACTGCAGATCGCTCTTCCCTTCGGTAAAGCGCTCGCGGCCGCCCGCCTCCCAACGTTCGCTGAGGTCGGCAAAGACCGCGAAATCATCGCGCGCTTCACCCCGCGGGGCGACCACCTGTTTCATCGGCACCAGATGCTGATTGCTGTAGTCCCCGGTCATCGTCAGATCGTTGCGCTCAAACGAGGTGGTCGCCGGCAGAACGATATCGGCATGACGCGCGGCGGCGGTCCAGAAGCATTCGGAGATGACGATAAGCTCTGGTTTCTGCCAGGCCTGAATCAGGCGATTGGTATCCTGGTGATGGGTAAAGTTGGCGCCGCCGGCCCACCAGATAAAGCGAATATCGGGGAAGCGCCGCGCCATGCCGTTGTGCTGATACTCCGCACCCGGTTTCTCCAGCGCCTCGACAATCCGCGCGACCGGGATCTTCTCCACGGCGTCCACGCCTCCGGCCACGCTCCCCTGCATCGAGCCCAGCACCGCCGCGCGGCGGGTCGGGTTGCCGCCGTTGGCGAAATGGTAGGAAAGCCCAAACCCGCCCCCCGGGGTGCCAATCTGCCCCAGCATCGTGGCCAGGGTGACCAACATCCAGTGTTTCTGCTCGCCATACTGCTGGCGCTGCATGCCCCAGCCAGACATCAGCATGGTGGTGTTTTCGTGGAAAAGTTTCGCCAGTTCGCGGATCTTATCAGCTGAGACGCCGCAAATAGCCGCCGCCCAGTCGGCGGTTTTCGCCACGCCGTCGCTTTCGCCGGTCAGATAGCGGGCAAAAATCTCGTAGCCGCTGGCGCAGCGGGCAAGAAACTCGTCGTCCTGCCAGCCATTCTCCACCAGCGTATGGGCGATACCCAGCATCAACGCGACGTCGGTGCCCATATGCGGCGCGATCCACTCCATCGAATCGCCAAAGAAATCGACCGTTTCCGATCGCATCGGATCGATGCAGATCAAGCGCTTGCCGCTCTGGCGCAGCCGGTCGAACCACGGGATACCCTGCTCGTCGGAGGCGTTCCAGGCAATTTTCAGCGTGTTCAGCGGGTTGGCGCTCCACAGCACCACTACCTCGCTGTGCTCCAGCACCAGCGGCCAGCTGGTCTGCTGCTGATACACCTCATTGCCCCCCACGACGTAAGGCATGATCGCCTGCGCCGCGCCGGTGGAGTAATCCCCGAGATGGCCGGTGTAGCCGCCCGCCAGGCTCATATAACGCTGCAGCAGGGTGGCCGCCTTATGCAGGACGCCGTTAGAACGCCAGCCGTAGGAGCCGGCAAAAATGGAGGCCGGTCCATAGCTTTCGCGGATCCGACGATGCTGGGCATCGATCAGATCCAGCGCCTGCTCCCAGCTCACCCGCACAAATTCATCCTGACCGCGGACCCCCTGGGGCTTGTCCGGAGAGGCGAGAAAGCCTTTGCGCACCATCGGGTAGCGCACGCGGGTTTTGCTGTGCACCTGGTCGCGCACCGCCGTTTGCAGCGAATTGGCAAACGGCGTCGCCAGCGCGCCGCGGGAGGAGAGGACGTTTTCCCCGTCCGTTTCCACCAGCATCGGTCCCCAGTGGGCGGCGGTTAAAATGGTTTTGGTTGCAGATGAGGTTGGCAAAGGCGGCTCCTGGTCAGCGAAGGCAGGTGTGGTGACGGCGCGATCGACGCCGTTCAATGTTATTTACAAAATGAGATGGTATGCGGGGAATTTTCTACGTATTCGCGCGTCATAATCAACCGTCACGTTCGCTGTGGCAAAGAATAAAAAGGATTAAGGACATTAAATGAAAAAACGCGTACTTATGATTGCGGCTCTGGTCAGCGGCACCCTGGCCGTTTCCGGCTGCACCACCAACCCCTATACCGGTGAGCGTGAAGCTGGCAAATCCGGTATTGGCGCAGGTATTGGCTCCTTAGTGGGCGCTGGCGTCGGCGCGCTTTCCTCCTCCAAACACGACCGCGGCAAAGGCGCGCTGATTGGCGCAGCGGCAGGCGCGGCGCTGGGCGGCGGCATTGGCTACTACATGGACGTGCAGGAAGCGAAGCTGCGCGACAAAATGCAGGGAACCGGGGTCAGCGTGACGCGAAATGGTGACAACATCGTGCTGAACATGCCGAATAACGTCACTTTCGACAGCAACAGCGCCAACCTGAAACCGGCCGGCGCCAACACCCTGACCGGCGTGGCCATGGTGCTGAAAGAGTATGAGAAAACCGCCGTTAACGTCGTCGGCTACACCGACAGCACCGGCAGTAAGGACCTGAATATGCGTCTGTCGCAGCAGCGTGCTGACAGCGTCGCCAGCGCGCTGATCACCCAGGGCGTGGCGGCCAACCGCATTCGCACCACCGGCATGGGCCCGGCGAACCCCATCGCCAGCAACAGCACGGCGGAAGGCAAGGCGCAGAACCGTCGCGTGGAAATCACCCTCAGCCCGCTGCAATAAGCGCATCCTCATGTTGCCCGGCCGCGCCTCTGCCGGGCAAAATGCTTGATATCGCTATTTTTCGCGCTAAGGTGTTGGCAGATTTTCAGCAAAGGAAGCCACCATGGCGAAAGCGGCGCGTGCAACCATTAGCGATGTGGCGAAAGCCGCAAAGACCGGCAAAACCAGCATTTCACGGTATCTTAACGGCGAGAAGCATCTGCTTTCCGACGATCTGTTATCACGTATTGAACAAGCCATTGCCGAACTCGACTACCGCCCCAGCCTGATGGCCCGCGGCCTCAAGCACGGCCGAACCCGCCTCATCGGCCTGATCATCGCCGATATCACCAACCCCTATTCGGTCAACGTTATGAGCGGCATTGAAGCGGCCTGCCGGGAAAAGGGCTTTACTCTGCTGGTGTGTAACACCAATAACGAGCTGGATCAGGAGCTGCACTACCTCGACCTGCTGCGCAGCTACCAGGTGGAAGGCATCGTCGTCAACGCGGTCGGCATGCGGGAGGATGGCCTGAACCGCCTGCAGCAGTCGGCCCTGCCGATGGTGCTGATTGACCGTAAAATCCCCGATTTCGCCTGCGATGTGGTCGGGCTTGATAACGCCCAGGCTGCCACCACCGCCACCGAACACCTGGTGGAGAAAGGCTTTGAGGCCATCCTGTTTCTTAGCGAACCGCTGGGGTCGGTCAATACCCGCCGCGAGCGCCTGAGCGCCTTCCGCGCCACGCTCACCCGCCACCACGGCGTGGTGGCCGAAAACGCCGAAGTGCAGCTCAACGACGGCGCGATGATGGACAACGTCCTGCGCCAGTTCCACGCCCGCCACCGCGGGATGCGCAAAGCGGTGATCTCCGCCAACGGCGCGCTGACGCTGCAGGTAGCCCGCGCCCTGAAGCGCGTCGGCCTGATCTGGGGCAGCGATATCGGCCTGCTGGGCTTCGACGAACTGGAGTGGGCGGAGCTGGCTGGCGTCGGCATCACCACCCTCAAACAGCCAACGTGGCAGATCGGCTACGCGGCGGTGGAACAGGTGATTCGGCGCATTGCTGGCAGTAACGACCCCATCTGCGAGCGGGTCTTCTCCGGCGAGCTTATCGTCCGCGGATCAACTTCCCGTTAACGATCCTTCGTGATGCCGATCATAAATTAAACATCTCGCCCTTTCTTATGGAACCGATACCATCTAGCGTAATAAGGAGATTAAGCAACAAACGCCGGGAGTAAGAGCGCGATGGCCAGAAAAATTATTGTCGTTACCGCTGCGTATGGTAATGACCATGTTAAATCCTTAGGCGGCCAGGCCGCCGTCCTGCCGTTTATCGCCGACGCCGGCGCGGACGGCGTCGAAATCCGCCGCGAGCTGTTCAGCGCCGAAGAGCTCAACGCCCTGCCGACGCTGGCCGCCGCCATTGAGCGCCACGGCCTGCTGGCCTGCTACTCCGCGCCCCAGGCGCTGTTCGCCGACAACGGCGAGCTTAACCCGCATCTCCCGACGCTGCTCGCGGAAGCGCAGACTCTTAACGCCCTGTGGCTGAAGCTCTCCCTTGGCCATTTCCGCCACAACCAGCAGCTCGACGAACTGCGCCATATCCTCAGCGACAGCGGCATGGCGCTGGTGGTGGAGAATGACCAGACCGACTGCGGCCAGCTGGCGCCGATGCAGCGCTTCAAAGCCGCCTGTCGGGTCCATCAGCTGCCGATCACCTTAACGTTTGATATGGGCAACTGGCTGTGGGTCGGCGATTCACCGGAAGAGGCCGCCCGCCATCTTGCGCCGGCGGTCAGCTATATTCATGTAAAAGCGGCGGAGCCTCATCAGGAGAAATTCCGCGCTGTGCCGCCGGATCAGGCCGCCGACCGCTGGCTGGCCCTGCTCGATAATCTTCCCGCCGACGCGCCGCGTGGAATCGAGTTTCCGCTGACTGGCCATGACCTGACGGCCGTGACCCGCCGCTACGTCAACCTGTTACGCGAGGAATAAGCCGTGGAAAATTTAGATGTCATCACCATCGGCGAAGCTATGGCCATGTTTGTCGCCACCGAAACCGGCGATCTGGCCGAGGTGGAGCATTTTATGAAACGTGTCGCCGGCGCTGAGCTGAACGTCGCCACCGGCCTGGCGCGCCTGGGTCTGAAGGTCGGCTGGGTCAGCCGCGTCGGCAACGACAGCTTTGGCCGCTTCGTACTGCAATCGCTGGCGAAAGAGGGGATCGATAGCCACGCTGTCGCCATCGACAACCGCTTCGCTACCGGTTTCCAGATGAAATCGAAAGTCGAAAATGGAACCGATCCCATTGTGGAATATTTCCGTAAAGGTTCTGCCGCCAGCCATCTGTCGCCGGACGATTTTCGCGCCGACTACTTCACCAGCGCCCGTCATCTGCACCTGAGCGGTGTGGCCGCCGCGCTCTCTGAAAGCTCATATGCGCTGCTGGAGCATGCGGCGAAGGTCATGAAAGCCGAGGGCAAAACCCTCTCTTTCGACCCCAATCTGCGGCCGGTGCTGTGGAAAAGCGAAGCCGAGATGGTGGAGAAACTCAACCGTCTCGCCTTCCAGGCTGACTGGGTTTTGCCAGGCTTAAAAGAGGGCGTCATCCTCACCGGCCAGCAGACCCCGGAGGGGATCGCCGATTTCTATCTCTCGCGCGGCGTCAAGGCGGTGGTCATTAAAACCGGCTGCGACGGCGCCTGGTTCAAGAGCGCCTGCGGCGAACAGGGAACGGTTGATGCCATCAAAGTCGAAAACGTCGTCGATACCGTCGGCGCCGGCGATGGCTTTGCCGTCGGGGTGATTAGCGCCCTGCTGGAAGGCAAAACCCTGCTTCAGGCGGTGAACCGCGGCAATAAAATCGGTTCGCTGGCCATTCAGGTCCAGGGCGACAGCGAGGGGCTGCCCACCCGCGACGCGCTGGGCGAATAACATTTATACGCAACCATAACAGCCGTCCTGTACCCTACCTGCAGCGCGGCACAGCAGCGTCCGTTTCGACGGACGTATGTCACCTCATTGACAGAGGCAAGCCTATGAATAGCTCAACAAATGCAACGAAACGCTGGTGGTACATCATGCCTATCGTGTTTATCACGTATAGCCTGGCGTACCTCGACCGCGCCAACTTCAGCTTCGCCTCCGCGGCAGGCATTACCGAAGACCTGGGCATCACCAAGGGGATCTCCTCCCTGCTGGGGGCCCTGTTCTTCCTCGGCTACTTCTTCTTCCAGATCCCCGGCGCTATCTATGCGGAGCGCCGCAGCGTTCGCAAACTGATCTTTATCTGCCTGATCCTGTGGGGCGGCTGCGCCTCCCTGACCGGGATTGTGCATAATATCCCGGCGCTGGCGGCCATTCGCTTTATCCTCGGCGTCGTCGAAGCGGCGGTGATGCCGGCGATGCTGATCTATATCAGCAACTGGTTCACCAAATCCGAGCGCTCGCGGGCCAATACCTTCCTGATCCTCGGCAACCCGGTGACGGTCCTGTGGATGTCGGTGGTCTCCGGCTACCTGATTCAGGCCTTCGGCTGGCGGGAAATGTTCATCATCGAAGGGGTGCCGGCGGTGATCTGGGCCTTCTGCTGGTGGGTGCTGGTGAAAGATAAACCGTCGCAGGTATCCTGGCTGGCGGAGAGTGAAAAAGCCGCGCTGCAGGAACAACTGGATCGTGAACAGCAGGGCATCAAAGCGGTGCGTAACTATGGCGAGGCCTTCCGCTCCCGCAACGTGATCCTGCTCTGCGCTCAGTACTTTGCCTGGAGCATCGGCGTGTACGGTTTTGTACTGTGGCTGCCGTCGATTATCCGCAGCGGCGGCGAAAATATGGGGATGGTGGAAGTGGGCTGGCTCTCTTCGGTTCCGTACCTGGCGGCGACTATCGCCATGATCGTGGTCTCCTGGGCCTCCGATAAAATGCAGAACCGTAAACTGTTCGTCTGGCCGCTGCTGCTGATTGGCGGACTGGCCTTCATCGGCTCCTGGGCGGTCGGCGCCAACCACTTCTGGGTCTCTTACACCCTGCTGGTGGTGGCTGGTGCGGCAATGTATGCGCCTTACGGCCCCTTCTTCGCCATTATTCCGGAAATGCTGCCACGCAACGTCGCCGGCGGCGCGATGGCGCTGATCAACAGCATGGGCGCCCTGGGCTCCTTCTGCGGCTCGTGGTTTGTCGGCTACCTGAACGGCGCCACCGGCAGCCCCGCAGCTTCCTATATTTTTATGGGGGTGGCGCTTTTCGCCTCAGTATGGCTGACTTTGATTGTTAAGCCTGCTAATAATCAAAACCTTCCACTTGGCGCTCATCACGCCTGAACGACTCACACTACGGAGATTCGCATGAAGCCGTCTGTCATTCTCTATAAAACGCTTCCCGACGACCTGCTACAGCGTCTGGAGGAGCACTTTTCCGTCACTCAGGTGAAAAACCTGCGGCCGGAGACCGTTTCGCAGCACGCTGAGGCCTTCGCCCAGGCTGAGGGCCTGCTGGGCTCCAGCGAAAAGGTTGACGCCGCGCTGCTGGAGAAGATGCCGAAGCTGCGTGCGACCTCCACCGTGTCCGTTGGCTATGACAACTTCGACGTCGAGGCGCTGAACGCCCGCCGGGTGCTGCTGATGCATACCCCGACCGTGCTGACCGAGACCGTCGCCGACACGATCATGGCGCTGGTGCTGAGCACCGCCCGCCGGGTGGTGGAAGTGGCGGAGCGCGTCAAAGCGGGCGAGTGGACGAAGAGCATTGGGCCAGACTGGTTCGGCACCGACGTACACCATAAAACCTTAGGTATCGTCGGCATGGGCCGCATCGGCATGGCGCTGGCGCAGCGCGCCCACTTCGGGTTCGGCATGCCGATCCTGTACAACGCGCGCCGCCAGCATCCGCAGGCAGAAGAGCGCTTCAACGCCCGCTATTGCGATCTCGATACCCTGCTGCAGGAAGCCGATTTTGTCTGCCTGATCCTGCCCCTGAGCGAAGAGACCCACCATCTGTTCGGTCAGGCGCAGTTCGCCAAAATGAAGTCTTCCGCCATCTTTATTAACGCCGGGCGCGGCCCGGTGGTCGATGAGCAGGCGCTAATCGCCGCCCTGCAGGCGGGGGAGATTCACGCTGCCGGCCTTGATGTCTTCGAGCACGAGCCGCTGGCTAAAGATTCGCCGCTGCTGAGCCTGCCGAACGTCGTCGCGCTGCCGCATATCGGCTCCGCCACCCATGAGACGCGCTACAACATGGCGGCCTGCGCGGTGGATAACCTGATCGATGCCCTGAACGGCAAGGTCGAGAAAAACTGCGTCAATCCGCAGGTAAAATAAGCCATAAAAAAACCCGGGTAGCGGCGGCCATCGCCCTCCCCGGGTTCTTTTTGCATTCTGTCCGTCATCCAGCCCGTTCGCCGCAGCTCACGTCAGCCAGACGGGGCATTAGCGGGTGGCGTTCACCGCCGCCGTCCATGCCTGATTAAACGCCTGATGCTGCGCCGCCAGCGGCCCAATCAGCGCATTATACTGGCTGGCCTGCTGCGAGGTCGGGAACTGAATGCCGTTGGCCACAAAGCTCACCTGGGTCCCCTGCTGAGCGACAAAATCCCCCACCTGAACCAGCTGCTGGGTAAAGATCTGCGCGGCCGGGATCAGCGGCTGCAGCGCGTCGGCTGGCGCGGTGACGACCTTGGCGTATACCTGATCGAAGACCGGCTTGAGATCGTCAGCCTGCTTCAGAGCGCCATGCGCGGCATCAGCCTGCATTTTGGCATTCTGCAGCTGCTGGCTGAGCACGCCCAGCGCGCCGTTCGCCTGACGCAGCGGCTCGCGCTGGGTCATATAGTCCTGCGGAACGCGGATCGCATTGACGCTATCCACCACCGGGCGCAGACCAGCGTCCATCGCCTGGCTCACCTGCTGCGAGTAGCCGTAGATCACCGCGTAGTCAGAGACAAACGGCCCAAACTGTTTTTTCTGATCGGCGGTCAGCGTCGGCAGTCGTTCACCGCTACGCATCGCCGTATTCTGCAGGAAGTCGATAAACGCTTTGCGCTGATCGCCCTCTTTATCAAAACACCCACTCAGGCTAACCACCATTAATAAGGCCGCCATAGCCGCAAACCAGCGAGAGCAGGACTTTCCTGTCGCCATTTTTTTACTCCTTTCAGCCAAAAAAAGCGCACAAAGACACACACGTGCCAGACGCTGACAAGGATAGTCCAGCTCGGCCTCGCAGGATACCTTTTACTGCTAATCTTACGCAGGAAAAACGCCATTCCATACGCCGCTATCGCCGCCTGGCGCGTCTGTTATGCGCATCACAAATATGCGCTTTAAATCAGGCCGACGCATATCACGTAATTTATTGATATTCTTTAAACAAAAAATCCATCAACCGGCGCCTCGCCCGGAAGCGGACGATAATCGCACGCTTTGGCGCGCGCCCGGATTGCCTGGTCAGCGCTTCAATGATTTGATGAATGAGCGATTAACGGCGATGCGTTCGATTATCGCACAAATCAAACTCAATGACGCGAAGGCGACGATAATAACAAACCTCTGTCCCTCGCTCAGTCTGCCAGGAAAGCCGTATGACTAAGACAACCATCGACATTCAGGCCTTTATCAACGAGCACCCCTTCACCCGCTACCAGTGGATGATCCTCGCGCTCTGCTTCATCACCGTCGCGATGGACGGGTTCGACACCGCGATCATCGGATTCATCGCCTCCGACCTGGTCCAGGAGTGGGGCGTGGAAAAATCCGCCCTCGGCCCGGTGATGAGCGCTGCGCTGGTGGGCCTGGCCGTCGGCGCGTTAACCGCGGGACCGCTGGCTGATCGTATCGGCCGCAAGAAAGTGCTGATTATGTCGATCGTGGTGTTCGGCGGATTCAGCCTGCTCACCGCCTTTGCCACCAGCCTTAACCAACTGACGCTGCTGCGCTTTCTGACCGGCCTGGGCCTTGGCGCAGCGATGCCCAATGCCGCCACGTTAATGAGCGAATATGCGCCGGAGCGCCGTCGGGCGCTGCTGGTGAACCTGATGTTCGTCGGCTTTCCGATGGGATCGTCGCTGGGCGGCTTTTTATCCGCCTGGATGATCCCGCACTATGGCTGGCAGAGCGTGCTGGTGCTGGGCGGCGTGATGCCTCTCCTGCTGGCGGTGGCTTTAATTTTCCTGCTGCCGGAGTCCGCCCGCTATCTGGTGGTGAAGCGTCAGCCGGCGCAGCGCATTGCCGCCATCCTGCGGCGTATCGCGCCGCTGCCGGAGGCGGTGGAATTTGAGCTGCGCGAAGCAGGCCAGGTGAAAGAGAAGTCGGCTATCGGCGTCATTTTCTCCCCGCGCTACGCAGTGGGTACCGTGATGCTGTGCCTGACCTACTTCATGGGTCTGCTGATCTTCTATCTCCTGACCAGCTGGCTGCCGCTGCTGATCCGTGAAACCGGCGCATCGATGAGTCAGGCCTCCATTATCACCGCTCTGTTCCCGCTCGGCGGCGGAATTGGCGTGCTGATCCTTGGCGCCCTGATGGACAAGATCAACCCCAATAAGGTAGTGGCCGTCGGCTGGCTGCTGACCGGCGTTTTCGTCTGTCTGGTCGGCTTCTCCACCAGCAGCCTGGCGCTGATGGGAGTGATGGTGTTTATCGCCGGCAGTATTATGAACGGCGCGCAGTCGTCGATGCCGGCGCTGGCGGCAGGCTTCTACCCGACGCAAGGGCGCGCCACCGGCGTCGCCTGGATGCTGGGTATCGGCCGCTTCGGCGGGATCCTCGGTGCGTTCAGCGGCGCCTTCCTGATGCAGGCCCAGCTCTCTTTTGAGACCATTTTCACCCTGCTGGCCATCCCGGCGTTCCTGTCAGCCATCGCGCTGCTGATTAAATACCGGGTCAGTAAATCAGCGCCCGTGGCGACAGAGGACGCGAGAGGTCTGCAGAAAGCCTGATCGATAAGCCGGCGGCCCGCGCCGGCTTTGCCGCTTTTTTCTTATCCGTTTACAAAAATTTTCGAAGCTACGCCATCGCGTTAGTAATCATTCTCTTAGGCCCCGTTGCCGTTTGGCTGACGGGGCCGATTCGATAACCTGCTGGCAAATAATCACGGACGTTACCATCCTTTACGCCTTTTTCTGACTATTCTTAAAGAGCTTTAGAAAAATCTCTTCCGCTGTGTGATAAAAGGAGTTCTCAATGGAATATAAAGATCCCGTGTTTGAACTGCTGAGCAGCCTGGAACACATCGTTTTTAAGGAAGATAATCAGACACTTACCTCAAACCGTAAGTCCACTGTGTTTAGTGAATTTGAACAGCTGCGTAAAGGCACTGGACTTAAGATTGACGACTTCGCCAACGCCATGGGCGTGAGCGTCGCCATGGTAAGAGAGTGGGAGTCGAGACGGGTAAGACCGTCCCCCACAGAGCTGAAATTAATGCGCCTGATTCAGGCCAATCCGCAGCTTTCAAGACAGTTACTCGATTAATCCAGCGCGCAGCGGCAAGGGCCAGTAAGGGAGCTTTTGCCACTGCGCCGTAAAAAAAAGTTTGCTATCAGGTGCTGAACGTGCGTTAATGCTCGCAGGTTTGATGTACAGACCACAGAGCAGTCGAATAGAGCAGTCCTTCTAAGGTTATCCAAAGATACCCCCGTAGTGAACTTTCCCTTTATCGCTTTAAATCTGTAGTCCAGACCGCTACGCCGCAAGGCTCACTTATTTTTTTAAAGGTAATTCACTATGTCCGGTAAAATGACTGGTATCGTAAAATGGTTCAACGCTGACAAAGGCTTCGGCTTCATCACTCCTGACGATGGCTCTAAAGACGTGTTCGTACACTTCTCTGCTATCCAGAACGATGGCTACAAATCCCTGGACGAAGGTCAGAAAGTCTCCTTCACCATCGAAAGCGGCGCTAAAGGCCCGGCAGCTGGCAACGTAACTTCTCTGTAAGTTCAAGCCGCTAAGAATCGAGAATCCCTGCCTGATGGCGGGGATTTTTTTTATCTGTCGCCAGCCGCCGCCAGCATACGATGGCGGCTGCCGGGCATTCAGAGTCGGGTATCGTGCCAGCCCGTTTCCCCCCACGTCAGGCTGTGGGTGAGTTTCAACCCCTGCAGAAACGCCTCGTCATGCGACACCACCACCAACGCGCCGGGAAACGTCGCCAGCGCACACTCAATGGCCTGTGTCGACGCTAAATCGAGATGGTTGGTCGGCTCATCGAGCAACAGCAGCTGGGCCGGATCGCGTCGCCAGAGTACGCAGGCCAGGGCCGCTTTCAGGCGTTCGCCGCCGCTGAGCGCCGCCAGCGGCAGGTTGACCTTATCGGCGCCCAGCTGCAGCTGCGCCAGACGGGTCCGCAGCAGCCCCTCATCCAGCGGAGTATCGTCCAGGCTCAGATGCGTTATCACCGATAACGACAGATCCAGCTGCGTCAGATGTTGATCCAGATAAGCGGCGCTCACCGACAGCCGGACATCGCCTGAGGCGGCCTGCTCCAGCCCCAGCAGCGTTTTCAGCAAGGTAGTTTTGCCGCAGCCGTTCGGCCCTCGCAGCGCAACGCGCATCGGACCATCCATGCGCCAGTCCAGCGGCGCAGCGGGGGAATGGGCGAGCTGCAATGCTTCCACGACCAGCACCTGCTTGCCCGCCGCCACTTCGCTGCCTGGCAGGGTGAACATCACCGGCGTATCCTCTTCCACCCGCTCTCGCGCCTGCTGCACCGCGCCATTCAGACTGCTGTTCTGTTCACGATGCTGACGGCGCAGCGTTTCCGGACGCTCTTTTGCCGCGCCTTTGTACTTCACGCGTTCGAAAGAGGCGATATTCAGGGTATCAACGGTACGCAGTGTCTGCGCCGAGCGCCGCTGGGCAGCATCATGCTCTTTTTGCATTCGCGCGCGGGTGCGTCGCCGCTCGGTCGTCGCATGGTCCAGCGCCGCGCGCGCGGCCTGCTGCTCCGCCTCGCGCTGCCGCTGATATTCGTCATAGTTGCCGCCGTAGCTGCGCAGCGCCGTCGGCGTCAGCTCGATGATCCTCGGCATCCGCGCCAGCAGTTGACGATCGTGGCTGGCGATCAAAGCTCCGCCGTGCCAGTTTTCCAGTTGCTGATAGAGCCACTCTCGCCCCTCACTGTCCAGATGGTTGGTGGGCTCATCCAGCAGCAGATAATCGGCGCTCGAAACAAAGGCGCCGCACAGCAGGGCCTTCATCCGCTCGCCGCCGCTGAGTGAAAAAGCGGGACGATCGGCAGAGAACGGCGGGAGACCGGCATCACGGAAAGCTAAACTCAGCCGATCGGGGAGATCCCAGTGGCCATCCAATAGCTCGAAATCGTCGGCCAGTCCATGACCCTGTTCAAGGCGGTACAAGGCGTCAAAGACCGGCGCATAGCCCAGCAGCGTAGCGAGGGTGGTCTCCGGCGTAAGCGTCGGCTGCTGCGCCACCCAGGCAATGGAAGCCGCGCGCTCGATATGGCCACCGGCAGGAGAATCCAGGCCCGCCAGCAGGCGCAACAGACGCGACTTACCGACGCCGTTCCGGCCGACCAGACCGCAAAGGGACGGTTCCAGCGAGACGTTGAGAGGACCAAACAGGGTCTGCCCCGTCGCAAACTGACAGGTGACCTGATGTAAAACAAAAGCGGGGATGTGGGCGCAATGAGCCATAAGCACTCCTGAATGAAATCAATACTCCCCTACCCGCAACGTCTGCGAGGTAAGGCGTGAAGTTCATCAGTCGTGTTTGTTCATTTGTAGGGCGCGCTCCAGTGAGACGAGGGATTCGTCGGGGCATAGGATAGCCACACTCCGCTATGAATTTCAAGCCCGTTTAATTCAACAATCGTTTAAAAATAAAAAGGCCTCCTGATATCAGGAGGCAAATGATTTATTTGGTGAACAATGAAAGGGTGCATTGAGAATGCCTGACACTGCAAGCATAGTGGGGATAGATCCCCGCCAGATGCTCTTACTGTTTACTATCACAGGCTAAGAATGCCACCAGCTCACTATTTCCCTGCCTGAGCTGTAATTCACATAGCGAATCACGAACCATCCAGGTCAATAATAAAACAGTGAAGCAAATCACTATTAAGCCAAACAACAGATACTTTCGCGACACTCCTCGCCTACCGTGTTGATTTTCAACAAGTAAGAGGCTACGCTTATGGTGTTTATGCATTAGGGGAGCCTCACTTTGATGACTATCAGGTGGGGCTTTTCTCTGTCTGTCTCCCGCTGAATACCTGAGACACACAGTCTCAAGCACCCGCCGCCATTCTAGCGTAAATAACTTGCGGAATTATGTTTATATATTCTTAAAATATTTTTTATTGATCAATGAAAATAATGAAAATATCAACGCCTGAATTATTAGCGGTTCGACCACTTATATTTCAGGTATAAAAAAACCTGCCCTGAGGCAGGTTTTTTTATTACCGATACGCTTACTGCAGCAGAGAAATATCCGCCACCTGCAGGAACAGTTCACGCAGTTTGGACAGCAGCGTCAGACGGTTGATGCGGACATCTTTGTCTTCGGCGTTGACCATCACGTTTTCGAAGAACTCATCCACCGGCTCGCGCAGGGCGGCCAGCTCAATCAGCGCATCCTGATAGCGGCCTGCGGCGAAGTACGGCTGCAGCTTGTCGCGCAGCACCACCAGATTGCCCGCCAGCTTAATTTCCGCCGCTTCTTTCAGCACGGAAGCGTGAACGATGTCGTTCAGCGTCTCGTCGGATTTCGCGAGGATGTTGGAGACACGTTTGTTCGCCGCCGCCAGCGCAGAGGACTCTTCCAGGGTACGGAAGTGCGATACGGCTTTCATGCGCGCATCGAAATCCGCCGGGCGGGTTGGACGACGCGCCAGTACCGCCTGGATAGTGTCGACGCCGTAGCCTTCGTCCTGATACCAGGCGCGGAAGCGGCCCAGCATAAAGTCGATCACGTCATCAACCACGTTGGCGTTGGTCAGCTTCTCACCGTACAGACGCACCGCTTCTTCGGTCAGCGTTTGCAGATCGAGGTTCAGGTTCTTCTCGACGATGATACGCAGGACGCCCAGCGCGGCGCGGCGCAGCGCAAACGGGTCTTTATCGCCTTTCGGGTGCTGGCCGATACCGAAGATACCCGCGAGGGTGTCCATCTTATCGGCAATCGCCACCGCGCAGGCCACCGGGTTAGACGGCAGCGCGTCGCCGGCAAAGCGCGGCTGATACTGTTCGTTCAGCGCCACGGCCACATCTTCCGCTTCGCCATCGTGGCGCGCGTAGTGCATCCCCATCACGCCCTGGGTGTCGGTGAACTCGAAGACCATGTTGGTCATCAGGTCGCACTTGGACAGCAGGCCCGCGCGGGTCGCGTGGTTCACGTCAGCGCCAATCTGCTCGGCAATCCAGCCCGCCAGCGCCTGAATGCGATCGGTCTTGTCGCGCAGCGTACCCAGCTGCTGCTGGAACAGCACGGTTTCCAGACGCGGCAGGTTGTCTTCCAGACGTTTTTTACGGTCGGTGTTGAAGAAGAACTCGGCGTCGGCCAGACGCGGACGGACCACCTTCTCGTTACCGGAGATGATCTGCTGCGGATCTTTCGACTCGATGTTGGCGACGAAGATGAAGTTCGGCAGCAGCTTACCGGCGTTGTCGTAAACCGGGAAGTACTTCTGGTCGCCCTTCATGGTGTAAACCAGCGCTTCAGACGGTACCGCGAGGAATTTTTCTTCGAACTTCGCCGTCAGCACCACCGGCCATTCCACCAGCGAGGTGACTTCTTCCAGCAGGCTTTCGCTCAGATCGGCTTGACCGCCAATCTTACGCGCCGCCTCTTCCGCATCGGCTTTGATTTTGGCTTTACGCTGTTCGTAATCGGCGATGACTTTACCGCGCTCCAGCAGGATCTGCGGGTACTGGTCGGCATGGTCGATGGTGAATTCCGGCTCGCCCATAAAGCGATGGCCGCGGATCACGCGATCGGACGGGATACCGAGGATAGTAGCCGGGATCACCTTGTCGCCCAGCAGCAGCGTGACGGTGTGAACCGGGCGCACGAAGTGGACGTCAGACGCGCCCCAGCGCATCAGTTTCGGGATCGGCAGCTTCGCCAGCGAGCTGGCAATCATGTTCGGCAGCAGCGCTTCGGTGCTTTCGCCCTTCACATGGGCGCGATACAGCAGCCACTCGCCTTTGTCCGTAGTCAGACGTTCGGCCTGATCGACGGTAATACCGCAGCCGCGCGCCCAGCCTTCGGCCGCTTTGCTTGGCTTGCCTTCGGCATCGAACGCCTGGGCAACGGCCGGGCCGCGTTTTTCCACTTCGCGATCGGCTTGCGCCGCCGCCAGGTTAGCCACCTTCAGCGCCAGACGACGCGGGGCGGCAAACCATTCCACTTTACCGTGCGCGAGGCCGGCGTTATCCAGCTCCGCGGTCACGTTCGCAGCAAAAGATTCCGCCAGGCTGCGCAGCGCTTTTGGTGGCAGCTCTTCAGTGCCGATTTCCACCAGAAAAGTATTCTCAGACATGGCCGCCTCTTATTTATTCTTGTTGCACATCGGGAAGCCGAGCGCTTCACGGGAAGCGTAGTACGCTTCCGCCACGGCTTTCGTCAGGGTGCGAATGCGCAGGATATAGCGCTGACGCTCGGTGACGGAGATGGCTTTACGCGCATCCAGCAGGTTGAAGCTGTGAGCCGCTTTCAGAATGCGCTCGTAGGCCGGCAGCGGCAGCGGGGTCTCCAGCGCCAGCAGATGCTGGGCCTCTTTCTCATACTGCTCGAAGCAGGAGAAGAGGAAATCGACGTCGGCGTATTCGAAGTTATAGGTGGACTGCTCCACTTCGTTCTGGTGGAACACGTCGCCGTAAGTGGTTTTACCCAGCGGGCCATCGCTCCAGACCAGGTCGTAGACGCTGTCGACGCCCTGGATATACATCGCCAGACGCTCCAGGCCGTAGGTGATCTCGCCGGTCACCGGCTTACACTCCAGGCCGCCCACCTGCTGGAAGTAGGTGAACTGCGTCACTTCCATGCCGTTGAGCCACACTTCCCAACCCAGACCCCAGGCCCCCAGCGTCGGGTTTTCCCAGTTGTCTTCGACGAAGCGAATGTCGTGAATGGTCGGGTCCATACCCAGCTCTTTCAGCGACCCGAGGTACAGCTCCTGGATGTTGTCCGGAGAAGGCTTAATCACCACCTGGAACTGATAGTAATGCTGTAAACGGTTCGGGTTTTCGCCATAGCGGCCATCGGTTGGACGACGGGAAGGCTGTACGTAGGCGGTCGCCATCGGCTCCGGCCCTAACGCGCGCAGGCAGGTCATCGGGTGAGAGGTGCCGGCGCCGACTTCCATGTCCAGTGGTTGAACAATGGTGCAGCCCTGACGAGCCCAGTAATCCTGTAAGGTCAGGATCAGGCCCTGGAAGGTCCTGGTATCAAACTTTTGCATATGATTTCGTGCTGGATACGTGTGGATTTAAAGGAAGGAGTCAGTATACCCGCTGGCTGCGAGATATACAGTACGAAACGGCGTAGTTTCAGGAAAACGGACGAAATTTACGCCAGGCGGGGTCGATTCAGCGCATCGAAAGATGCATAAACTGGCCGTCGGGGTCAAAGGAACAGATGAAACGTTCATTCTTGCCGGTACGACCCGACAGCTCATAGCTCGCCTGGAATTGTTCAAGATGGTTCACGTCAACTAACTGCGTTTGCGTGTTATAGCGGATAGCGGCCTGATCCTTGCAAAGCTGCGCCATATTGAGCGTAGTTTGCGGTGTAATATGCGCGCGCTGCGCCTTTTGCGCCGGCGGGGAAACGGTCTCGCTGCAGCCCGCAAGGAGCAGCGCCAGCATTATGGAAACGACACCTTTCACCACGTTCTCCTCCACCGCCTTGTCAGCAAGTTGTTATCGCAAAGATCCAGTATTACAGGTATTTTGCGAATATCATGAAACAGCGACAAGTCTGTGATCAAAAACTCAGACTAATCTCGTGCGACACCGGGGCATAAGGCGGGTCAGACCTTATATCGCCAGTAGACTTTGAGGGACTGATGCAAGAAAAGATACACTGGATCACCAACCTGCGCGGCATTGCCTGCATGATGGTGGTGATGATCCACAGTACCAGCTGGTATATCACTCATCCGCATGCGATTACCCTGCTGCAATGGGATATCGCCAATCTGCTCAATTCCGCTTCCCGCGTCAGCGTACCGCTGTTTTTTATGATCTCGGGGTATCTGTTTTTTGGGGAACGCAGCGCCCAGCCGCGCCATTTCTGGCGGATTGGCCTGTGCATTGCTTTCTATAGCGCGCTGTCTCTGCTGTATATCGCGCTGTTTACCCATATCAACGTCGAGCTGTCGTTAAAGAATTTGCTGCAGAAGCCTGTCTTCTACCACCTGTGGTTTTTCTTTGCTATCGCCGTTATCTATCTGCTCTCGCCGCTTATTCAGGTTAAATCCGTCAACGGCAAAATGCTGCTGGCGCTGATGGCGATCCTCGGCATTCTGGCCAACCCCAACATGGTTGGCGTCAAAGCCGCCGGGATTGAGTGGCTGCCGGTCAACCTCTATATCAATGGCGACACCTTTTATTACGTGCTCTACGGCGTGCTGGGCAGGGCCATTGGCACCCTGGATACCGATAAAAAATGGCTGAGCCCGCTCTGCGCCGCGCTGTTCCTCGCCGCCGTGTGGGTCATCTCCCGCGGCACGCTGCATGAGCTGCGCTGGCGCGGAGACTTCGGCGACACCTGGTATCTCTACTGCGGGCCGGCGGTGTTCGTTTGCGCGGTCGCCCTGCTGACGCTCGCCAAAAACTGGCTGAACGCGCGTCCCCTGCCCGGTATCGAATGTATTGCACGTCATTCTCTGGGAATTTACGGCTTCCATGCCCTGATTGTGCATGCGCTGCGCGCCAGCCATCTGGAACTGAGCCGCTGGCCGCTGCTGGATATTGTGTGGATTTTCAGCGCCGCCCTGCTCGGCAGCCTGCTGCTGTCCGGCCTGGTGCAGCGGGTTGATAGCCGGCGGCTGGTCAGTTAACGACCTGCCGCCGAGAGCGGGCCCGACTCACAGTTCAGGCCCCTCTTCCGGCACGCTGAGAGGCTCTCTTACACGGGTCGGGTCCCAGGCATCACGCACGTTTTTCTGCACCGCAACGGCGCCAAACAGGCTCAAAAAGTACGCCAGTCCATAGAACCCTTTCTCGCTGAGCAGCAGACTGGCATTCCACAACCCGATAACCAGCAGGCCAACGGCGATGACGAAGGCCACCAGACAGGTGGTGTAGTACAGCGCGGTGGTCGGAATGGCTTCATATTTATCGCGCACCGTCTTCTGATAAGACGCTGCGGCAAACAGCCCCAGCACCAGGACAGCAAAATAATAGCCTTTTTCATTCAACTGCATATCCGCATTCCACAGGCCGACCAGATAGGTGGCGATGCCGCCGATCAGGGCAATCCAGGAGATTAAATGAAAGGCCGGAGAATACGTCGCGTGCTTGTTTTCCATTACTTTTACCTCTTACGCGCCCACGGATGGCGCTTATTCCGTTTTTTGCATCGCGCAGGCGACGCGGATCCGTTCGGGGGTTGCCGATGCGCCATATAAGCAGACAAACCATGCCGCGATATAGACGGCTTTTTCATGCCAGCCTGCCGGCACATACCAGGCGCCCACCAGCAGCAGGCCGACCGATAGCAGCAGCACCAACCGGCATAAGGCAATAAAACCGTCGTCCTGTTCCTGCCACCGTCTGGCGCGCTGATGGGCGAGGACGGCAAACATCCCCATCACCAGTACGCCGAGAAAATAACCTTTACCGCTAAACAACGGGCAGGTTCGCCAGATACCGAGCAGATAAACCAGCGATCCTGCTGCCATCATCACCCTGGCAATATTGCGTTTTGTGTTCATCTCACCTCCCTGGTCGACAGGGGCTGATTATGACCGACTCCCCCGGCGATGCCTCAGGTTACGCACGGCCAAACGGAGATTTCGGAATAAACAAATACGCTTTTTTGGATGGATGTAGCCGGGACATTCAGGGAAGTAATCCGCCCGGCGTTGCCGGACGGACTGAGGCTATGACATCAGCGGTTTCAGCTGCTGATAAATCTGGCGGAAGGTTTCCCGCTGTGGCGCATAGTGGGCCACTCGGCGATCGTCCGGGCGATGCGCTTGCTCAAGCGGCAGCGGCGTCAACAGCCCGGCGCGGTTGGCTTCGCCGTGCACCGCCAGCTGCGCCAGCCTGGCCGCCCCCAGCGCCGGGCCGACGTCGCCCCCGGTACGATAATCGAGCTGCTGGCCGCTGATATCCGCCAGCATTTGTCGCCAGTAAGCGCTACGCGCCCCGCCGCCGATAAGGGTGATGCTCTGCGGCTTGATGCCGCAGGCGTGAACCACGTCCATGCCGTCCGCCAGCGCATAGCCCACCCCCTCCAGCACCGCCCGCGCCAGCTCTGCCGGCCCATGCTGATGCGTCAGGCCGAAGAAGACGCCCTTGGCCTGCGGGTTGTTGTGCGGCGTGCGTTCGCCCGACAGATAGGGCAGGAACCACACCGGACCAGCGCTCTCGTCGGCTGACTGCGCCGCCGCAATCAGCGCCGGCACGCTGGCGAGACCGGTTAATTTCGCCGCCCAGTCCAGACAGGAAGCCGCGCTGAGCATCACCGACATCAGATGCCAGCGGCCCGGCAGCGCATGGCAAAAGCTATGCACTGCGCTTTCAGGCTTGCTGAGGAACCCTTCGCTGACCGCGAAATACACACCTGAAGTGCCCAGCGACAGCATCGCCTGACCGGCATCGGCCATGCCGACCCCGACCGCGCCGGCGGCGTTGTCGCCGCCGCCCCCTACCACCAGCGCCTGTGGCATATTCCACGCCTGCGCCACCTCCGGACGCAGCTGCCCGGTGACGTCGCTGCCTTCAAACAGCGCCGGCATCGCGTCCCGGCTGAGATCGCAGGCGGCGAGCATCTCATCGCTCCAGTCGCGTCGGGCGACGTCCATCCACAGGGTACCGGCGGCGTCAGACATATCGCTGGCAAGCTCGCCGGTCATCCGCAGACGCAGATAATCCTTCGGCAACAGCACTTTATCGACCTGGCTGAACACCGCCGCCTCGTGGCGCTGCACCCACAAGAGCTTCGGCGCCGTAAAGCCCGGCATCATCAGGTTGCCTGTGATTTGCCGGGAAGCGCTGACTTTTTCCTCCAGCAGCTGGCACTCTTCGCCGCAGCGGCCGTCATTCCATAAAATGGCAGGACGCAGCACCTGTAGCGATTTATCCAGCAGGGTGGCGCCGTGCATCTGCCCGGCGATCCCCAGCGCCTTCACGTCGCGCAGACTATGCTGCGCGCCCAGGGCTTTCATCGCCGTGTCCGTAGCCTGCCACCACTGCTCGGGATCTTGTTCCGACCACAGCGAATGCGGACGCGAGACGGTGAGTTTTTCGGTATGCGATGCCACCACATCACCCTGCTCATTGAGCAGAATGGCTTTGACGCCCGATGTCCCCAGATCGATGCCGATATACATACTTCCTCTCCTTAAACGCGCGCCACGGCTGAGCGTGGCGCGAACAGAGCATCCTGGTGGCGGTCCCGGTCACGCCGGGCGCCGCCGCATGATTACTTGTCAAACAGATAATGGTTGACCAGGTTTTCCAGTTGTTCCTGCTGGCCGCTGCGATGCTGCGGCGCCAGCTGATGCTGAGCGGCGTACTGGGCAATGTCGCTGAGGGCCATCTGCCCGTTAAGGATCTGCTGCCCCAGCTCGCCGTTCCAGCCGGCGTAGCGTTTGGCCACGCGTTTATCCAGCTCACCGTCTTCGATCATCCGCGCCGCGACCTTCAGCGACAGCGCCATGGTATCCATCGCGCCGATATGGCCGTAGAACAGATCGTATTTGTCGGTGCTCTGACGGCGCACTTTCGCATCAAAATTGAGGCCGCCGGTGGTGAAGCCGCCCGCTTTGAGAATTTCATACATCACCAGCGCGTTCTCTTCGACGCTGTTCGGGAACTGGTCGGTATCCCAGCCCAGCTGCGGATCGCCGCGGTTGGCGTCGACGGAACCGAACAGCCCCAGCGCGATGGCCGTCGCGATCTCATGATGGAACGAGTGGCCGGCAAGGGTCGCATGGTTGGCTTCAATGTTCAGTTTAATCTCTTTTTCCAGACCAAACTGCTTGAGGAAGCCGTACACGGTAGAGGCGTCATAATCATACTGATGCTTGGTAGGCTCCTGCGGTTTGGGCTCGATCAGCAGCGTGCCTTTAAAGCCGATTTTATGCTTATGCTCCACCACCAGCTGCATAAAGCGGCCAATCTGTTCACGCTCCTGGCGCAGGTCGGTATTCAGCAGGGTTTCATAGCCCTCGCGACCGCCCCACAGGACATAGTTTTCGCCGCCCAGCTGATGGGTGGCATTCATGGCGGTAACCACCTGGGTGGCCGCCCAGCTAAACACTTCCGGGTCCGGGTTGGTGGCCGCGCCGGCGCCGTAGCGCGGGTTGGTGAAGCAGTTTGCGGTCCCCCACAGGAGCTTGACGCCGCTCTGCTGCTGCTTCTCCGCCAGCACCTCGACCATCCGGGCGAAGTTATTGCTGTACTCCTTGAGCGAACTCCCTTCCGGCGAGACGTCAACGTCGTGGAAGCAGTAGTAAGGCACGTTGAGTTTATGGAAAAATTCGAACGCCACATCGGCTTTGCGTTTGGCCATCTCCAGGGCGTCGCCAGGCTGCTGCCATGGGCGGTCGAAGGAGCCCACGCCAAACATATCGGCGCCATTCCAGCAGAAGGTGTGCCAGTAACAGGCCGCAAAACGCAGATGATCTTCCATCCGTTTGCCCAGCACCAGTTCATCCGGGTTGTAATGACGGAAAGCCAGCGGGTTAGCGGATTTCGGGCCTTCGTAACGAACGCGATCGAGTTGATCGAAATAGGTCTGCATAGAGAACTCCATATTCAGAGATGCGGCGAATAACCAATCAGATACCCTAAATAATTCGAGTTGCAGGAAGGCGGCAGGAGCGCGAGTCCCCGATAACCAGGGGGCGAAGCAACGAATGTCACCAACACACCTACAACTTGAAGTATGACGGGTTTAAGCCAATATAGAATTTCGCTTTCATTTTCCTCAATTACGTTATTTCACACCGCCATTGAGAGAATCCACAAACGTGCGCCAGCTCGCAAAAAATAATATCGGCGCGTTCTTCTGCCGTCCTGTCAGAGAGGTCCAGTGCAATAATAAGAGTGTGCATGAATAAAATACGATCGCCGTCATAATTTGCGCATTAAACGAAATTTCATAACTGCAAAATAAGAACCGGTAATTGCCAGCCCTGCTTTCCGCGTTAAGAATCTGTAACGTATCCGCAACCTCATGTATCAAACATTATTTTTCCGTTCGTCTTACCTACCCTTACAAAAAAGGTATCGTTATTATGAAGATAAAGAACCTTTGCCTTACGCTTTGCGCCAGCTCCCTCCTGCTCGCCAGCATGGCGGGGATGGCGAAAGAAGTGAAGATTGGCATGGCCATCGACGATCTGCGTCTGGAACGCTGGCAGAAAGACCGCGATATTTTCGTCAATAAAGCGGAATCCTTAGGCGCCAAAGTTTTTGTCCAGTCCGCCAATGGCAATGAAGAAACGCAGATGTCGCAAATTGAAAACATGATCAACCGCGGCGTCGATGTCTTGGTCATTATTCCTTATAACGGTCAGGTGCTCAGTAACGTTATTAAAGAGGCCAAGCAGGAAGGTATTAAAGTGCTGGCCTATGATCGCATGATTAATAATGCCGATATTGATTTCTATATTTCTTTCGACAATGAAAAAGTCGGCGAAATGCAGGCGCAAAGCCTGGTCGACAAAGTGCCGCAGGGTAATTATTTTCTGATGGGCGGCTCGCCGGTGGATAATAACGCCAAGCTGTTCCGCGCCGGCCAGATGAAGATCCTCAAGCCGTATGTCGATGAGGGCAAAATTAAGATTGTCGGCGATCAGTGGGTTGACGGCTGGCTGCCGGAAAACGCGCTGAAAATAATGGAAAACGCGCTGACGGCGAATAATAACAAAATCGATGCCGTGGTGGCCTCCAATGACGCAACCGCCGGCGGCGCCATCCAGGCCTTAACCGCCCAGGGGCTGGCAGGCAAAGTGGCGATCTCCGGTCAGGATGCTGACCTGGCGGGCGTGAAGCGTATTATTTCCGGTACCCAGACGATGACCGTCTATAAACCGATTACCACCCTGGCCACCAATGCCGCCGAAATCGCCGTTGAGCTGGGCAACGATAAGCAGCCGAAGTCTGACACCACGCTGAATAACGGCTTAAAAGATGTCCCTTCGCGCCTGTTAACGCCAATTGAAGTGAATAAAGAGAATATCGACGCCACGGTGATTAAAGACGGTTTCCATAAAAAGAGTGAACTGTAATGGCTGACGCCCCGCTACGGGGCGTCATTTTCATCCCGCCGGATATCACTTTTGCGGAGTCTTTATGGCCTGGCTACTCGAAATGAAGAACATCACCAAAACCTTCGGCGCCGTTAAGGCCGTGGATAATGTCAGCCTGCGCCTGAACGCTGGCGAGGTGGCCTCGTTATGCGGTGAAAATGGTTCGGGAAAATCGACGCTGATGAAGGTGCTGTGCGGTATCTATCCGCACGGAAGCTATGAGGGCGAGATTATTTTTGCCGGCGAAACGCTGCAGGCAAACCATATTCGCGATACCGAACGTAAAGGCATCGCCATTATTCATCAGGAGCTGGCGCTGGTGAAACATCTCACCGTGCTGGAGAACATTTTCCTCGGCGCCGAAATATCCCGCCACGGCCTGCTGGATTATGAAACCATGACGCTGCGCTGCCAGAAGCTGCTGGAGCAGGTCAATCTGCCCATTTCGCCCGACACCCGCGTCGGCGACCTCGGCCTCGGTCAGCAGCAGCTGGTGGAGATCGCCAAGGCGCTGAATAAACAGGTGCGCCTGCTGATCCTCGACGAACCAACCGCCTCCTTAACCGAACAAGAGACCGCGACGCTGCTGGCGATCGTTCGCGATCTGCAAAACCACGATATCGCCTGCATCTATATTTCGCACAAGCTCAATGAGGTCAAAGCGATCTCCGATACGATCTGCGTGATCCGCGACGGCCAGCATATCGGCACCCGCGACGCCAGCGGCATGAGCGAAGACGACATCATCACCATGATGGTTGGCCGGGAGCTCACCGCGCTCTATCCCAGCGAACCGCACGCCCACGGCGAGGAGATCCTGCGGGTCGAACATTTAACCGCCTGGCACCCGGTAAACCGTCATATTAAACGGGTCAACGACGTCTCGTTTTCCCTGCATCGCGGGGAGATCCTCGGCATCGCCGGGCTGGTCGGCGCCGGACGGACCGAGGCGGTGCAGTGCCTGTTCGGCGTCTGGCCGGGGCGCTGGCAGGGGGAGATCTTCATTGATGGCCAGCCGGTCAGCATCAATAACTGTCAGCAGGCCATTGGCCACGGCATCGCCATGGTGCCGGAAGACCGCAAAAAAGACGGCATCGTGCCGGTGATGGCGGTGGGTAAGAACATTACCCTGGCGGCGCTCAGCCAGTTCACCGGCGCGATGAGCAGCCTGGACGACGCCGCCGAGCAGCACTGTATTGAGCAGTCCATTCAGCGATTGAAAATTAAAACCTCCTCGCCGGAGCTGGCGATTGGCCGCCTGAGCGGCGGCAACCAGCAAAAGGCGATTCTGGCCCGCTGTCTGCTGCTGAATCCACGCATTCTGATCCTCGACGAACCCACCCGCGGCATCGATATCGGGGCGAAGTATGAAATTTATAAACTGATTAACCAGCTGGTGAAGCAGGGCATCGCGGTCATTGTCATTTCATCCGAACTGCCCGAGGTGCTTGGTCTTAGCGATCGGGTGCTGGTCATGCACGAAGGCAGGCTAAAAGCCAATTTGGTTAATCAACATCTGACCCAGGAACAGGTGATGGAAGCCGCGCTGAGGAGCGAACGCCATGTCGAAGAACACGTCGTCTGAAATCAAACTTACCCCAACCGCCCCCACCGCCCTGCCGGCGCTGAAGGGGCTGAACCTCCAGGTCTTCGTGATGATCGCCGCGATCGTCGTCATTATGCTGTTTTTCACCTGGGTTACCGATGGCGCCTACCTGAGCGCGCGCAATATTTCCAACCTGCTGCGCCAGACGGCCATCACCGGCATCCTCGCCGTCGGCATGGTGTTTGTGATTATTTCGGCAGAAATCGACCTGTCCGTCGGCTCGATGATGGGGCTGTTGGGCGGCGCCGCGGCGATCTTTGACGTCTGGCTCGGCTGGCCGCTGCCGCTCACCATTCTGGTGACGCTGGTGATGGGGCTACTGCTCGGCGCATGGAACGGATGGTGGGTGGCCTATCGCAAGGTCCCCTCGTTTATCGTCACCCTCGCCGGGATGCTGGCGTTTCGCGGCATTCTGATCGGCATCACCAACGGGACCACCGTCTCGCCCACCAGCCCGGCGATGGCGCAGATCGGCCAAAGCTACCTGCCAGATGGCATTGGCTTTGGCATCGGCGTTGTCGGCATGGCGGCGTTCATTATCTGGCAGTGGCGCGGACGGATGCGTCGGCAGGCGTTAGGTCTGGCGACTGCATCCTCCACCGCGGCCGTTGGCCGCCAGGCCATTACCGCGGTGATTGTGCTGGGCGCAATCTGGCTGCTCAATGACTATCGCGGCGTGCCGACGCCGGTACTGATCCTCGCCGCCCTGCTGCTGGCAGGCCTGTTCATGGCCACTCGCACCGCCTTTGGCCGCCGCATCTACGCCATCGGCGGCAACCTGGAGGCGGCACGTCTGTCCGGGATTAACGTCGAGCGTACCAAGCTGGCGGTGTTTGCCATTAACGGCCTGATGGTCGCCATTGCCGGACTGATCCTCAGCTCGCGCCTTGGCGCGGGCTCCCCCTCGGCGGGCAACATCGCCGAACTGGACGCCATCGCCGCCTGCGTCATCGGCGGTACCAGCCTGGCGGGCGGTATCGGCAGTGTCGCCGGGGCGGTAATGGGGGCGTTTATTATGTCGGCCCTGGATAACGGCATGAGCATGATGGACGTCGCCACCTTCTGGCAATATATCGTCAAAGGCGCCATTTTGCTGCTGGCGGTGTGGATGGACTCCGCCACCAAGCGGCGCGCGTAAGGAAGCGCTCTCTGAAGAATGTCTGAATTCTTTGCGCTACCACCAAACTTCGCCATAAGGCGCTTGAAATATCTCGGGCATTAGCCGGTAGTGTATACCCAACAGCATTCGGGTTGCCGACGGCGCATCCCAGCCGCGTATCGCGTACGTGGCTGGGGTGAATGAGAAAGCCAGGCCATCGGCAACATCATGAATGAAGGGGTATGACCGGGGTTAGAGCAGGAACATCATCTATGTTTGAAAAGCGTCACCGTATTACGCTGTTATTTAACGCCAACAAAGCTTATGACCGCCAGGTGGTTGAGGGTGTCGGCGAGTATCTGCAGGCCTCTCAGCTGGAGTGGGATATCTTTATTGAAGAGGATTTTCGGGCACGAATCGAAAACATCAAAGAGTGGCTAGGCGATGGCGTTATCGCCGACTATGACGATCCCGAAATCGAAAAGCTACTGGCCGATGTCAACGTCCCCATCGTCGGCGTCGGCGGCTCTTATCATCAGCCAGAGCAGTACCCGCCGGTCCACTATATCGCCACGGACAACACCGCGCTGGTGGAAAGCGCCTTTCTTCATCTGAAGGAAAAAGGGGTACACCGCTTCGCGTTTTACGGACTGCCCACCTCCAGCGGTAAACGCTGGGCGGTAGAGCGCGAGTATGCCTTCTGCCAGCTGGTGGCGAAGGAGAAGTACCGCGGCGTGGTCTACCAGGGGCTGGAGACGGCGCCGGAAAACTGGCAGCACGCGCAAAACCGGCTCGCCGACTGGCTGCAAACGCTGCCGCCGCAAACCGGCATTATCGCCGTCACCGACGCGCGCGCCCGCCACGTCCTGCAGGCCTGCGAGCTGCTGCATATCCCGGTGCCCGAGAAACTGTGCGTTATTGGCATCGATAATGAGGAGCTGACCCGCTACCTCTCGCGCGTCGCCCTCTCCTCCGTCGCCCAGGGCACCCGCCAGATGGGTTATCAGGCGGCAAAATTGCTCCACCGGCTGCTGAATAACGAGGCGCTCCCGCTGCAGCGCCAGCTGATCCCGCCGATGCGCGTCGTTGAACGACGTTCCACCGACTACCGGTCGTTAAACGATCCTTCCGTGATTCAGGCGATGCATTACATTCGCAACAACGCCTGCAAAGGCATCAAGGTGGAGCAGGTGCTCGACGCCGTCGGCATTTCACGTTCCAACCTGGAGAAACGCTTTAAAGAGGAGGTCGGGGAGACCATCCACACGGTGATCCACAGCGAGAAACTGGAAAAGGCGCGCAGCCTGCTGGTATCCACCAGCCTGTCGATCAATGAAATTTCACAGATGTGCGGCTACCCGTCGCTGCAATATTTCTATTCGGTGTTTAAGAAAGAGTACGACGTGACGCCGAAGGAGTACCGTGACCGGCACAGTGAAGTCATGATGTAGAGAGCAAAGAAAAATGCCCGGGCTTGCGCGCCGGGCATGAATAATCACGTAGATAAGCACATTACATGTGCGCGGCAATTAACCGCTGGTTATCCTGATACATCGCGAAGAGATAGTTGTTGTAGCTCGACCCTCTGGTCGAATAGCCCTTCAGCTTATGAATCATGGTGCTGGCCGTTACTTCCTGATCCGCCTTGCGCAGCTGCAGGCGCGATTTGCGGAAAGAGGAATAGGCCGGGTGAGTGTTCAGGTTTGTGACGTAAGCCTGCACCGACTGCTCCACCGACTCAAACTGCGAGTAGCCTTTCATCGCGCCGCGGCAGCGACCAGCGCCGCACTTCATGCCGAACAGATTGTTGTTCTCACGCGCCAGCTTGGAAGTACCCCAGCCACTTTCCGCCGCCGCCATGGTCGCGACCATGCTGTTCGGAATAATGTCGACACGCTCAAGCAGCGTGTTCCAGGGCACATGACGCGTATTACCTGACCACTTCACCTTATAACGTGTCGCGATGTCTTTCAGGCGCGCCTTTTCGCTCGGCGACCAGCGAGCATCGTACTGCTTGGATACAAGCCAGTTACGATCCGCAGTAATCGCCTGATTCTGCTTGGTAATATAAGGCATGACCGTCCGGAGAAACGCTTTTTTCCTTGGTGTTCCGGAAGGGTATTTTCGCAAGTCAGGAAGTGAACTGCTCTTTACACTATTGCGAGAATACTCTTGTTTACTGCTTACCTTAGTACTACTTATCTTCTTAACCGTTGGGGCTTTATGACTCTTTGTTGCTGTGTGCGTTGTTGCCAACACACTACCTGAAAAGACGCAGGTTAGTAACATAAGTATGGCGGCCCCATATCGTCGTATGGGATTCGATATCATCAGGTCTCCTGGTCGGATATATGCATTCCAACACCTTGTTTTTCACAAAAAAACGATAGCTGAATCGCTAATAGTATCAAAAATACGCACTGAGAGCATCAACAGAAATAGTCCAATTCCGAATTGCTGTCATCTGAAATCGGTTTCTGCGCCGCATCGCTAGCGCGAAAATGCTAGCTTCGTCTCATTTTTAGCCTATTTTTTGAGCGGTGTCACTCACCCCTTTTCATCCTCCTGGTAAAACGTCCGCCGGGAGGAGTTCACTCGCGCGACAACAAGGCACACTAGCTAAAAACCGCTCAAGGATCCCGCAATGAAACTCGCTGCGCTTGCCACGTTATTCGTGCCTGGGATGGCCTTTGCCGCCTGGACTACCGCCGACTTCCCTGCTTTTACCGAAGAAGGGACGGGTCGCTTCATCAGCCAGAAAGTGGTTGAGAAGGGTACACGTCCCCTGCAGCTAAATTTTGACCAACAGTGCTGGCAGCCTTCCGGCGGCATTAAGCTCAACCAGATGCTCTCCATGGAACCCTGTCGCGGCACGCCGCCGCAATGGCGCATCTTCCGCCAGGGTCTGTATACCCTGGAAGTGGATACCCGCTCCGGCACGCCGACGATGATGATTTCGCTGGAAGAAAAAGAGGCCAGCGCCGCGGCGCCGCAGATCCGCCAGTGTCCGAAGTGGGATGGAAAACCTCTCACCCTCGACGTCAGTAAAACCTTCCCCGAGGGCAGCAAAGTTCGCGATTTCTACAGCGGCAATGTCGCGACCGTCAGCGGCGGCAAAATCACGCTGCAGCCCGCCTTCGGCAGCAATGGTCTGCTGCTGCTCGAGCGCGCCGAGACGGCCGCGCCGGCGCCGTTCGACTGGCACAACGCCACCGTCTACTTCGTCCTGACCGACCGCTTCGTGAACGGTAATCCGGCCAACGACAATAGCTATGGCCGACACAAAGACGGCATGCAGGAGATCGGCACCTTCCACGGCGGCGACCTGCAGGGATTAACCAGCAAGCTGGATTATCTGCAGCAGATGGGGGTCAATGCCCTGTGGATCAGCTCCCCGCTCGAGCAGATCCACGGCTGGGTCGGCGGCGGGACGAAAGGCGATTTTCCACACTACGCCTACCACGGCTATTACACCCAGGACTGGTCGAAACTGGACGCCAATATGGGGACCGAAGCCGATCTCCGTCGGCTGGTGGATGAAGCGCATAAGCGCGGAATACGTATTCTGTTCGACGTGGTGATGAACCATACCGGTTACGCCACCCTGGCCGACATGCAGGAGTTCCAGTTCGGCTCTCTGTATCTGCAAGGGGATGAGCTGAAAAAAACCCTCGGCGAGCGCTGGACGGACTGGAAGCCCGGCGCGGGCCAGACCTGGCACAGCTTTAACGACTATATCAACTTCAGCGATAAAGCCGGGTGGGAGAAATGGTGGGGCAAGAAGTGGATCCGCACCGATATCGGCGATTACGACAACCCGGGCTATGACGATCTCACCATGTCACTGGCCTTCCTGCCGGATCTGAAAACCGAATCGAAGGAGGCGTCGGGCCTGCCGAACTTCTACAGCCATAAACCGGACACTGCGGCGAAAGCGATCCCGGGCTATACGCCGCGCGACTACCTGACGCACTGGCTGAGCCAGTGGGTGCGCGACTACGGCATCGACGGCTTCCGCGTCGATACCGCTAAACATGTGGAGATGGACGCCTGGCAGCAGTTAAAAACCCAGGCCACCGCCGCGCTGGCGGAGTGGAAGAAAGCCAATCCGGATAAAGCGCGGGATGCGGCGCCGTTCTGGATGACCGGCGAAGCCTGGGGACACGGGGTGATGGAGAGCGATTACTATCGCCACGGTTTTGATGCGATGATCAATTTCGACTACCAGGACCAGGCGGCGAAAGCGGCTAACTGCATGGCCAATATTGACCTCACCTGGCAGCAAATGGCGGACAAGCTGCAGAGCTTTAACGTCCTGAGCTACCTCTCCTCGCACGATACGCGCCTGTTCCGCGAAGGCGGCACCACGGCGGCAGAGCTGCTGCTGCTGGCCCCTGGCGCCGTGCAGATCTTCTATGGTGACGAGTCGTCGCGCCCGTTCGGCCCCACCGGCTCGGACCCGCTGCAGGGCACCCGTTCAGAGATGAACTGGCAGGATGTCAACGGTAAAGCGGCCCGCAGCGTTACCCACTGGCAGAAGATCGGCCAGTTCCGCGCGCGCCATCCGGCGATCGGTATGGGCAAACAGACAACGCTGTCGATGCCGCGGGGTTACGGATTCGTGCGCGAGAGCGGTGAAGACAAAGTGATGGTCATCTGGGCCGGACAACAGCAGTAAAGCAGGAGTGGCTCCCTGCCCGGCGGGGAGCCAGTCAGAACAATACGCTGATAAAATATCGATTCGCAGGATAAAAACAAAAACACTCCCCTTCCCTTCGATTTGCACCTCGCTGGCGCTGGCGTTATGGTTAGCCACTTTCCAGAACCACCGACAGACGATTCGCGATGACATTTTCCCTTTTCGGCGACAAATTCACCCGTCATTCAGGCATTACCCGCCTGATGGAAGACCTTAATGACGGTCTGCGCACGCCGGGCGCTATTATGCTGGGCGGCGGCAACCCCGCTCAGATCCCGGAGATGAATGACTACTTCCAGCGGCTGCTCTCCGACATGCTGGTTAATGGCAAAGCCCTTGATGCGCTTTGTAATTATGATGGTCCGCAGGGCAAAAGCGAGCTGCTGAGCCTGCTGGCGAAGATGCTGCGCGACGAGCTGGGCTGGGAGATCGAACCACAGAATATTGCGCTAACAAATGGCAGTCAGAGCGCATTTTTCTACTTGTTTAATCTGTTCGCAGGCCGTCGGGCAGATGGCACCACCCGTAAGGTGCTGTTCCCGCTGACGCCGGAATATATCGGCTATGCCGATGCCGGCCTGGAAGAGGATCTGTTCGTTGCCACCCGGCCGAATATCGAACTGCTGCCGGAAGGCCAGTTCAAGTACCACGTTGATTTTGAGCATCTGCAGGTGACGGAAGAGACCGGGATGATCTGCGTCTCGCGTCCCACCAACCCGACCGGCAACGTCATCACTGATGAAGAGCTGATCAAACTGGATGCGCTGGCGAATCAGCATGGGGTCCCGCTGGTGATTGATAACGCCTACGGCGTGCCGTTCCCGGGCATTATTTTCAGCGACGCCCGACCGCTGTGGAATCCGAACATCGTGCTGTGTATGAGCCTGTCCAAGCTGGGCCTGCCGGGCAGCCGCTGCGGGATTATCATCGCCAACGAGAAAATCATCACCGCCATCAGCAACATGAACGGCATTATCAGCCTCGCGCCCGGCGGTATCGGGCCGGCAATGATGTGTGAAATGATTAAACGTCAGGATCTGCTGCGCCTGTCAGAGACAGTGATCAAACCCTTCTATTACCAGCGGGTGCAGGAGACCATCGCCATTATTCGCCGCTATTTGCCGGAGGAGCGCTGCCTTATTCACAAACCGGAGGGGGCGATCTTCCTCTGGCTGTGGTTTAAGGATCTGCCGATCTCCACCGAGCTGCTGTATCAGCGGCTGAAAAAGCGCGGCGTGCTGATGGTGCCGGGGGATTTCTTCTTCCCGGGACTCGATAAACCGTGGCCGCATACCCACCAGTGCATGCGCATGAACTATGTGCCGGACCCGCAAAAAATCGAGGCCGGGGTGAAAATTCTCGCCGAAGAGGTTGAATTCGCCTGGCGCGAACAGGAAGCCTAATCCCTGACGCCGCTGACGGGAAACGCCCGTTAGCGGACCCGCTCACGCCAGCGCCAGCCGCTGGCGTTTTTGCGCGCATAGCGCCTCCAGCTCCGCGGGAGCCATCACCCGCAGCGCCTGCGTCGGGCAGGCGGCTACGCAGGCCGGCCCCTCGGCGCGGTGGTGACATAAATCGCATTTCAGCGCCTGCGCCTGCTGGTTCACCACCGTGACGGTCATTGCGCCGTACGGGCAGGCCACCATGCAGCTTTTACAGCCGATGCAGCGGCGCTGATCGACCCACCAGACGTCCTCCTCCCGACGAATCGCCCCCTGCGGGCAGACGCTGGCGCAAGGCGCATCCTCGCACTGCCGACAGGCCGTCGCCGTTGATATCTCGCCGCTTTTCACCACCCGGATACGCGGCGTGAAATGGCCTGTCGACAGCATGGAGACATCCTGCGCCTGCTGGTGCGCCACCGCGCAGGCCACTTCACAGGTACGACAGCCAATACACTGCTGGGCATTGGCAATAAGAAACCGGTTCATCCTCTGCTCCCTGGGGATAAAACCGCAGGGTGCCAGAATAATCCCTGCCCGCGCTTTGATCCTGAATGGAATCAGCGCTGTTTTTAGTCACTAGCACAAGTGATTTTTCATTACGCTGAATTAATGTGCTCCTTACAGTAGCGGCGCTTCCAGGCTGCAGGCGTGAGGCTGGTGTGCTTGCGAAAGATCTTGCGAAAATAACCGACGTCATTAAAGCCGCACTGGCTCGCGACTTCGGTCAACGACAGTGAATCACTGATCAATAGCTTTTCCGCCGCTCTGACCCGCTGACGATGCAGCGCTTCGGTCAACGTCACGCGAAAAACGTGACGATAGACGCGTCCTAAATAGTCCGCATTACAGTGCAGCTCTTTCGCCAACGTCGATGCTGAAACAGGCAAGTGGTAACGGGTATGGATGATCTGCTGCGCTTTCCAGGCCAGCGCAGCGCCGGGACTGTCGTCCGGTTTTTCGCTTGCCGCCGCGGCAATCTGCTGCAGTATCAGCAATAACAGGAGCTCCAGCGCCAGGCTGCGGTGAATATTCTCCTGTTCACGAAGAAACTGGCGAAACAGCGAAATAATGTATTGTGGATCGCTGACGCGGGTATGTTGCGGAACGTTAAGCAGCGCAGGCGGCAGAGACCGGACACTCTCCGTCAGTACTTCAAAATGCAGCCAATAAAATTTCAGGTCGGCGGGAAATTCCCCCACCCCAACATGAGAACGTTCTGGCCACAGCAGTAAACTCTCCCCTGCATTAACGTTAAATATTTCACCCTCCTCGCAAATCGTTAACGTCCCCTTTTCGACAAAAATAATTTCCCAGGACTGCAGTTTACGTGCCGGATGACTGCCGACGCCACGGGAAATAAATAAGCCGCCATTTTGTACGCGAATCGGGAGAGGCATGGATAATTCAAGCATATATATTTAATTTTCCGCTAACGAAACGATAAAAATCTCTTTCCAACTGATTATTAATCATAAATTAACGCCTTTCCGGATCGGAATCACACTTTTATGACGAAGTCGGAATCGTCCTCTTTTTATACTTTTCCCTTCCCTTGTTGCCTCGTTTATTCGGTGCAAAATAATTAATGTATTTGCAAAAGACAAAAAATGTCCGCCGGTCAGACAGCGGAATAATTCTGAACATCATCTTCGGGAGTTATTTATGACTACGGCTCCGATTACGACAAGCGACCTCACGAAGCACGTGCAGGACGCCAAATTATCTCTCCGTGAAAAAATAGGCTATGGTCTGGGCGACGCCGGTGGAACGGTCATCACCTGCCTGATCATGAACTTTCTCACTTTTTTCTATACTGACGTCTTTGGGCTCACCCCGGCGCTGGTCGGTACTCTGTTCCTTGCGCTGCGCGTGTTTGATGCTATTTCCGATCCGATCATGGGCGTCCTCGCCGATCGGACCCAAAGCCGATGGGGACGTTTTCGCCCCTGGCAGCTATGGATTGCGGTTCCTATTGCAGCGATCGGGGTGCTGACCTTTACCGTGCCGGATGCCGGCATGGGGGTAAAAATCGCCTGGGCCTTCGGCACTTACCTGCTGCTTTCAGTCAGCTATACCGCGATTAACGTCCCCTACTGCGCGCTCATTAATACGATGACCACTCGCCATAGCGAGGTGATATCCTGCCAGGCATGGCGCTTTGTACTGTGCGGCGTGGCAGGATTCCTGGTCTCCGTGGGCCTGCCGTGGTTGGTTAAAGCGCTCGGTCAGGGGAATACCGCCCAGGGTTATCAGTATGGTGTCGGCGTACTCTGCGCCATCGCGGCGGTGATGTTTTTGTGCTGCTTTTTCTGGGTACGTGAGCGTGTTTCCCTGGAGATGCTCGGCAAATTCACCCTGCGCGAACATATCGCCGGTTTGCGTAAAAACGATCAGTTGTTACTCATGCTGGCGATGTCATTCCTGTTGATCAACGTGTTTAACATTCGCGGTGGCGGCTACATGTACTTTATTACCTATGTACTGGGCGGCTCTACTGGCTATACATCGCTGTTTTTCACCATGGTCACCTTTTCCTCGATTCTGGGCGCCGCGATCGTCAATTGGCTGTCGCGCCACGTTGATACCGTCAAGCTCTATTACTACACCAATCTGGTATTGGCCTTACTGGCGGTGGGGATGTGGTTCCTGCCAACCGGTCCGTCCTGGCAAACGCTATGGCTGGTGGTCATTCTCGGCAATGGCATCATCCTGGGCTTTACCCTACCGCTGCATTTTTCGTTGATGGCCTTCTCTGATGATTATGGTGAATGGAAGACGGGTGTCCGTTCGTCAGGGATGAACTTTGCTTTCAACCTGTTCTTTATCAAGCTGGCATGGGCCTCCAGTGCGGGCATTATCAGCCTGGTATTTATCTACGTTGCTTATCAACCCGGCGCCAGCAACCAGACTCCATCCTCACTATCGGGGATCACGGCGATGGAAACCCTGCTGCCCGCGCTGTTCCATCTGTTGCTGGCCTTCGCTATCCGCGCCTGTAAGCTCAACAATCCCATGATGTCGCGCATTGCAACCGATCTGCGCGCACGTCACATTCAGTCTTAAGGAGAAATCATGGAAGTCGATCTGCACAAACTGAAAGTTAACGATCCGTTTCTGGGTCAGTATCAGCAACTGGTGCGTGATGTCGTCATTCCCTATCAGTGGGATGCCCTCAATGACCGGATCGCCGAGGCTGAACCCAGCCATGCGATAGAAAACTTCCGTATCGCCGCAGGTCAGCAGGCAGGGGAATTCTACGGAATGGTGTTCCAGGACAGCGATGTGGCGAAATGGCTGGAGGCAGTCGCCTGGTCATTGTGTCAGAAGCCAGATGCGGAACTGGAAAAAACCGCCGACGAGGTGATTGAGCTGATTGCCGCCGCGCAATGTGAAGATGGTTATCTGAACACCTATTTTACGGTGAAAGCGCCCGGGGAACGCTGGACCAATCTCGCCGAATGCCATGAATTGTACTGTGCCGGTCACTTGATTGAGGCTGGGGTGGCATTCTTCCAGGCAACCAGTAAACGCCGCCTGCTGGAGGTGGTATGTCGCCTCGCCGATCATATCGACAGCGTCTTTGGTCCGGACGGCAATCAGCTGCACGGCTACCCGGGACACCCTGAAATAGAGCTGGCGTTAATGCGTTTGTACGATGTGACTCAGGAACCACGCTATATGGCGCTGGCTAATTACTTCGTTGAACAGCGTGGGACACAGCCGCATTTCTATGACATCGAATATGAAAAACGCGGCAAAACCTCCTTCTGGAATACCTATGGGCCGGCGTGGATGGTGATGGATAAACCCTACAGCCAGGCGCATTTGCCGCTTGCCGAACAGACCACCGCTGTGGGTCACGCGGTTCGCTTTGTTTATTTAATGGCCGGCGTAGCGCACCTTGCACGCCTGAGCAAGAACGAAGGCAAACGCCAGGACTGCCTGCGGTTATGGAAAAACATGGTCCAGCGTCAGTTGTATATTACGGGCGGCATTGGCTCACAGAGCAGCGGGGAAGCCTTCAGCAGCGATTACGATCTGCCGAATGATACCGTTTATGCGGAAAGCTGCGCCTCTATCGGGCTGATGATGTTCGCGCGCCGCATGCTGGAACTGGAAGCCGACAGCCAATATGCTGATGTGATGGAGCGCGCACTTTACAATACCGTTCTGGGCGGTATGGCGCTGGACGGTAAACATTTCTTCTACGTCAACCCACTGGAAGTGCAGCCCAAGGCTTTAAAATTCAATCATATTTATGACCATGTTAAGCCTGTTCGTCAGCGCTGGTTCGGCTGTGCCTGTTGCCCACCGAATATCGCTCGCCTCCTGACCTCGCTGGGACATTATATCTATACGCCACGCGAAGAGGCGTTGTATATCAATCTCTACGTCGGTAATCAGGCTGAGATCCCGGTAGGAGAAAAGACGTTACGTCTGCGTATCAGCGGTGACTATCCCTGGCAGGAACAGGTCAAAATTGTCATCGAGTCTCCGTCAGCATTGAACCATACGCTGGCGCTGCGTCTCCCGGACTGGTGCGAGGGGGCACAGCTCACCCTGAACGGCGCGCCGGTCACGCAGGATATACGCCAGGGCTATCTGCATATCCAACATCTCTGGCAGGAAGGCGACACTCTGATGCTAACGTTGCCGATGCCGGTTCGCCGGGTATATGGTAATCCGCTGGTTCGCCACCAGGCAGGCCAGGTGGCGCTGCAACGCGGTCCACTGGTTTATTGTCTTGAACAAGCTGATAACGGTGAGGCGCTGCATAACCTACTGCTGCCACGCGATGCCAGGTTCACGGTGTTTGAAGGAAAGGGGCTGTTTGCTCACAAAATGTTGATTCAGGCCCCAGGCTATAGAAAACATGCAGAAAACGCCGATGCGCAGAAGCTGTGGAGCTACGATCACCCTCTGGCCACCCCCCATTCACAGACGTTGACCTTTATTCCCTGGTTTAGCTGGGCAAACCGCGGAGAAGGCGAAATGCGTATCTGGGTTCGGGAAGCCGAATAAGGCCAGGCACAACGCGACCCCCTCTTCCCCGGCAACACACCGTTCGCTGTCCGCCGGGGAGCAGGCGTTAACGATTAAAGAAACAATGCTTTATCGCGCAGGATATGATCGTTGCCGCGACGACGGGTGTAGCCAATCCGATCGAAATACTCGAGGATCTGGATCGCCAGCTTCCGCCCTACGTTTAAGGTATCGCGAAAATCCGCCGCACAGGTTGAGCCGCGCAGCTGATCCAGCTCGCGCACCCGCTGGGCGAACTGCACAATGCGATCGTTGCGGTAGTAACGATCTTTGACGATCGCGGTAATCATCCCCTGCTGCGCCGCCTGGCGCAGCGCCGCTCGCATCAGGGACTCTTCAACATGGACTTCGCGCGCGAGATCGCGCACCCACCAGGGATCATCGCCGAACAGGGTCTCCACCTTCCGCCAGACCGCCTGCTGCTCGTCGGTAAACCCGGCTTTATGCTCGGGCAGATGCAGCCAGCCGTGATGGCTGTGGACTAATCCGCTCTCGCGCATCTGCTCAATCAGCAGCAGCACCAGCGCTTCCTCTTCCATCGGCAGCGCAATGCGGCGCAGGCGCTCCCGGCCAGGGCCCGGCTCGTCACGATGCTGCTCATGGTAGCGCGCCAGGGCATCCAGCAATTTTCGCTGCCAGCGGGCGGCAAGCGGCGCACTAAGCAGGCGCTGTCCGGCCTGCAGATAGTCCGGTCGCTGGATCAAGGCCGCCATTCCGGCTTCACTCAGCTGCCGCGCCCAGGCGAAGCGCTCAAGCCGGACGGCGTCCCGCTGCAGATGCAGCTCCAGGGCCTGCGCATCGTCAGCGCCGACCGCCGCCAGGGCGTGAAGCCACTGCAGATACTCCGGTTTACGCTTGCCGCGGCGCGGGGGATCCAGCGTCACCACCCGTGCGCCGGCCAGCGTTAAGCGAGCGGAGATATCGCGGAGCACCAGCCGGTCGTTATCCGCCAGCCACAGCGGAGTATCCAGCACCAGCTCCGCCAGGCCGCCCTCCAGGAGCGACACCCGGCCGGTGATGTGGCTGGCAGCGTGGTGAATATGCAGCGGCTGCCACTGGCTGAGCGGCGTATGGCACTGCAGTTCGACAATCACCCGCTCTGCAGGCTCCGGCGGCGGTGAAGAGAGCAGCCAGTCACCGCGGTGCAATGCCTCTTTCTGCGCATCGCCGACAATATTCAGCGCAATGCGCTGCCCGGCGTGCGCCTGCTCAACCGCTTGATTCTGGGCATGCAGGCCGCGGACGCGCATCGGCGCGTTGACGCCGGTGAGCCACAAAGTATCCCCGACCCGAACTTCGCCGGAGAGCGCCGTCCCGGTGACCACCAGCCCCGCCCCCTTGACGGTAAAGGCGCGATCCAGCGCCAGGCGAAAACGCCGCTGCTGTGGATGGGGGCGCTCCGCAAGCTGCAGCAGGTGGCTGCGCAGTTCGGCAATACCGATGTTATCCACCGCCGCGGTGGGGAAGAAAGCGGCGGCGTCAAAGCCCAGTTCGCGCAGGGTCTGCTCGACCTCCGCCTGAACCTCCGCCACCCTGGCGGCCGCCACGCGGTCCGTTTTGGTGAGCGCTACCGTCAGCGTCGGCTTTCCGGTCAGCTGCAGGATCGCCAGGTGTTCGCGGGTTTGCGCCATCACGCCGTCATCGCAGGCCACCACCAGCAGCGCATGGTCGATCCCTCCCACCCCCGCCAGCATGTTGGACAAAAACTTTTCGTGCCCGGGCACGTCAATAAATCCCAGCACCCGCCCGTCCGGCTGCGGCCAGTAGGCATAGCCGAGATCGATCGTCATTCCCCGCGCTTTCTCTTCCGGCAGACGATCGGCATTTACGCCGGTTATCGCCTGCAGCAGCGTCGTTTTGCCGTGGTCAACATGTCCAGCGGTGGCAATAATCATCGTAACAACATCTCCATAAACCGGGTTTCATCTTCCAGACAGCGCAGGTCCAGCCAGAGCCGACCGTCATAAATGCGGCCAATCACCGGGCACGGCAGCGCGCGCCAGCGGGCCGCCAGCGCCTCCAGCCGGCTGCCGCGGCCGTCATGCGGGGTAAAGGTCAACGCCGCGCCAGGCAGACGGTCGACAGGTAACGAGCCGCTGCCAATCTGCGACTGGCAGGCTGCCACGTTGACGGCAAAATCAGCATAGTGTGCCGCCAGGGCAGGCTGCAGACGTTCGGCCTGCCGGCGGATTTCGTCCGCCGGGCGGGTGAGCAAGCGCAGCGTCGGTAAGGTGTCCCGCAGCGCTTCCGGATGCTGATAGAGGCGCAGCGTGGCTTCCAGCGCCGCGAGGGTCATTTTATCCGCGCGCAGGGCCCGCTTCAGCGGATGGCTTTGCAGGCGGGCAATCAGCGCGCGTTTGCCGACGATAATTCCGGCCTGCGGGCCGCCAAGCAGTTTGTCGCCGGAGAAACTGACCAGGCTCACCCCGGCGGCGATCATCTCCTGCGGCATCGGCTCCTTGGGCAGGCCATACTGACTGAGATCCACCAGCGACCCGCTCCCCAGGTCGGCCACCACCGGGACGTCCAGCTCGCGGCCGATGACCGCCAGCTCCGCTTCGTCGACGGCTTTGGTAAAGCCTTCAATGCTGTAGTTGCTGGTGTGGACCTTCATCAGCAGGGCGGTATTGTCATTCACCGCCTGGCGATAGTCTTTGGCATGGGTGCGGTTGGTGGTGCCCACTTCGTGCAGCTGACAACCCGCCTGGCGCATCACGTCGGGGATGCGGAACGCCCCGCCGATCTCCACCAGCTCGCCGCGGGAGACCACCACCTCCCTGCCGCTGGCGGTAGCCGCCAGCATCAGCAGAACGGCCGCCGCGTTGTTGTTCACGATACAGGCATCTTCCGCGCCGGTGATCTGGCACAGCAGATCGGCAATGGCGCGATCGCGATGGCCACGCCCGGCGTCGTCGAGATCATATTCGAGCGTCACCGGCGCGCGCATCGCGCTGGCGACCGCCTCCACCGCCGCCTCAGCCTGGATGGCGCGCCCGAGATTGGTGTGCAGCACCGTACCGGTGAGATTAAACACCGGACGCAGGGCGCTCTGCCTTCTGGCGGTCAGCCGCTGCGCGCAGGCGCTCAGCCAGTCATGGCTCCAGTCAGGCAGTGTCTGACACTGGCGGATCTGTTCCCGCGCCTCGTCCAGCATCTGGCGCAGCTGCGTCACCACCTGCGAATGGCCGTGCTGCGTCAGCAGGGAGGAAAAAGCGGGGTCGCGGAGTAAGCGGTCAATGGCCGGAAGCCGGGTATAAAGCGCACGAATTTCGGTAGTCATCAATGGGCCTGGCGGTTAGTTATTTTCCCCCCTCCCGACGGGAGAGGGAGTCAACAATCAGCGGCGATTGTAACGCCTCCTTGCGCAAACTGTTACCTGTCTGGGTCAAGTCCGCGGCGGTTCGGTGCGCGCAAAGCTGGCGCGCTGGAACAGCGCATCCACCAGCTTCACCAGCTGCGGCCGGGTGGCGCACCAGCCCGGCGCCACCCGGCGAAAGTTCAGGTAGGCGATGGCGCAGGCCGTGGAGATGGTCGCCAGATTGACCTCGTCGCCGCGCAGCGTCCCGTCCGCCGCGCAGGCTTCCAGCCTGTCGAGGCCGCGCGCCACTTTCTCCCGCTGGCGGAGCAGCTCTTGCTCTGACTGTTGGGCCGCGGGGCGAGCCTTTTCGCGCACCAGCGCCTGGGCGGCCTCCATCACCCCATCCGCCAGCGCCTCTAGCTGGCGCATCCTGAGAGCGGCTCTGGGATCGGCGGGGATCATCGGCGGCGCCACGCCCAGCAGCTCGAGATACTGGGCGATAACCGGGGAGTCAAACCAGCATTCGCCGTCATCCGTCACCAGCGCCGGCACTTTGCCCAGCGGGTTATAGCGCGCCACGCCGTTGCTTTCGCTGTAGGGGGATTCGTTGACAAACTCAAAAGGGATGCGCTTTTCCAGCAGGATCACCGATATTTTGCGCACAAAGGGACTGGTGTAGCTGCCGATCAGTTTCATAGCCTGCTCCTTATCGCCAACAAAGATATGAGTATGGCTCAGGGCGAGGTAAAAGGCAGGTGAGCCTCCCGCTCAACCTGCCGCCGATCGCATTAATGGTCGAGATAGAGGTAGTGCATCCAGCTGGTCATGCGCAGCAGCACTTTACGCATCACCGAAACGTGGGCGAAATGGTCGGAGTAGACCGCCACCTGAGCGTAGATGCCATCGGGTAGCGCATCAATTTCAGCATTCGGATCGAGCTCGATGGTCGCCAGCACGCCATCGCTGCCCGGCGTCACGGTCAGCGACTGCAACGCCCCCTGCGCCTGATAGGTCCCCCCGGGCACCACCGGTAAAATGCTCACCAGTTTACCGTGGAACACCTGTCCGGGCAGGGCATTAAATACCGCTTCCGCGTCGTCGCCCTTCTCCAGCCTTAACAGCGAATTTTGCCTGAACTGGGCGACGATCAGCCGTTTTTGCTCGGGGATAAACACCATCACCGGCCGTAGCGGCAGCGAGGCGGCGTAGGTCCCCGGACGGATCAACACCTGAGTGATATACCCATCGCTGGGCGCCCGCACGGTGGTCTGATCGAGATTATATTTCGCCTCCGCCAGCTGGGCGCGCAGGCTGGCCACTTGCGACTGTTCGCCGTTGATCATGCTATCCAGCTGGCTCTGGATCTGCGCCTGCTCCGCCACCGACGCCTTGACCAGCGCGTCCTGGGCCAGATAATTCTGCCTGGCGTTATCGATGTCGCTTTCCGAGAACGGATTCACCCGCGCCTGGCTGCCTTTCAGGTAGCGCTGATAGTCCTTGTATAAGCGATCGCGTTCCGCCGACACGCGGGTGGTGTTGGCCTGGGCTTCAGAGAGCTGCGCCTTGAGGGTGTTAATACTGTGCAGCGCTGTCACCAGGTCGGCCTGCAGGCGATCGACCCGCGCCTGATAGCGCGCCGGGTCAATGGTAAATAGCACCTCGCCCTTTTCGACGCGCTGATTCGCTTTGTCGGTGACGCTGCTGACAACCCCGGTCACCTGCGGCGTAATAGGAATAGATATTACCGCCTTTTGCGCCAGAAAGGTGTAAGGGTGGTTATAGTTCATTAATAAAATAAGCGCGCTAACAATAAATACGCCCCCCAGCGCCGCGGTGGGAACCGTCCATTTATTAACCGGTATTTTGAAGATTTTAAATATCGACCAGGCGATGGCCACGTAGGTCAAAATGATCAACAGATCCATAGTTTATTTCTCCGCCGCAGCGGTGGACTGTGGCCGCTGGATGGCCGCCACCTGATGTTCAAGGTCGCTCAGTCGTTGGCGAAGCTGTTGTATATCCGTCTCTTTTTCAGGTTCGTCGGGGTCCGTATTCGCCTTATGCTGCATGCCCCAACCGCGCTCAGGCTGGTACAGCGTGGCCCATATCCATAAAAACGGCCAGATGACGTGGAGAGTAAAAAGACTGACCCATCCGGCGACATGAATAGCATCGGAATGGGGGTGGTTGCGTTTTTTGGCAATCAAATAAGGAATATCGTGAATAATGATAATTCCATAAAAAATGACCAGAAAAACGAAGATCAGAACGCCCAGCGCAAAATAATTGAGAAACATAATTCCCTCGGCTTTACGCTAATAATTTATATAAATTTTAATCACGGCCCACTGATATCCGGACCGCTGATTTGAGCATAATTCACCCCTTTCATTTTTGCCATCCGGCGGAAAAAAGTTATTTAACAAACATGGTTGCTTAGTTACAGCGCCGCCTCGCCCTGGCCGCAAAACCGGGCCGAGATCACAGCGGCAAAAATCCACCATGAAATTCTTTGTGATCAAAATCACAAACAAACAACAAAAACACGAAACAAAATTGTGACAAATATCACACAAAAACGCAGATTAGCGGCAAAAACGGCGGTCTGTTGTTTTTTTACACAGCCATTATGTGATCGCAATCACTACAAAACCCTCTCCGCCCCCTATATTCATGTGATCTAACTCACACTTAAGGGCGCTGGCTGGACAGCTAAACGATTCAGTGCCAGATTTCGCACTATCAATCAGGGCCCGGCTACCTCTGCCGCCACATTAACAACAAACCTCGGGCTTTTAGCCTGCGCGATACGCAAAACAGAAGAAGGGGTGTTTTATGTCATCCGATATCAAGATCAAAGTGCAAAGCTTTGGTCGTTTTCTCAGCAATATGGTGATGCCGAATATCGGCGCGTTTATCGCGTGGGGTATCATCACCGCGCTTTTCATTCCGACAGGGTGGTTGCCAAACGAAACGCTGGCGAAGCTGGTCGGTCCGATGATCACCTACCTGCTGCCGCTGCTGATCGGTTACACCGGCGGTAAATTAGTCGGCGGCGAACGTGGCGGCGTGGTCGGGGCGATCACCACCATGGGCGTTATCGTCGGCGCGGATATGCCGATGTTCCTCGGCTCCATGATCGCCGGCCCGCTGGGCGGCTACTGCATCAAGAAATTCGATAACTGGGTAGACGGTAAGATCAAATCCGGTTTTGAAATGCTGGTGAATAACTTCTCCGCCGGCATCATCGGGATGATCCTCGCCATTCTCGCCTTCCTCGGCATCGGCCCGGCGGTAGAAGTTCTGTCGAAAATTCTGGCGGCTGGCGTTAACTTCATGGTGGCGCACGACATGCTGCCGCTGGCGTCTATCTTCGTGGAACCGGCAAAAATCCTGTTCCTCAATAACGCCATCAACCACGGTATCTTCTCGCCGCTGGGTATTCAGCAGTCCCACGAGCTGGGTAAATCCATCTTCTTCCTGATTGAAGCTAACCCGGGTCCGGGGATGGGCGTTCTGCTGGCGTACATGTTCTTTGGCCGCGGCAGCGCTAAACAGTCTGCAGGCGGGGCGGCTATCATCCACTTCCTGGGGGGTATCCATGAAATCTACTTCCCGTACGTGCTGATGAACCCACGTCTGATCCTGGCCGTTATCCTCGGCGGGATGACCGGTGTCTTCACCCTGACCATCCTCAACGGCGGTCTGGTCTCTCCGGCTTCCCCGGGCTCTATCCTGGCGGTGCTGGCGATGACGCCGAAAGGGGCCTACTTCGCGAACATCGCAGCCATTATCGCCGCGATGGCGGTCTCCTTCGTCGTCTCTGCGGTTCTGCTCAAGACCAGCAAAGTCAAAGAAGAAGACGATATCGAAGCCGCAACCCGTCGTATGCATGACATGAAAGCGGAATCCAAAGGCGCCAACCCGCTGGCGGCTGGCAATGTCACCAACGACCTGAGCCATGTGCGTAAAATCATCGTCGCCTGCGACGCCGGGATGGGCTCCAGCGCCATGGGCGCCGGGGTACTGCGCAAGAAAGTGCAGGATGCCGGCCTGAGCAACATCTCGGTCACCAACAGCGCCATTAATAATCTGCCGCCGGATGTTGACCTGGTGATCACCCACCGCGACCTGACCGAGCGCGCCATGCGCCAGGTACCGCAGGCGCAGCATATTTCGCTGACCAACTTCCTCGACAGCGGTCTGTACACCAGCCTGACCGAGCGTCTGGTGGCGGCCCAGCGCCACATCGACAACGAAGTTAAAGTCACCGATAGCCTGAAAGACAGCTTTGATGATACGGACAAAAACCTGTTCAAGCTGGGTGCGGATAACATCTTCCTCGGTCGCAAAGCGGCCACCAAAGAAGAAGCCATTCGCTTCGCCGGCGAGCAGCTGGTGAAAGGCGGCTACGTCGAGCCGGAATATGTGCAGGCGATGCTGGACCGCGAAAAACTGACCTCGACCTATCTCGGCGAGTCCATCGCGGTGCCGCACGGCACCATCGAAGCGAAAGACCGCGTGCTGAAAACCGGCGTCGTCTTCTGCCAGTACCCGGAAGGGGTGCGCTTTGGGGAAGATGAAGACGATGTTGCCCGCCTGGTGATCGGCATCGCCGCCCGCAACAACGAGCACATTCAGGTGATTACCAGCCTGACCAACGCGCTGGATGACGAAACGGTGATTGAGCGCCTGGCGAAAACCACCAGCGTCGACGACGTACTGGCGCTGCTGAATAAATAATCAGCGCTCTCCAACCCTCTCCTTTGGGAGAGGGTTGGGGTGAGGGAAAAAGCCTCACCCCAGCCCTCTCAGGTAAAAACATTAATTGAAGGTTAATACTATGAAAGCATTACATTTTGGCGCAGGTAATATCGGACGTGGCTTTATCGGTAAACTGCTGGCCGACGCGGGCATCGACCTGACGTTTGCCGATGTCAATCAGACCGTACTTGATGCCCTGAATGCCCGTCATAGCTACCAGGTTCACGTCGTTGGCGAAAATGAGCAAGTGGATACCGTCTCCGGCGTGAATGCCGTCAGCAGCATTGGCGACGAGGTAGTGGAGTTGATCGCCAGCGTCGACCTGGTGACCACCGCCGTCGGTCCCGTCGTTCTTGAGCGCATCGCCCCGGCCATCGCCAAAGGGCTGGCGAAGCGCAAGGCGCAGGGCACCGAACGCCCGCTGAACATTATCGCCTGCGAAAACATGGTGCGCGGCACCACGCAGTTAAAAGGCCACGTATTTAACGCCCTGGCGGAGGAAGATAAGGCCTGGGTGGAAACCCATATCGGCTTCGTCGACTCCGCCGTTGACCGTATTGTGCCGCCCTCGGCGTCCGCTACCCATGACCCGCTGGAAGTCACCGTGGAAACCTTCAGCGAATGGATCGTCGATAAAACCCAGTTCAAGGGCGAACTGCCGACCATCCCGGGAATGGAATTAACTGATAACCTGATGGCATTTGTCGAACGCAAGCTCTTCACCTTGAACACCGGGCATGCTATAACCGCCTACCTCGGAAAACTGGCGGGCCACCAGACGATTCGCGACGCGATACTCGACGAGAAAATTCGGGCCGTCGTGCAGGGCGCGATGGAGGAGAGCGGCGCGGTGCTGATCAAACGCTACGCCTTTGACCCGCAGAAGCACGCGGCTTATATCCAGAAAATTCTTGGCCGTTTCGAGAACCCGTACCTGAAAGACGATGTCGAGCGCGTTGGCCGTCAGCCGCTGCGCAAACTGAGCGCCGGCGACCGTTTAATTAAGCCGCTGCTGGGTACGCTGGAATACGGCCTGCCGCACCGCAATCTGGTGAAAGGGATTGCGGCGGCGATGCATTTCCGTAGCGAAGACGATCCGCAGGCGCAGGAGCTGGCGACACTGATCGCCGACAAAGGGCCGCAGGCCGCGCTGGCGCAGATTTCCGGCCTTGACGCGGCAAGCGATGTCGTCGCGGAGGCCGTTAACGACTACAACGCGGTAAAATGATGCACAACCTGGCGCGGCCGACGTCGCGCCCATTACGACTCCTGTCAGATATGCAGGCAATGATGGAAGAAACACAAGCATTTGAAAACCGTGTGCTTGAGCGTCTGAATGCTGGCAAAACCGTACGAAGCTTCCTGATCGCCACCGTCGAGCTGTTAACGGAAGCGGTCAATATTCTGGTGCTTCAGGTGTTCCGTAAAGACGACTACGCGGTGAAATACGCCGTCGAGCCCTTGCTGGAGGGCAGCGGGCCGCTCGGCGATCTCTCAGTACGCCTGAAGCTGATTTATGGCCTTGGGGTGATAAGTCGTGCCGAATATGAAGACGCCGAGCTGCTGATGGCCCTGCGCGAAGAGCTTAATCACGACGGCAATGAGTACAGCTTTACCGACGACGAAATTATCGGTCCGTTCGGCGAACTGCACTGCGTCGCCGCCCTGCCGCCAACGCCGCAGTTTGATGACAGCGACGCCGAACTGCTGGCAATGCAGAAACTGCGTTACCAGCAGATGGTGCGTTCAACGATGGTGTTGTCCTTGACTGAGCTGATTTCACGAATCAGCTTAAAAAAAGCCTTCCAGAAATCAACGCTCTGATTCCGGCTCCGTCTGGTCGCAGGTCGGCCGGTAAAGCTGACGATAATATTCCAGACGCTGCAGAAACAACGCTTCCTTATCCTGAGGGATATCTCGCGGTACATGCTGCAGCCGCGGAGACTTTTTCAAATACTCCATAAACGCCTGACTGGAAGCCATAAAATCAACCGCTTTGTCGATTAAACGTGGTACGCCGTCGCCGATCTTTGCCATCACGTCCTCCTTTTGGGAATAATCTGATTAAGCATTAGCCAATTCACCGGCGTGGGTTAAGGAAAACGTGCTTATCTGCCGACAGGCTTCACAGAAATGAAATTAGCGCGGGTATCGGAAGGAATAATTATAAAATTCAAATTATTAGCAGATTAAGGTATCGTATTCTGACGGCGATAAACGGCGAATTTTTGATAAATAGCTATCAACAATAGCGGTCACGGCACATACTATAGGCGAATGAAGCCCCTTTATTAACAGATCAAATCACCATGAAAGAAGTCGAAAAGAATGAAATCAAACGTCTGAGCGATCGTCTCGACGCCATCCGCCACCAGCAGGCCGAGCTGTCGCTGGTGGAAGCTGCCGATAAATACGCGGAGCTGGAGAAAGAAAAAGCCACTCTGGAAACGGAGATTGAACGTCTGCGTTCCGTCCAGAGCCAGAAGCTGAGCAAAGAGGCGCAGAAGCTGATGAGCCTGCCGTTCCGCCGCGCGATTACCAAAAAAGAGCAGGCCGATATGGGCAAGCTGAAGAAAAGCGTCCGCGGCCTGGTGGTCGTCCATCCGATGACCGCCCTGGGCCGGGAAATGGGCCTGAAAGAGATGACCGGTTTCGCCCGCAGCGAATTCTGATCCACAGCCCTCTCCGTTCGGAGAGGGTTATTCTGTCCTACCCCCCCTTTTTCGTTCCCTGCCCGGCCGATTGGTCCAACCAATAATTTTATCTACCCCCGGCAGTTCACAAATCCATCAAAATACATCACAAACCCGTTGCCTAAGAGTAACATCTGGTTAACCATTCGTTGTCATCAACCCTGCTATCCCTAATTGGCCGGGCCAATTTTACCTACGACGGGTCGGCAAAGAGCGCAGACTCAGCCCACCCGTCCTGGCGGCCCGATGGAGACCCTGCATGAATCTCTGGCAACAAAACTACGATCCCGCCGGTAATATCTGGTTATCCAGTCTTATCGCATCGCTACCGATTCTGTTTTTCTTTTTTGCGCTGATAAAGCTCAAACTGAAAGGCTATCTCGCCGCTACCTGGACCGTTGCGATCGCCCTGGCCGTCGCATTGCTGTTCTATAAAATGCCGGTAGACCGCGCCCTGGCCTCGGTGGTGTATGGCTTCTTCTACGGACTGTGGCCCATCGCCTGGATTATTATTGCCGCAGTCTTCGTCTATAAAATCTCGGTGAAGACCGGACAGTTCGACATTATCCGCTCGTCGATCCTGTCGATTACGCCTGACCAGCGCCTGCAGATGCTGATCGTCGGCTTCTCGTTCGGCGCCTTTCTCGAAGGGGCGGCGGGATTTGGCGCGCCGGTGGCGATTACCGCGGCGCTGCTGGTCGGCCTCGGGTTTAACCCGCTGTATGCCGCAGGCCTGTGCCTGATCGTCAACACCGCGCCGGTGGCCTTCGGCGCGATGGGCATCCCGATCCTGGTGGCCGGTCAGGTGACCGGTATCGACAGCTTCGCCATCGGCCAGATGGTGGGCCGCCAGCTGCCGTTCCTGACCATTATCGTGCTGTTCTGGATCATGGCGATTATGGACGGCTGGCGGGGCATCAAAGAGACCTGGCCGGCGGTGATGGTCGCAGGCGGCTCGTTCGCTATCGCCCAGTACCTCAGCTCTAACTTCCTTGGCCCGGAGCTGCCGGACATCATCTCATCGCTGGTCTCCCTGGTCTGCCTGACCCTGTTCCTCAAACGCTGGCAGCCGGCGCGCATCTTCCGCTTTGGCGATATCGGCGCCTCGCAGGTGGATATGACGCTGGCCCGCACGCGCTACACCGCGGGACAAGTGATCCGCGCCTGGTCGCCGTTCCTGTTCCTGACCGCCACCGTGACCCTGTGGAGCGTGCCGCCGTTCAAAGCGCTGTTCGCACCGGGCGGCGCGATGTATGACTTCGTCATCAATATTTCGGTGCCGTTCCTCGACAAAATGGTCGCCCGCATGCCGCCGGTGGTCAGCGCCGCGACGCCTTACGCCGCCATCTATAAGTTTGACTGGCTGTCGGCAACCGGCACCGCCATTCTGTTCGCCGCCCTGCTGTCCATCGTCTGGCTGCGCATGAAGCCGAAAGACGCGCTGACCACCTTCGCCGGAACGCTGAAGGACCTGGCGCTGCCGATCTACTCTATCGGCATGGTGCTGGCGTTCGCCTTTATCTCCAACTACTCCGGGCTGTCGTCGACCCTGGCCCTGGCGCTGGCCCATACCGGCCACGCGTTTACCTTCTTCTCGCCGTTCCTGGGCTGGCTGGGGGTATTCCTGACCGGTTCGGACACCTCGTCTAACGCCCTGTTCGCCGCGCTGCAGGCAACGGCGGCGCAGCAGATTGGCGTCTCCGATATCCTGCTGGTCGCAGCCAATACCACCGGCGGCGTCACCGGCAAGATGATTTCCCCGCAGTCGATCGCCATCGCCTGCGCCGCGGTAGGCCTGGTGGGTAAAGAGTCGGATCTGTTCCGCTTTACCGTCAAACACAGCCTGATCTTCACCTGCATGGTGGGTCTGATCACTACGCTGCAGGCCTACGTTTTAACCTGGATGATACCGTGATAGTGATGCCTAAACGCCTGGCCGACGACGTGGCGCGTCGCGTCCGGGCGCTGATTGAAGAACAACAGCTGGAGGCGGGCATGCGACTGCCCGCCGAGCGCCAGCTCGCCGCTCAGCTCGGCGTCTCGCGCAATTCCCTGCGCGAAGCGCTGGCGATGCTGGTCAATGAAGGGGTGCTGCTGAGCCGTCGCGGCGGCGGCACTTTCGTCCGCTTTCAGCATGAGCCGTGGTCGGAGCAAAACATCGTCCAGCCGCTGAAGACGCTGCTGGCCGATGACCCTGACTACAGCTTCGACATCCTCGAGGCCCGCCACGCCATCGAAGCCAGCACCGCGTGGCACGCGGCGATGCGGGCCACCGACGCCGATAAAGAAAAAATACGCCTGTGCTTTGAAGCGACCCAGAGCGAAGACCCGGATATCGCCTCGCAGGCGGACGTCCGCTTTCATCTGGCCATCGCCGAAGCCTCGCATAACGTGGTGCTCCTGCAAACCATGCGCGGCTTTTTCGACCTGCTGCACTCCTCCGTCAAGCAGAGCCGTCAGCGGATGTATCTGGTGCCGCCGGTGTTTGCCCGCCTGACCGAACAGCACCAGGCCGTCATGGAGGCGATTGTCTCCGGCGACGCCGAGGCGGCGCGCCAGGCGATGATGGCCCACTTAGGTTTTGTCCACGCCACCATTAAACGTTTTGATGAAGACCAGGCCCGCCAGGCGCGAATTACCCGCCTGCCCGGCGATGCTATTGATAATTCCAGGGAGAATTCGTGATGATTATTTCCGCCGCCAGCGACTATCGCGCCGCCGCCCAGCGTATCCTGCCGCCGTTCCTGTTCCACTATATCGACGGCGGGGCTTACGCCGAACATACCCTGCGCCGCAACGTCGAGGACCTTTCCGACGTGGCGCTGCGCCAGCGTATTCTGCGCAATATGTCGGACCTGAGCCTCGAGACCACCCTCTTCAACGAGAAGCTGGCGATGCCGACGGCGCTGGCGCCGGTGGGGCTGTGCGGAATGTACGCCCGCCGCGGCGAAGTGCAGGCCGCCGGCGCAGCGGATGACAAAGGCATTCCGTTTACCCTCTCCACCGTTTCCGTCTGTCCGATCGAAGAGGTCGCCCCGACCATCAAGCGGCCGATGTGGTTCCAGCTGTATGTTCTGCGCGACCGCGGCTTTATGCGTAATGCGCTGGAGCGCGCGAAGGCGGCGGGTTGTTCAACGCTGGTCTTTACCGTCGATATGCCGACTCCCGGCGCCCGCTACCGCGACGCCCATTCCGGCATGAGCGGCCCGAACGCCGCCCTGCGCCGCTACTGGCAGGCGGTCACCCATCCGCAGTGGGCATGGGACGTTGGCCTCAACGGCCGTCCGCACGATCTGGGGAATATCTCCGCCTATCTCGGCCAGCCGACCGGCCTGGAGGATTACATCGGCTGGCTGGCGAATAACTTCGATCCGTCGATTTCATGGAAAGACCTCGAGTGGATCCGTGATTTCTGGGACGGACCGATGGTGATCAAAGGGATCCTCGACCCGGAGGACGCCCGCGACGCGGTGCGCTTCGGCGCCGACGGCATTGTGGTCTCCAACCACGGCGGCCGCCAGCTTGACGGCGTGCTCTCCTCCGCCCGCGCCCTGCCGGCGATTGCCGACGCGGTGAAGGGCGACATTACCATTCTCGCCGACAGCGGCATCCGCAACGGTCTCGACGTCGTGCGAATGATCGCCCTGGGCGCCGACAGCGTACTGCTGGGCCGTGCTTACCTGTACGCCCTGGCGACCCACGGCAAGCAGGGGGTGGCGAATCTGCTGAATCTGATCGAGAAAGAGATGAAGGTCGCGATGACCCTGACCGGCGCAAAAACCATCGCGGACATTAGCCGTGATTCGCTGGTGCAGAACGCGGAGGCGCTGCAGACCTTCGATGCGCTGAAGCAGCATAACGCGGCATAAGCTGCGCCGTTTTGCTCTCCCCCGGCCCTCACCCTCAGGGAGAGGGCCGGGGTGAGGGTTGACCAAATATCTGCTATTCTGCCCCCCGCAATTAAGGGGGCAGTATGCTGAACATCGTGTTATTCGAACCAGAGATCCCGCCGAACACCGGGAATATTATCCGCCTGTGCGCCAACACGGGCTTCAGTCTGCATATCATTGAGCCCATGGGCTTCACCTGGGACGATAAGCGCCTGAGACGCGCCGGACTGGACTATCACGAGTTCACCGCCGTGCAGCGCCACGCCGATTACGCGGCGTTTATCGCCAGCGCGCAGCCGCAGCGTCTGTTCGCCCTGACCACCAAAGGTACGCCGGCGCACAGCGCGGTGAGCTATCAGGATGGCGATTTCTTGATGTTTGGTCCGGAAACCCGCGGTCTGCCGGCCAGCATCCTTGATGCCCTGCCGCCGGAGCAGAAAATTCGGATTCCGATGATGCCGGACAGCCGCAGCATGAACCTGTCAAACGCGGTGTCGGTGGTGGTGTACGAGGCCTGGCGGCAGCTGGGGTATCCAGGCGCCGTGCTGCGCAGCTAACTGACCCCTTCCCGGATGGCGGCGCACCGCGCCTTATCCGGGCGACATGCTGGCGGGCAGAGATCGTAGGCCCGGTAAGCGCAGCGCCACCGGGCAAGACGTTAAATCCCGTCGCCGTACTCGAAAGTGTGGTGGATGCCGTTGAAATGCTGATCCATATCCATCGCCGGCTTGTCGCTCTCCGGCTTGCCGACGATACGCGCCGGCACGCCTGCGGCGGTGGTGTGCGGCGGAACCGGCTGCAATACCACCGAACCGGCGCCAATCTTCGCCCCACGCCCGACTTCGATATTGCCGAGGATTTTCGCCCCGGCGCCAATCATCACGCCTTCGCGAATTTTCGGGTGACGGTCGCCGCTGGTTTTACCGGTACCGCCGAGGGTGACCGACTGCAGAATAGAGACGTCATCCTCAATCACCGCCGTTTCGCCAACCACAATACCGGTGGCGTGGTCGAGCATAATCCCGCGGCCGATTTTCGCCGCCGGGTGGATATCCACCTGGAAAGAGACGGACACCTGGTTTTGCAGGAAAATCGCCAGCGCACGCCGGCCCTGAGTCCACAGCCAGTGGCCGATACGATAGGCCTGCAGGGCATGGAAACCCTTCAGATAGAGCAACGGCGTCGAGTATTTATCCACCGCCGGGTCACGCGTGCGCACCGCCTGAATATCGCAGGCCGCCGAGGCGATCATTTCCGGGTCGGCGGCGTAGGCTTCTTCCACCACTTCGCGAATGGCGATAGCCGGCATAATCGGGGAAGCCAGCTTGTTGGCCAGCATATAGCTCAGCGCGCTGCCCAGATTTTCATGCTTGAGTAGCGTTGCGTGGTAAAAACTGGCGAGCATTGGCTCACAGTCCGCCAGAGCCCGGGCTTCGGCTTTAATATTATTCCAGACGATATCCAGTTCTTCACACGGCATTGCATACTCCAGGCGATATGGTAATGACCTGCCAGTTCTGCGCTGGCAGGGTCATTCAGGTGACAAAGGAAAGCTAATTGCTGCTGCGCTCGTCCTTGCGGGCGCGACCCAATAAGGTCAATGCTGCCTCGCGCGCAATTTTTCCGCAATACAATACCTGATAAATTTCCTCGGTTATTGGCATTTCGACACCTAAACGCTGTGCCAGAACGCGAACTTCCTTGGTATTGCGGTAGCCTTCAACCACCTGGCCAATCTTTTCCTGGGCGCTTTGCACGTCCATCCCCTGGCCGAGCATCATGCCGAAGCGACGGTTACGGGACTGGTTGTCGGTGCAGGTGAGCACCAGGTCACCGAGGCCGGCCATGCCCATAAAGGTTTCCGGGTCGGCGCCCAGCGCCGCGCCAAGGCGAGACATTTCCACCAGGCCACGGGTAATCAGCGCCGTCCGCGCATTGGCGCCGAAGCCGATGCCGTCCGACATCCCCGCCCCGATGGCGATGACGTTTTTCACCGCGCCGCCGAGCTGGACGCCGATAAAGTCCGGATTGATGTAGACGCGAAAGCTCTTGCCGCAGTGCAGCAGGTGCTGCAGATCCTCGGCAAACTGCGGATCCGTCGCCGCCAGCGAAATCGCCGTCGGCAGGCCGGCGGCCAGCTCTTTGGCGAAGGTTGGCCCGGAGATCACCGCCAGCGGGATATCATCGCCCAGCGCTTCACGCGCCACGTCCTGCAGCAGACGGCCGGTTTCGGCCTCGAGACCTTTGGTCGCCCATACCAGACGCGCGTCAGGACGCATCAGCGGTTTAATCTGGCGTAACACCTGACCAAACACATGGCTTGGCACCACCACCAGAATATCGCGGCTGGCGGCCAGGGCGGTGGCCAGGTCGCTTTCAAGATGCAGCGTATCCGGGAAAGGCACATCGGGAAGGAACGCGGCGTTGCAGCGATCGTGTTGCAGCGTCGCGATATGTTTCGGGTCATGGCCCCAGAGCACAACGTGGTGGCCATTTCTTGCCAGGGTGATGGCAAGAGCGGTGCCGTAAGAGCCGGCACCGATCACAGTCATTGCAGCATTAAGTGCGTTCATCAGGCATCCTGATGTTGTTCTGCACCTTCGCCAGCCTGCTGCTGCAGATAGTTCATAAACAGCGCATCGAAGTTCACTGGCGCAAGGTTAAGTTGCGGGAAGGTACCGCGGGAAACCAGGCTGGTGATGCACTCGCGCGCGTACGGGAACAGAATGTTCGGGCAGTATGCGCCAAGGCAGTGCGCCATCTGGGTGCCTTCAATGCCGTCGATGGAGAAAATACCGCCCTGCTGTACTTCGCAGAGGAACGCGGTCTCTTCGCCCAGCGCGGCGGTCACGGTTACACGCAGCACCACTTCATAAACGCCTTCAGCCAGCTGGGTGGAGGCGGTATCCAGATCAAGTTTAACTTCCGGCTGCCAGTCTTTCTGGAAAACTTGCGGCGCGTTCGGCGCTTCAAAAGAGATATCTTTGGTATAGATACGCTGGATCTGGAAGGTCATTTCGGTGCTGTTTTGTTCTGACATAGTAAAACCCTTTCGTGTTGTCCTTAAATACGCGCTTCCGGCAGGGAAAGCGCGCAAAAATTAGCGCAAGAGGGGATCAAGTCCACCACGTGAATCAAGCGCATACAAGTCGTCACAGCCGCCAATGTGCTGCGCATCAATAAAAATCTGCGGAACCGTCGTCCGTCCGCTGCGCTGGATCATCTCCTCACGCTTCGCGGCATCGCCATCGATCGGCAACTCATGGAACGTTACGCCTTTGCTGTTCAGCAGCGCTTTCGCGCGGATGCAGAACGGGCAGGTCGCTTTGGTGTAGATCTCAATATTGGCCATGACTTCACTCCTGTTATTACCCTGAGGGTTTTACGCCGCAGCCTGTGTTCCCCTCACGTCAGGCGCGAAGGGGAAAACGCGGCGGCATCACCACGCGAGGTAAGTTATTTGCCGCGTACCAGAGGGAGGTTTTCGCCGCTCCAGCCAGCAATGCCCTCTTTCAGTACAAAGACTTTTTCAAACCCGGCTTTGTTCAGCGCGCTGGCTGGCTCTTGCGCCTGCATGCCGGAACCGTCTACCACAATAATGGGTTGCGATTTGTGTTTTTCCAACTCGCCGACGTTATTCGCTTTGATATCGCTGGGCAGCAGGTTGATGGCGCCGGCAATATGGCCTTTACGGAAATCGTCACGCTGACGCAGGTCGACCACCACCGCGTCTTCTTTATTGATAAGACGCGTCGCTTCACCACGGGTGATGACTTTAACTTTCGACATCAGGCCCTTGAAGGTGGTGAACAGCACCGCCCCCAGCAGCGCGATCCACGCGATGCTCAGAACAGGGTGACGGCCGATGAATTGCATAATTTCTTGCATGGGGGGTTACAACTCCCGACTAAGTGAGAAAAAAACCAGGAAAGGAGTATACCTGTGCCTTGCGGCAATTACAGCCAGTGAGCGCGATGTAATGTATTTTCTGCGGGCGGCGGCGAAAAAAAGCCGTTCTCGCTGACGCGCCGCGGCCCGGCCGCTCCCTTTCTTTGATCTTTCACGGGGATTTAAACGATTCAGCTGTAGTAAAATTACGCAAAATTTCTGTCTTTGAGCATGAGGTTGTCGCAATGTCGGTTACTAAAAAACCTATGGTACTGGTGATTCTGGATGGCTACGGCTATCGCGAAGACCAACAGGATAACGCCATTTACAGCGCTAAAACGCCGGTAATGGACGCCCTGTGGGCCAAACGTCCGCATACCCTGATCGATGCATCCGGCCTGGAAGTTGGCCTGCCGGACCGTCAGATGGGGAACTCCGAAGTGGGCCACGTCAACCTGGGCGCCGGTCGTATCGTCTATCAGGACCTGACCCGTCTCGATGTGGAAATTAAAGAACGCACCTTCTTCGCCAACCCGGTACTGACCGCCGCGGTCGATAAAGCGGTTGCCGCGGGTAAAGCGGTACATATCATGGGTCTGATGTCGCCGGGCGGCGTTCACAGCCATGAGGATCACATCATGGCGATGGTGGAGCTGGCGGCAGAGCGCGGCGCTGAGAAGATCTACCTGCACGCTTTCCTCGACGGTCGTGACACCCCGCCGCGCAGCGCGGAAAAAACGCTGGCAAAATTCGAAGCCAAATTTGCCGCGCTGGGCAAGGGCCGCATCGCGTCGCTCATTGGCCGCTACTACGCCATGGACCGCGACAACCGCTGGGATCGCGTTGAGCAGGCTTACGATCTGATGACGCTGGCGAAAGGCGAATTCCAGGCCGATACCGCCGTCGCCGGCCTGCAGGCTGCCTACGCCCGTGACGAAAACGACGAGTTCGTGAAAGCGACCGTGATCCGCGCCGCCGGCCAGGCCGATGCCGCGATGGAAGATGGCGATGCGCTGATCTTCATGAACTTCCGTGCTGACCGCGCACGCGAAATCACCCGCGCCTTCGTCAACGCCGACTTCGACGGCTTTGCGCGTAAGAAAGTGGTTAACCTCGACTTCGTGATGCTCACCGAATATGCCGCCGACATCAAAGTGGCCTGCGCCTACCCGCCCGCCTCGCTGGCCAATACCTTCGGCGAGTGGATGGCGAAGCACGATAAAACCCAGCTGCGCATCTCCGAAACTGAGAAATACGCCCACGTCACCTTCTTCTTCAACGGCGGCGTAGAAGAGCCGTTCAAAGGCGAAGAGCGGATTCTGATTAACTCGCCGAAAGTGGCGACCTACGATCTGCAGCCGGAAATGAGCTCCGCCGAGCTGACCGAAAAACTGGTCGCGGCCATCAAAGGCGGCCAGTACGACACCATCATCTGTAACTACCCGAACGGCGATATGGTTGGCCATACCGGCGTGATGGAAGCGGCAGTGAAAGCCGTTGAAGCGCTGGATCACTGTATCGATCAGGTGGCGCAGGCGGTGGAATCCGTTGGCGGCCAGCTGCTGATCACCGCCGACCACGGTAACGCCGAACAGATGCGCGATCCGGCCACCGGTCAGGCGCACACCGCCCACACCAACCTGCCGGTTCCGCTGATTTACGTCGGTAACAAAGCGGTTAAAGCGGTCAATGGCGGCAAACTTTCCGACATCGCCCCGACCATGCTGTCGCTGATGGGAATGGAAATCCCGCAAGAGATGACTGGCAAGCCGCTGTTCATCGTGGAATAATCCTTCCCCATGAGGGGAAAGGCGACGTATTCAACTACATGGATCGCAACGGCAGTTCGATCCGTCCTTTACGCCAGCGCGCTCAGCGCTGGCGTATTACTGTGCGCGTCATCTGCGCACGCCGACGATCGCGATCAGCTAAAGTCCATCCAGGCCGACATCGCCGCCAGACAGCGGGCGATTAAGCAACAGCAGCAGCAGCGCGCAAGCCTGCTCGCCCAACTCAAAGCGCAGGAAGAGGCGATCGCCGCCGCGGCCCGCAAACTGCGCGAAACCCAGGACAGCCTGAACCAGCTCAATAAGCAGATTGACGAGATGAACGCTTCTCTCGCGAAGCTGGAGCGCCAGCGCGCGTCTCAGGAGCGTAACCTCGCCGCGCAGCTTGACGCGGCGTTCCGCCAGGGGCCGCATACCGGCATCCAGATGGTGCTGAGCGGTGAAGAGGGTCAGCGCAATCAGCGGATGCAGGTCTATTTCAGCTATTTCAACCAGGCCCGCCAGGAAACCATCGCCGAACTGAAGAAAACGCGCGAAGAGATGGCGGTGCAAAAATCGATGCTCGAAGAGAAGCAGAGCCAGCAGCAGACGCTGGTCTACGAGCAAAAAGCCCAGCAGGCGAAGCTGGAGCAGGCGCGTAACGAACGGAAAAAGACCCTTTCCGGCCTGGAGTCCTCCATTCAGCGGGGTCAGCAACAGTTAAGTGAATTGCGGGCTAACGAATCGCGCCTACGCGGTCGTATCGCCCAGGCGGAGGCTGCCGCCAAAGCCCGTGCCGATCGGGAAGCTCGCGATGCGCAGGCGGTGCGCGACCGCCAGCAGGAAGCATCGCGCAAAGGCACTACCTATAAACCAACGGAAAGCGAGCGTTCGCTGATGTCACGCACCGGTGGGCTGGGCTCGCCGCGCGGTCAGGCGTTCTGGCCGGTTCGCGGTCCGCTCCTTCATCGATATGGCGAACAGCTGCAAGGTGAACTACGTTGGAAAGGGATGGTTATCGCCGCGTCTGAAGGCACCGAAGTCAGAGCGATTGCCGATGGTCGGGTCATTCTGGCCGACTGGCTGCAGGGCTATGGTCTGGTGGTGGTGGTCGAGCATGGCAAAGGCGACATGAGCCTGTATGGCTATAACCAAAGCGCGCTGGTCAGCGTCGGTACGCAGGTGCGTGCCGGTCAGCCTATCGCGCTCGTAGGCAGCAGCGGCGGTCAGGGCCGTCCGTCGCTCTATTTCGAAATTCGCCGCCAGGGTCAGGCGGTCAATCCACAGCCGTGGTTGGGAAGATAAGTTTTGCTTCAATTTCGCGCAATTGCTCTTGCCGTAGCCGGTTCGCTGGCTCTGGCGGCGCCAGCGTTCGCTGGCAAACTCTCCATCGTTATTGACGATTTTGGCTACCGCCCGCAGACCGAAAATCAGGTGCTGGCGCTGCCGTCCACTATCTCCGTCGCCGTGCTGCCGAACGCGCCGCACGCCCGGGAAATGGCCACGAAAGCGCATAATCTGGGCCATGAAGTGCTCATCCACCTGCCGATGGCGCCGCTCAGCAAACAGCCGCTGGAAAAAGACACCCTGCGTCCCGAAATGAGCAGCGAGGAGATCGAGCGCATCATCCGCGAGGCCTATGGCAAAGTCCCCTACGCCGTCGGGCTGAATAACCATATGGGCAGCGCGATGACCTCCAACCTGTTTGGCATGCAGAAGGTGATGCAGGCCCTGGAGCGCTACAATCTCTATTTTCTCGACAGCGTGACCATCGGCAATACCCAGGCCATGCGCGCCGCGCAGGGCACCGGGGTGAAGGTGATTAAGCGTAAGGTGTTTCTGGACGATACGCAGAATGAAGCCGATATCCGCACCCAGTTCAACCGCGCCATCGCCCTGGCGCGGCGTAACGGTTCGGCGATAGCCATTGGCCATCCGCATCCGACGACGGTGCGGGTGCTGCAGCAGATGGTCTATAACCTGCCGCCGGATATCACGCTGGTGCGCCCGAGCAGCCTGCTCAACGAGCCACAGGTCGACAACTCGACGCCAAACTACGCTCAGCCGCCCGCGCAACAAACGCCGCAGCAGCAGCAGAAGCCGCGTAATCCGTTCCACGGCGTGAAGTATTGCAAGCCGAAGCGCCCGCTGGAGCCCGTGAACGCCAGCCGCTTCTTCACTATCCTCAGCGACAGCATCAGCCAGAGCGCGCTGGTCCAGTACTATCGCCTCAAATGGCAGGGCTGGGACAATCCCGGCAGCTAGACCACTCAGGGGTCCGTTCGCTTTTGCGCGACGGGCGCCTGGTTATCTTCGTGGGCGTACCACGCCTTAAAATATTTGAGAAAGCTGTAAAACGTGGCGTACAGGCCGGTGACCACGCCGACTTTGCCATAGCGCCACGCCCCGCTGAACAGATACCACTTAAAGAAAGCGCCAATGGCGCTGACGATCCCCCGCGTCAGCGAAGGTGTGATCTGCTGGTGCTTCACCAGCCGGGTGGTATAGCTGTTCAGCTTATTAAACACTTCATGCAGCGAATAAAAGGTGTCATGGCGTACAAAGCCCGGCAGCCTGACGGAGCGCGCGTGTCCGACCACCTGGTCATCCACCGGCCGGTCGTTAAACCGCGCCTGCTGGCGGTTAAAGAGGCGCACCGGGTAATCCGGCGAGGAAATGGGGTAGATCGTCCGCACCTGCGTGCCGAGCACAAACCAGTAGCGCGGCAAACGCCAGGCGCAGGCTGGGTCAGGCTCCTCCCCCGCTTTTAACGCCTGAATGGCCGCCACGACGTCGTTATCAATAATTTCATCGCTGTCCATGCACAGCACCCAGTCATGGCTGGCCAGCCCGATGGCATAGTTCATCTGCGCGCCGTGGGCTTTATAGGCATGGTGATGGACGGTGAGACCAAACTGCTGACAAATAGAGACCGTTTCGTCGGTGCTACCGGAGTCGACGACAATACACTCATCAGCCACCTTCAGCAGCGGGGGCAGCACCTCCATGAGCAGACGTGCAGAGTTACAGGTCAGTAAGCATACGGAGAGTTTAAGCATGATCGTTTCAAAGTTAAACCGCGACTAAACACACTGTATAAGCGAATAACCGTAAAATCGATGTAGAAATTGTGCGCTTGATATTAAGCAGGCTAAAAATGTTATCCAAATCTAAATTAAGGCGCCCGCAGGCGCCTTTTTTGCTGATGTTTACAACAGACCGGAGGCGTTATTCCCAGCTCAGAACCACTTTACCGGACTGACCGGAGCGCATGGCGTCAAAGCCCTTCTGGAAGTCGTCAATGCCGAAGCGGTGGGTGATGATCGGCGAAAGATCCAGGCCAGACTGGATCAGCGCCGCCATCTTGTACCAGGTTTCGAACATTTCGCGACCATAGATCCCTTTGATAAACAGCCCCTTGAAGATGACCTTGGTCCAGTCGATGGACATATCCGACGGCGGGATACCCAGCATCGCGATACGGCCGCCGTGGTTCATGGTATCCAGCATGCTGCGGAACGCCGGCGGCGCGCCGGACATCTCAAGACCCACGTCGAAACCTTCGGTCATCCCCAGCTCGGCCATCACGTCGTTGAGGTTCTCTTTCGCCACGTTCACCGCGCGGGTGACGCCCATTTTGCGCGCCAGCTCGAGACGGTACTCGTTAACGTCAGTGATCACCACGTTACGCGCGCCGACGTGTTTCGCCACCGCCGCCGCCATCACGCCGATCGGACCGGCGCCGGAGACCAGCACGTCTTCCCCCACCAGATCGAAGGAGAGCGCGGTGTGCACGGCGTTGCCGAATGGGTCGAAGATGGACGCCAGGTCATCAGAGATATTGTCGGGAATTTTAAAGGCGTTAAAGGCCGGGATCACCAGATACTCGGCAAAGCAGCCCGGGCGGTTGACGCCCACGCCGATGGTGTTGCGGCACAGGTGGGTACGGCCTGCGCGGCAGTTACGGCAGTGGCCGCAGGTGATATGCCCTTCGCCGGAGACGCGGTCGCCAATCTTAAAGCCGCGCACTTCCTGGCCAATCCCCACCACTTCGCCGACATATTCGTGCCCGACCACCATCGGTACCGGAATAGTCTTCTGCGACCACTCATCCCAGTTGTAGATGTGCACGTCGGTCCCGCAAATGGCGGTCTTGCGGATTTTAATCAGCAGATCGTTATGGCCGACTTCCGGTTCCGGTACGTCGGTCATCCAGATGCCTTCTTCCGCTTTCAGTTTGGATAACGCTTTCATCTCACACCCTTATTAGGCGATGACGCCCAGTTGTTTGCCGATGCGGGTAAAGGCTTCCACCGCACGCTCAATTTGTTCAGGGGTATGCGCCGCCGACATCTGGGTGCGAATACGCGCCTGGCCTTTCGGTACCACCGGATAGAAGAAGCCGGTGACATAGATCCCTTCTTTCTGCAGTTCGCGGGCAAAGTTCTGCGCCACCACCGCTTCACCCAGCATCACCGGAATGATGGCGTGGTCGGCGCCCGCCAGGGTGAAGCCTGCCGCAGTCATTTTTTCACGGAACAGACGCGCGTTGGCCCACAGGCGATCGCGCAGGTCTGCGCCCTCTTCGACCATCTCCAGCACTTTGATGGAGGCGGCCACGATGGCCGGCGCCAGAGAGTTGGAGAACAGATACGGACGGGAACGCTGGCGCAGCCACTCGACCACCTCTTTGCGTGCGGCGGTGTAGCCGCCAGAGGCGCCGCCCAGCGCTTTACCCAGCGTGCCGGTGATGATGTCGACGCGCCCCATCACATCGCAGTATTCGTGGGAGCCGCGACCGTTTTCGCCGACGAAGCCGACGGCGTGGGAGTCATCGACCATCACCAGCGCATCGTATTTATCCGCCAGGTCGCAAACGCCTTTCAGGTTGGCGATCACGCCGTCCATCGAGAAGACGCCGTCGGTGGCGATCAGCACGTGACGCGCGCCAGCGTCGCGGGCTTCTTTCAGACGCGCTTCCAGTTCCTGCATATCGTTGTTGGCATAGCGGAAGCGCTTCGCTTTACACAGGCGCACGCCGTCGATGATCGAGGCATGGTTCAGGGCGTCGGAGATAATGGCGTCTTCCGGGCCGAGCAGCGTTTCAAACAGGCCGCCGTTGGCGTCGAAGCAGGAGGAGTAGAGGATCGCGTCTTCCATACCGAGGAAATCCGCCAGCTTCTTCTCCAGCTGCTTGTGCGTATCCTGGGTGCCGCAGATGAAGCGTACCGAGGCCATCCCGAAGCCGTGGCTGTCCATACCGGATTTCGCCGCGTCGATCAGCGCCGGGTGGTTGGCCAGACCCAGATAGTTATTGGCGCAGAAGTTAATCACGTGGCTGTCGCCGACGGTAATGTCCGCCTGCTGCGCCGAGGTGATGATGCGCTCTTCTTTAAACAAGCCTTCGGCCCGAGCGGTCTCCAGATTGCTAGTTAACTGTTTGTAGAAATCACCACGCATTGCAACTCTCCAGATTCGGCAAAATTTGGCACATATTACCCAAAGCTATACGCTGATACGAGATGATGCAGGCCTGAATGAATTATTTGCAGCATAAATCACGTCAGCCCAGCACCTTATTCTGCGAATGGCTGTAGGCTTGCTCATGTGGTGATATGATATGAGCATTCATGTCCGGATTGTCTCCGGGCTCTCAACTTCAAAGGTACAGTTATGATCATCGTAACCGGCGGCGCAGGCTTTATCGGCAGCAACATCATTAAAGCGCTGAATGACAAGGGCATTACCGACATTCTGGTTGTCGACAATCTGAAAGACGGCACCAAGTTTGTGAACCTGGTTGACCTGAACATCGCTGACTACATGGATAAAGAAGACTTTCTGATCCAGATTATGGCAGGCGAAGAGTTCGGCGACATTGATGCAATCTTCCACGAAGGCGCGTGCTCTTCCACCACGGAGTGGGACGGCAAGTACATGATGGACAACAACTATCAGTACTCCAAAGAGCTGCTGCACTACTGCCTGGAGCGCGAAATTCCGTTCCTGTACGCCTCTTCGGCGGCCACCTACGGTGGACGCACCAGCGATTTCATCGAGTCTCGCGAGTATGAGCAGCCGCTAAACGTCTACGGCTACTCCAAATTCCTGTTCGATGAATACGTTCGTCAGATCCTGCCGGAAGCCAATTCGCAGATCGTCGGCTTCCGCTACTTCAACGTCTACGGGCCGCGCGAAGGCCACAAAGGCAGCATGGCGAGCGTCGCTTTCCACCTCAACACCCAGCTGAATAATGGCGAAAGTCCGAAACTGTTCGAAGGCAGCGACGGCTTCAAGCGCGACTTCGTCTACGTCGGCGACGTGGCTGACGTCAACCTGTGGTTCTGGGAAAACGGCGTTTCCGGCATCTTCAACCTCGGCACTGGCCGCGCGGAATCCTTCCAGGCCGTCGCCGACGCGACCCTGGCGTACCACAAAAAAGGCAGCATCGAGTACATCCCATTCCCGGACAAACTGAAAGGCCGCTACCAGGCGTTCACCCAGGCGGATCTGACTAACCTGCGTAAAGCGGGCTATGACAAACCGTTCAAAACCGTTGCCGAAGGCGTAACGGAGTATATGGCCTGGCTGAATCGGGATGCGTAAGAGATAACATGAAAATTCTGGTGGTAGGCCCGTCTTGGGTGGGCGACATGATGATGTCGCAAAGTCTTTATCGTACGCTCAGGGCGCGCTATCCCCAGGCGATTATCGACGTGATGGCGCCAGCCTGGTGTCGTCCGTTGTTATCGCGCATGCCGGAAGTGAACGAAGCGATCCCGATGCCGCTGGGCCACGGCGCGCTGGCTATCGGCGAACGCCGCAAGCTCGGCCACAGCCTGCGCGAGCGTCGCTACGATCGCGCTTACGTGCTGCCAAACTCGTTTAAATCGGCATTAGTCCCCTTCTTCGCCAACATCCCGCTGCGCACCGGCTGGCGCGGCGAGATGCGCTACGGTCTGCTCAACGACGCCCGGGTGCTGGACAAAGACGCCTGGCCGCTGATGGTGGAACGCTACGTGGCGCTGGCCTACGACAACGGCGTGATGCGCTGCGCCAAAGATCTGCCGCAGCCGCTGCTATGGCCGCAGCTGCAGGTCAACGAAGGGGAAAAGTCGCAGGCCTGCAGCGCCTTTAACCTGTCCAACGATCGGCCGATCATCGGCTTTTGCCCCGGCGCGGAGTTCGGCCCGGCAAAACGCTGGCCGCACTATCACTATGCTGCGCTGGCGAAAAAGCTCATCGACGATGGTTATCAGATTGCGCTATTTGGCTCGGCAAAAGATAACGAGGCCGGCAAAGAGATCATCGCCGCCCTCAGCAGCGAGCAGCAGGCCTGGTGCCGGAATCTGGCGGGTGAAACCCAGCTGGAGCAGGCGGTGATCCTGATTGCCGCCTGTAAAGCGGTGGTGACTAACGATTCGGGGCTGATGCACGTCGCCGCGGCGCTGGACCGCCCGCTGGTGGCGCTGTATGGCCCGAGCAGTCCGGACTTTACCCCGCCGCTGTCGCATAAAGCGCGCGTGATCCGTCTGATTACCGGCTACCACAAGGTGCGCAAAGGCGATGCCGCGGAAGGTTATCATCAGAGCCTGATCGACATTACGCCAGAGCGCGTCCTGCAAGAGCTGAACGAATTGCTGACGGAAAAAACCGGGCACGAGGAAGCGTAGCGGATGCGGGTATTGATTGTAAAAACCTCATCGATGGGCGACGTGCTGCACACGCTGCCCGCGCTGACCGACGCCGCGCAGGCCATCCCCGGCATCCGCTTCGACTGGGTTGTGGAAGAAGGTTTCGCGCAGATCCCCTCCTGGCATGACAGCGTCGAGCGGGTGATCCCGGTGGCGATCCGCCGCTGGCGTAAAGCCTGGTTCTCCGCGCCGATCAAAGCGGAGCGTAAAGCCTTTCGCGAGGCCGTCCAGGCGGTCAAGTATGACGCCATTATCGACGCCCAGGGGCTGGTGAAAAGCGCTGCGCTGGTCACCCGTCTGGCGCACGGCGTCAAGCATGGTATGGACTGGCAAACGGCCCGCGAGCCGCTGGCCAGCCTGTTTTACAACCGCCGCCACCACATTGCGAAACAGCAGCACGCGGTGGAGCGTACCCGCGAGCTGTTCGCCAAAAGCCTCGGCTACGCGAAACCCCAAACCCAGGGGGATTACGCCATTGCGCGCCATTTCCTGCAGCACGAGGCTAGCGCTGCCGCCCCCTATCTGGTGTTTCTGCACGCCACCACCCGCGACGATAAGCACTGGCCGGAAAACCGCTGGCAGGAACTGCTCGATCTGCTGGCCGACAGCGGCGTCCGCATTAAGCTGCCGTGGGGCGCCCCGCACGAAGAGGCGCGGGCGAAGCGGCTGGCGGAAGGCCGGGAGTATGTTGAAGTGCTGCCGCGCATGAGCCTTGAGCAGGTGGCGCAGGTTCTGGCCAGCGCCCGGGCCGTCGTCTCGGTCGATACCGGCCTGAGTCATCTGACCGCCGCGCTGGATAAACCGAACTTCACGCTCTACGGCCCGACCGATCCGGGGCTGATTGGCGGATACGGTAAAAACCAGCACATCGTGCGGCCGGAAAACAGCGCCAGCACCGGCGATATTACCGCCAGCCGGGTTCATCTTCTTCTGCAAAATCAGGGGCTGCTCTGATGGGATCCCTGTTTAAGCAGATCTATCGCTACACCCGCCCTCGCGCTTATCGTCACAATGAAAATCTGTGGCCTTTTACCCGCATCACCCGCGCGCCGAGCGGCGAAATCAGCGCGTTGCGTTATAAAGGGAAAACGGTGCCGCTGGTCAGCCTGAGCGCGCTGAAAAACAGCATGCAGGGCGAAGTCCTGCTGACCGCCACTGGCCCTTCGACCCGCAATATCGATTTTTCCCTGTTGTCGAAAACGATCCCGGTGATGGGCGTCAATGGCGCCTGGCATCTTGCCGACCGACTGCACTTTTCGCTCTATACCATCGTCGACATGGAGTTTTTCGATAAGAAGCCGGACATTATCCGCGCCATCGTCAGTCAGCCGGACATTCTGCTGTTCACCACCATGCATGGGATCGCCAAAATCGTCGATCGCCATGCGGACGCGCTGCGCTGCCGTTTGGCGTTGATTGAGGACGGTTGCTATAAGATTTACCAGCCGAAAGTCGCCAGCGAAGCGATAAAGCGCACTTACCAGCAGAATCCGGCGATGTGCTTTCATCCCCAGCGCCCGGATATCTGTTTTAGCACCGATATTCGCCAGGGCGTCTTTGATGCCGGCACGGTGGTCTACTGGGCGCTGCAGATCCTCGCCTGGCTGGGCTTCAGCACTATCCTGGTGAGCGGTCTGGATATGACTAACTTCAACCAGCCGCGATTCTACGAAACACAACAAGAAAAATTGCCTTCGTACCTGGCAACAAAAGTGGATACCCTCGTCATGCCCTCCTTTGCGCATGCCGCGCAGGTACTGCAGCAACGCCAGATCCGGGTCATTAATTTTTCACCAGAAAGCGCTGTGCCGGACACTATTTTCGAAAAGGTTGCGTTTAATGAGTACTTTAAAAATGAGTAACTACGCCAGACAGGGTTACTCGATTGTTTTTCCTTTGTTTTTATTTTTCAGCGCGATTTTTTGCATGTCCACCCGGACCAATAACCTGCTGCATTTATCGATCCTGCTGCTCTTGCTCTCGCTGGTACGCCCGGAAAACCGCCAGGCGCTGGCCGGCGTGTTACGCGAACAGTGGCAGACCTGGGCGCTGCTGGCGGTCTTCTTTATCTATTACGCCCTCAGTAACCTGTGGGGCCATACGCCGCAGCATATCGACTCGCCGATCACCCACGGCGTGTACCTGACGGGCTATCTGTTGCTGATGGCGATGCTGCTCAGCGACGAACGAACCCGCCGCCTGGCCATGCTGGCGGTGGTTGGCGGGATCACTGTGCTCTCGCTGTGGACGCTGATGTTCGACCAAACCCTGGTCCTCACCGAACGGGCGGTCTCCCCCGAGAACCCCGGGCCAACAAACGTTATCGACCTTGCCGGATACTGCGGCATCGGCATCTTAATCTGCGGCATGCTGCTGAAAGAAAAAGCCAGCCACTGGCTCTATCTGCCAGTGGCCATCATGCTGGTGATGATGCTGCTGACCCAAAGCCGCGGGCCGATCATCGCCCTGGTGCTGGCGGTCGGCTGTACGCTGCACCTGCACGTCTTCACCCGCCGCAACCTGCTGATCGCCGCGGCGCTGGCCGTGCTGGTGGCTCTGCTTTTGGTCATGACGCCGGTGGGCGACATGCTGCTCGCCCGTTTCGAAGAGTTGGGCACCCAAAGCGGACTGCGCCTGAGCATCTGGCACCATACACTGTCGGAGATGGCCAGCCAGCCCTGGCTGGGACGCGGTTTCAGCTATGAACTGGATTTCATCAACTACAGCGGCGAACACATCACCACCACCCACAGTGTATATATGGGCGCCCTGCTGAAAGGCGGCATCGTAGGTTTACTGCTGTTGCTGGCGGTCATTGCCTGCGGACTGTGGCAGGCGTGGCGCAAGCGCCGCTCCGACAGCCGCTACAGTCTGGCGATCCTGTTTTACGCGCTGGTATTTATGGCCTCGCAGGGGATGTTTATCATCAGCAACCCCCGGGAAACCTGGGTGCTGTTCTGGCTGCCGCTGGGCATTGCGCTCAGCAAAGGGCTGGCGGAAAAGCGTTAACAAGAAAGGGCCGCTGACGGCCCTTTTTTATATTCACTTTTCTATTAACTGCGGGCGGCGACCAGCCGGTCGGCCTGCTCTTTAATCACCGGCCATACCGACTCAATCGCCACATCGGCGACATTCGCTTCTTCACAAACGATCTGCCTCGCTTTGTCATAGCCCGGCGCCCAGATATGATAGCCGGGCAGCCCGGTATCCTTGAGTTTGCGTTTGTTATAGACCGCCACCATCGGTTTATCGAAAGCGCGGGCGATATGCACGATCGAGGTGTCCGGCGTAATGACTAAATCACAGCTGCGAATCACCTCCACGGCGGAGTTGATAGTGCTGTCGGCGACGTACAGCGCCATATCCAGCCCCAGCTGTTGAATTTTCTCGCTGCGACCCACCATCACGATACAGACCCGGTAAGGCAGAGCATGTAGCCGCTCGACCAGGGTCGCCACCTGATGACGACAGAAGTCTTTATCCTCGGAGGCGGTAAAAGGGTTAATGGCGATGCGCAGTGCGACCTCTCCGGCCTGGGAAAGCAAGCGCGCCACTTTCTCCCGCTCATGGCGACAGCCGGGGAGATGATAGTCGTATGGCTGGTCGTCAACGACGCCAAAAAGCTTCACCACCTGCTGATAGCGCAGGGAAATATGGCTGTTGCTGTCAAAAAAAGCGATCGAATGATCGTAAAGTTTATAGGGCTCTTTATTAAAGCCAATCACGCTGGTCGCCCGTAAATCGGCGAGTAATTTAAAGCGTTCATAGCTGGTCACGTCATCAAAATCGATAACCGCATCAAAACCCGCCGCCCGTAACGTATTTAAGGACATGCGTGGTCGATATAAATATACTTGCTCAATGAATTCTGAGCCGGCTAATATTTCGCAGCATATTGGTCCGGTTAACACCGAAACCTGATATCCCCTTTCGGCCAGTATTCTGGCGCAGCCGGTGGTCACCACCATATCGCCGACTTTATCGTCCAGGCGCAATAGCAGCACGCGGCGCACGGGGGCCGGGTCGAAGGGTTTGCGCGCCGGCTTATTTCTGTATCGATAGTTAATTAAATTAAATTTAATACCGCGGAAAAAAGCGTTCTTTTTCCGCGTCAATTGTTTAAGGATACGCATACGGTACCTTGAGCTGTGTTAGCGCTGTGTGATTTTCCGCTGGTAATATTCTGCCAACGTCATGCCCTTCACCTGCGGCGCCAGCCAGCTAAAAAAGGCTTCAAGGTCAGCGTATAAACGCTCAATATCCCGTTCATTCTGGAACGTGGGGCTGCCGCCGGGCATATATTCTGAAGAGTGGAGCATATATTCCACGTAGTCATTGCCCTGCGTCAACGTTTGTTCGACGACTTTTTTCATCGTCTCCACGTTGCCGCCCATCGGACGCAGCCAGTGCACGGAGGGGGAACGCACTTTGCCGCGCAGGCGGTCGTAGCCCTGCTTCACGCTGTTCATCCACGCGGAGTGCTTGTACTGAATGCTCATCGGCACTTCCAGCAGCGGCGAGCGGCCCTCGCGGCTGATGTCATTTTCATCGAGGAAATAGGCATGCTGCGGGAAGCGACGATAATCGGTCCCGCCATCGCCCTGCGGCGCCCCCTTGGCGGTCTTCCAGTTCACCCGCGGGGTCACCGAGCAATCCACCTGATACCCGTACTCCACCAGCAGACGCGCATAGCGCTCGTCAAAGGCCCAGCGCCCGGCGCGATGACTAACCATTTTGGTCTGGAAGGTGTCCTCCAGCAGACGCGTCATATAGTCGACCTTCTCACGCATCATGGCATCGCTGTATTCAATGAGATAAGGCTTATGCCGCCAGTCATCGGCGGTCAGCGGCTCGGTCGGCGGGCTGTTCCAGGCATGCAGATGCATACCGACTTCCGCAGTGCCGCGGGCAATCACGTCTCTGGCGAATTCGATATAAAAGGGATCGATGGCCATTTCATAATTGGTCAAATAGACCGGTTTAAAGCCATACTTTTCGCAAAGCTGCTGAAAACGCGGGAGATAACGCGCATTCTCGGTGGTGATGCTGTCATGTTTTTGCCAGAGGTTATCGCCCTCTGTATCAATCGTGATGAGAAATGCGGGATTGTGCACGAAAACGTCCTCAGGCCATACGTATCGGGTCATGGTAGAGCAATACAACGCTTCTCTCAATCTGTCTGATCCCCTAGAATCGGAACCCTTATCCTGGATGAAGAACAGAGTATGACGCCTGAAACCCTCTCCCGCAGCCCCTTGAACCCGGCGCGGATCCTGGTCATTAAGCTGCGCCATCATGGCGACATGCTGCTGATCACCCCGCTTATTCACGCGCTGAAACAGCAGTATCCCGCCGCCAGCGTGGATGTCCTGCTGTATGAAGAGACCCGGGATATGCTCGCCGCCAACCCCGATATCCACCATATTTATGGTCTCGACCGCCGCTGGAAAAAGCAGGGGAAAAAGCATCAGCTGAAGATGCAATGGCAGCTCATTCAGACGCTGCGCCAGCAGCGATACGATATGGTGCTCAACCTTGCCGACCAGTGGCCGAGCGCGATTATCAGCAAACTGACCGGCGCCGCGACGCGGATCGGCTTTGATTTTCCGAAGCGTCGCCACCCGTTCTGGCGCTATTGCCACACCGCGCTGGCCGCCACCCAACAGCATAATCAGCTGCATACGGTACAGCAGAATCTCTCTATCCTCGCTCCGCTCGGTATCCAGTTGAACGACGCCCCGGCGCGGATGGGCTACAGCGAAGCAGACTGGGCCACCAGCCGCGCCCTGCTGCCGGAGGACTTCCGGGATAACTACATCGTCATCCAGCCAACGTCGCGTTGGTTCTTCAAATGCTGGCGCGAAGATCGGATGAGCGCGCTGATCAACGCGCTGTCCGCCGAAGGGTACGCGGTGGTACTCACCTCCGGCCCCGACGATAGAGAGAAGAAGATGGTGGAGACCATCATCGCCGGCTGCCCGCAGGCGCGGCTGCACTCTTTAGCCGGCCAGTTAACGCTGCGCCAGCTGGCGGCGGTGATCGATCACGCCCGGCTGTTTATCGGCGTCGACTCGGTGCCAATGCATATGGCTGCGGCTCTCGGCACTCCGCTGGTCGCCCTGTTCGGCCCCTCGAAGCTGACCTTCTGGCGTCCATGGCAGGCGAAAGGCGAGGTGATCTGGGCAGGCGACTTCGGTCCACTGCCCGACCCGGACGCCATCAACACCAACACCGACGAACGTTATCTCGATTTAATTCCTACCGACGCCGTGATCGCGGCGGCGAAAAAGGTACTGGCATGAGTAAATTCAGGCTGGCTCTGGTGCGGCAGAAGTACCGCCCGGACGGCGGCGCAGAACGCTTTGTCTCCCGCGCGCTGGAAGCCCTCGACAGCAGTCATCTGCAGCTGAACGTCATCACCCGCGAATGGCAGGGGCCGGTGAAACCGGACTGGCAGATCCATATCTGTAATCCGCGCAAATGGGGGCGCATCAGCCGCGAGCGCGGGTTTGCCAACGCCGCGCGGGCGCTCTGGCAGCGCGAATCCTTCGACCTGGTGCAGAGCCATGAGCGTATTCCCGGCTGCGATCTCTACCGCGCCGGCGACGGCGTTCATCGCCGCTGGCTGCAACAGCGCTCGCGCATTTTACCGGCCTGGAAAAGCCGCCTGCTGTTCGCCGACCGCTACCACCGTTATGTGATGCAAGCGGAACGGGCGATGTACGAAGACCCGCATCTGCGCGGGGTGATCTGCAACGCCGAGATGATCAAACGCGAGATCATCGAAGACTTTGGCCTGCCGGCGGACAAGATCCACGTTATCTATAACGCCATTGATAACCAGCGTTTCCTGCCGCCGGGCGAAGAAACCTTTGCCGCCTTACGCGCCAAATGGCAGTTGCCGCTGCAGGCGACCTGCCTGATTTACGTCGGCTCCGGCTTTGAGCGTAAAGGGCTGGCGGCGGCGATCCGCGCCATCGCCCCGACCGATCGCTATCTGCTGGTGGTTGGCAAAGATAAAGATCAGCCGCGCTATCAGGCGCTGGCGAAGAGTCTCGGCTGCGAAGCGCGGGTGCGCTTCTTCGGCATGCAGTCGGAGACGCTGCCGTTCTATCAGATGGCCGATGGCCTGCTGCTGCCGACCCTCTACGATCCGTTCCCCAACGTCATCCTTGAGGCAATGGCCTGCGGTCTGCCGGTGATCACCACCACCGGCTGCGGCGGGGCAGAGTTTATCGTCAACGGCCACAACGGTTACGTCTGCGACGCCCTGGATATCCCGGCGCTACAGCAGGCGGTGATAGCCCTGCCTGCCCGCGCGCTGGGCTCCGCGGAAGGCGACCGCGCCCGCGAGCGCATCATGGCCTGCACCAGCAAGCGCCTCTCAACCCAGCTGCTTTCCCTTTATCAGGATCTGGTGAAATAACGATGCGCATCTTATTTGTGATTGACGGATTGCCCGGCGGCGGCGCGGAGAAAGTGGTTCTCACCCTGGCGGCGCAGTTCCTGCGCGACGGCGATCGGGTCTCGCTCATTTCGCTACGCGACGTCTGCGAGTACCCATTGCCCGAGGGGCTCGACTACCAGGTGGTGGCCGATCGCTGCCGCAAACCGTGGCGCAAGCTGACCGAGCTGTCCCGCCGCGCCCGCCAGCTGGACGCCGCGGTCATCCGGGCCGAGCAGCAGGGACAATTTGACCTTGTGCTCTCCAACCTGCACAAAACCGACCGCATCGTCGCCCGCAGCCGGGCGCTGCGCGAGCGCAACGTCTGGTTCTGCCTGCACGGCGTCTTCTCGGCCTCTTATCTTGGTCACCGTACCGGCTTTGACCGCTGGATGAAGCAGCAGAAAATTAAGCGGATTTACCAGGGGCGCAACGTGGTGGCGGTTTCCGACGCCGTGGGGCGCGATCTGGTGGACGCCTTCGCCCTGCGCCCGGCGCAGCTGAAAACCATCTATAACCCCTTCGATATCGCCGCCCTGCGCGCCGGGGCGGAAGCCGACAGCGAGCGCCCGGACGGCGACTACCTGATTCACGTCGGCCGCTTCCATCCCGGCAAACGCCACGACCGCCTGCTCGAAGCCTACGCGCAAAGCGGCATCGACGCGCCGCTGGTGCTGTTAGGCCAGGGGAAACCGGAGCAAGAGCAGCGCCTGCGCCAGCTGGCCAAAACGCTGCAGATTGACGACCGGGTGTGGTTCAAAGGTTTTCAGGAAAACCCCTTACCGTGGATCAAAGGCGCGCGGATGCTGGTTTTGAGCTCGGATAGCGAAGGATTCGGCAATGTGGTGGTGGAGGCGCTGCTGTTGCATACCCCGGTCGCCAGCACCCGCTGCCCCGGCGGCGTCACCGAGATCCTCACCGGCGAACTTGCCCGCGGTCTGGCGGATCTCACCAGTCCGGCGCTGGCTCAGACGATGCAAAGCATTTACCATAACCCGCCGGCCATCGACGATGCCGCGCTGGAAAAATTCAGCGTCGTGTCCATTTGTCAGCAGTACCGTCAGCTGCAGCGCATCTGACGCCGTTAGTTAACCAGGATCGAAGATTTATGAGTCAAACGCCTTTACTGAGCATCGTGGCTGCCGTCTACAACGGTGAGAAATTTCTTGCGCAATTCTTTGAGTGCATTGAACAGCAGCAGCTGGACAGCTATGAACTGATCCTGGTGAACGATGGGTCGACGGACAACAGCCTGGCGGTGATCGCCGAATGGCGGGATCGGCTGCAGAACGTCCAGGTGCTGGAGCAGGAAAACCAGGGCGTCTCGGTCGCGCGCAATACCGGCCTGGCGGTTGCCAGCGGCAAGTATCTCGCGTTTCCGGACATCGACGATAAACTCTATCCGGGCATGTATCGCACGCTGCTGGAGATGGCGGAGAAAGCACATCTCGATGTCGCCACCTGCAACGGCACCTACGTGTACGAAAAGCGCCGCGAGAGCCACCCGATCTTTCCGCTGGATCGCTTGCCCTCGACCGGTGTGCTGCCGGGCCATGTCTGGCTCAAGCAGGCCCTGGACTCGCGGAAATTTCTGCACGTCACCTGGCTCAATATCTATCGCCACGATTTTATCCGCCAGCATCACTTCCATTTCGAGCCCGGCCTGCGCCATCAGGATATCCCGTGGACCACAGAGGCGCTGCTGGCCGCGGAGCGCGTGCAGTACACCAGTCAGCAATTCTATGATTACTACATCCACTCTGAGTCGGTGTCGCATAAGCCGGACAACGACGACACGCTGATGCGTTCGGCGCGCCATTACATGAAAATTCTGGAGATGCTGGAGGCGATCAACCAGCGTTACCCGGACAAAGTGCGCCATATCGCCGCCTGTCGCTGGCAGATCGCCAAAGAAGGCCTGGGGATCATCCACACCTTCGACAGTATGAAAGATGAGTCGAAAAAGCATGTTATCATTAAAGAATTCTTCGACCGCGGTATCTGGCGGTTAATCTGGAAAAACGCCTGTACTTTCCGTTTACGCTGGCGCCTGGGACGCCGTTATCTGCGTATTAAGCGTTATCGCCACGCGGGATAGACCAAAAACCCGCTGTTTCCGCCAAAGAGATAGCTTTACGCGGGCTAAATGCTTAGAATTTGCCCGCCAAAACAGAGAACGGATAAATAGTTTGGAATTGCTTTATACCACCCTACTTTACCTTATTCAGCCGCTGGTGTGGCTGCGGCTGCTGCTGCGCAGTCGTAAGGCTCCTGCCTACCGTAAACGCTGGGCGGAACGCTATGGCTTCTGTCAGAACAAGGTAGAGCCGGATGGCATTCTGCTGCACTCCGTTTCCGTCGGCGAGACCTTAGCCGCCATCCCGCTGGTTCGCGCCCTGCGCCACCGCTACCCTTCTCTGCCGATCACCGTCACCACCATGACGCCGACCGGCTCCGAGCGCGCCATGTCGGCCTTCGGCAAAGATGTCCATCACGTCTATCTGCCCTACGATCTGCCCGGCGCCATGAACCGCTTCCTGGACACCGTTCAGCCGAAGCTGGTGATCGTCATGGAGACCGAACTGTGGCCGAATATGGTAGCCGCGCTGCATAAGCGTAAGATCCCGCTGGTGATTGCCAACGCCCGCCTGTCCGAACGTTCCGCCAAAGGCTATGCCAAACTGGGCGGCTTTATGCGTCGCCTGTTGAGCCGTATTACGCTTATCGCCGCGCAGAATGAAGAAGATGGCAACCGCTTCCTCGCGCTGGGACTGAAGCGCAACCAGCTGGCGGTCACCGGCAGCCTGAAATTCGATATCTCCGTCACGCCAGAACTGGCGGCCCGCGCGGTGACGCTGCGCCGGCAATGGGCGCCGCACCGCAAAGTCTGGATTGCCACCAGCACCCACGATGGCGAAGAGCAAATTATCCTCCAGGCGCATAAAAAGCTGCTGGAGACCTTTCCGAACCTGCTGCTGATCCTTGTTCCTCGCCATCCGGAGCGCTTCCCTGACGCCCGCGACATGGTGCAAAAAGCCGGAATGAGCTTCACTCTGCGCAGCACCGGCGAGATCCCCTCCTCCAGTACCCAGGTGGTCATTGGCGATACCATGGGCGAACTGATGCTGCTCTACGGCATTGCCGACCTCGCTTTCGTCGGCGGCAGCCTGGTGGAGCGCGGCGGCCATAACCCGCTCGAGCCGGCGGCGCACGCCATTCCGGTGCTGATGGGGCCGCATACCTTCAATTTCAAAGATATCTGCGCCAAGCTGCAGCAGGACGATGGCCTGATCACCGTTACCGACGCTAACTCGCTGGTCAAAGAGGTTTCCACGCTGCTGACCGATGAAGACTACCGCCTGTGGTATGGCCGTCACGCGGTGGAAGTGCTGCACCAAAACCAGGGCGCGCTGTCGCGTCTGCTACAGTTACTGCAACCTTACCTGCCGCAGCGGAGTCATTAATGTCGAACCGGCTTTCCGTGGTGATGATCGCCAAAAACGCAGCGGACCTGCTGCCGGATTGTCTGGACTCCGTTAGCTGGGCGGATGAAATTATCGTCCTCGACTCCGGCAGTACCGACGGCACCGTCGAGCTGGCTCGCCGCCTCGGGGCGCAGGTCTATACCCATACCGACTGGCGAGGCTATGGCATTCAGCGCCAGCGCGCGCAGGACTACGCCACCGGCGACTGGGTGTTGATGATCGATACCGATGAGCGCGTCACGCCGGAACTCAGGCAGGCTATTCTTACGGTACTGGCAGCCCCGCAGCGCGGCGCCATCTACAGCATCGCCCGCCGTAACTATTTTCTCGGACGCTTTATGCGCCACAGCGGTTGGTACCCCGATCGCGTCCTGCGCCTGTACGAACGCGCCCGTTACCGCTATAACGATAATCTGGTCCATGAATCGCTGGATAGCCTGGGCGCCGAGGTCATTCCGTTGACCGGCGATCTCCTGCATCTGACGTGCCGCGACTTCGCTGGCTTTCAGCAAAAACAGCTGGCTTACGCCGCCGCATGGGCGCTAGAACGCCACCGGAAGGGCAAGAAGACCTCGATGGCGGGGATATTCAGCCACACGCTGGGCGCGTTCCTGAAAACGCTGCTGCTGCGCGGTGGGGTGCTGGATGGTAAGCAGGGCTGGTTACTGGCGATGGTCAGCGCGCAGTATACGTTTACGAAATATACCGAGCTGTGGGCGCTGAGCCACGGCTACTCGGAGAAAGAGTCATCATGAGCACAAAAGCGATCTATCCGGGTACCTTCGATCCCATCACCAATGGCCATATCGATATCGTCACCCGCGCGGCGAGTATGTTCGATAAAGTGGTGCTGGCTATCGCCGCCAGCCCGAGTAAAAAGCCGATGTTCAGCCTTGATGAACGTATTGCGCTGGCGGAGCAGGCGACGGCCCACCTGGTGAATGTTCAGGTGGTCGGCTTCAGCGACCTGATGGCCAGCTTCGCGCGCGCGCAGCAGGCCAATATCCTGATCCGCGGCCTGCGGGCGGTGGCGGATTTCGAATATGAGATGCAGCTGGCCCATATGAACCGCCATTTGATGCCCACCCTTGAGAGCGTGTTCCTGATGCCGTGCAAAGAGTGGTCGTTTATCTCCTCTTCGCTGGTCAAAGAAGTCGCGCGCCACCAGGGCGATGTCTCTCACTTCCTGCCAGCCAACGTCCACCAGGCGCTGTTGAATAAGCTGAAGTAACGTATCTGCTGGGCATGAGCCAGGCTGGCGCTGCGCTTATCTGGCCTACAAACGTCCCCGGCCCACCAGATGCGCCCCCGCAGGTCCGCTGACCTGGCCGACAATCATTCCTGTTCCGGTGACTATTTCTGACACTGGCGGCAATAAAAGGTCGCCCGCTGGGCATGCTTGGTCCCGACAACCGGCGTGCCGCAGACCCGGCAGGGTTCGCCCTTGCGGCCATAGACCTGTAGCTCCTGGGCAAAATAGCCGGGCTTGCCATCGCTTTGCAGGAAGTCCTTCAGCGTGGTGCCGCCCTGCTCTATCGAACGCAGCAGGACCAGCTTAATCACCTTCACCAGCTGCTCGCACTCGTCCCGCGACAGTGAGGACGCCAGCCTGTCAGGGTGGATCCCGGCGGAGAACAGCGATTCACTGGCGTAGATATTGCCGACGCCCACCACCAGCTTGTTATCCATCAGCCAGGGTTTGATCGCGGTTTTCTTCTTCGCGCATTTCTGCTGGAGATAATCGGCGTTGAAGGCGTCGCTCAGCGGCTCCGGCCCCAGATGCGCCAGCACCGGGTGGCCTTCCAGCTCTTTGGTCCACAGCCAGGCGCCAAAGCGGCGCGGATCGGTATAGCGCAGGACTTTACCGTTACTCATAACCAGATCAACGTGATCGTGTTTTTCCGCAGGCAGCTCTTCGCTCAGGATACGCAGGCTTCCCGACATCCCGAGATGGACAATGATCCAGCCGTTCGGGAGTTCAAGAAGCAGGTATTTGGCGCGACGACGCACGCTGAGCACCGGAACGTCGCTCAGGCGATAAATCTCTTCAGAAACCGGCCAGCGCAGCCGTCCGTTGCGCACGACGGCGTGCAGAATGGTTGCGCCAACCAGGTGCGGCTCAATGCCGCGGCGGCTGGTTTCAACCTCTGGTAATTCAGGCATGATTTTCCTCCATTTACCCGGCGTATTGTGCTTCACGGACAGGTGGCTGAAAAGGGAGTGTGTGAAAGCAATATGGGGGAGTTTTAAAAACAAAAAACCCCGCCGGAGCGGGGTTTTTATACAAGGAGGCTAAAATTATTTGATTTTAGCTTCTTTGTAGATAACGTGCTGACGTACAACCGGATCGTACTTTTTCAGTTCCATTTTTTCCGGTTTGGTACGTTTGTTCTTCGTGGTGGTGTAGAAGTGACCAGTACCAGCGGAAGAAACCAGCTTGATTTTCTCACGAATACCTTTAGCCATGATTTATTTCCTCTAAGTACTTAGTACTTTTCGCCACGGGCACGCAGTTCAGCCAGAACTGTATCGATGCCTTTCTTATCGATTACACGCATACCTTTAGCAGATACGCGCAGGGTGACAAAACGCTTCTCGCTCTCAACCCAGAAACGGTGAGAGTGCAGGTTCGGCAGGAAACGGCGTTTAGTCGCGTTCAGTGCGTGGGAACGGTTGTTACCGGTCACCGGACGCTTGCCAGTAACTTGGCAGACTCGGGACATGTCTATTCTCCAAAAATCAAATTAGCTCGAGCTTCGTATGGGGTATTGGCGCCTCGTCAGGCTTTACAGCCTGGTCATCGCAGTTCAATGTGAACTCTCGACTGCCAGGCCCAAATGCCAAACCCGAGATTCTCAAAGGTGGCGTAGTATACGCTGACTCGGCGATGTGCTCAAGTCCCGAACAGACAAAGATCCCGAAGGATCGCCAGTTCGGGGCTAAATCCAGCCACGTTCGGCAAAAGATACATACGCACCGCGGCCGATAACCAGATGGTCAAGCACACGTATCTCCATGAATCGACAACACTTTACCACCCTTTCGGTAATCAGCCTGTCAGCCTGACTCGGCTCCGGACTACCGGAGGGATGATTATGCGCAAGGATCACGGCGGCGGCGTTCACTTTGATGGCTTCGCGTACAATTTCTCGCGGATGCACCTCAACGTGGCTAAGAGTACCAGAAAAAAGGCGGCTATGTTTCAACACGCGGTTCTGATTATCTAAAAAGATCACCATAAAGATCTCGCGCTCCTCTTCCGTCAGCTGGCTTTGCAAAAATTCCCGCGTCATCGAGGGGGTGACCAGCGCGGCCTCCTCAACCAGCTGCGAACTAAAATAGCGCCGCGCCAGCTCGGCAATCCCCTTCAGTTGCGCATATTTCGCCAGCCCCAGCCCGTCAACGGCAACCAGTTGCGCTTTATCAGCGGAAAGCAGAGCGTAGAGCGAACCAAAACGCTGCAATAACGCCTGGGCGTAGCTCAGCACATCCTGACGGCGTGTGCCAATGCGCAGAAACAGCGCCAGTAGCTCAACGTCCGTCAGCGCCTCGATGCCGAATTGCAGCATCTTCTCCCGTGGCATCAGATTTTCCGTTCCGTCCATGCGCCCTCCTGCGTGAATCAGCCTATCCTGGCACAACCTGACGACGCTGCCGACCCGCCGCTTTTCACCCTGCGTAGCCGCTCGCAAAGTGAATGCCCGTCAGAGGCACGACGGCGGCAGGATTGTGATAAGATGCGCGGATTCTGGTCTACGGCAACAGGAATACATCATGATGACTCTGGCGGGTAAAAAAATCGTCCTGGGCGTCAGCGGCGGTATCGCGGCGTATAAAACCCCGGAACTGGTACGGCGACTACGTGAACGCGGCGCGGAAGTGCGTGTCGCAATGACGGAGGCGGCAAAAGCGTTCATCACCCCACTCAGCCTGCAGGCGGTATCCGGCTATCCGGTTTCCGACAGCCTGCTCGATCCGGCGGCGGAAGCGGCCATGGGCCATATTGAGCTCGGAAAATGGGCCGACCTGGTGATCCTCGCCCCGGCGACCGCCGATTTGATCGCCCGCGTGGCGGCAGGCATGGCCAATGATTTGGTGTCGACGATCTGTCTCGCCACCCCTTCCCCGGTTGCCGTCTTGCCCGCCATGAACCAGCAGATGTATCGCGCGCAGGCCACCCAGCATAATCTGCAGACGCTCGCATCCCGCGGCCTGCTGCTGTGGGGACCGGACAGCGGTAGCCAGGCCTGCGGCGACGTCGGCCCGGGGCGAATGCTCGATCCGTTAACCATCGTGGAGATGGTTGCACAGCATTTCGCCTCCCCTGTCAAAGATTTGCAACATCTCAACCTCATGATTACCGCGGGCCCGACCCGTGAGCCGTTGGATCCGGTGCGTTACATCTCAAACCACAGCTCCGGTAAGATGGGCTTCGCGATTGCCGCCGCCGCCGCACAGCGCGGCGCGAACGTGACCCTGGTCAGCGGACCGGTATCGCTACCGACACCGCCCTTTGTGCAGCGCATTGATGTCACTACCGCGCTGGAAATGGAAGCGGCCGTCCAGGCCAGCGCTCAGCAGCAGCACATTTTTATTGGCTGCGCCGCGGTGGCGGATTACCGCGCCGCCGCCATCGCCGAAGATAAAATAAAAAAACAAGGTGATGAATTAACAATAAAAATGGTTAAAAACCCGGATATCGTCGCCGGGGTTGCAGCGCTAAAATCGCATCGCCCCTACGTCGTTGGGTTTGCCGCCGAAACGAATAATGTGGAAGAATATGCGCGGCAAAAACGTGCCCGCAAAAACCTCGACCTGATTTGCGCCAACGATGTTTCCCAGCCTAATCAGGGATTTAACAGCGATAGCAACGCATTACACCTTTTCTGGCAGGATGGGGAAAAGCGCTTACCACTTGAGCGCAAGGAACTCCTGGGCCAATTATTACTCGACGAGATCGTGACCCGTTATGATGAAAAAAATCGACGTTAAGATTCTGGACCCGCGTGTCGGCCAGCAATTTCCGCTGCCGACCTATGCCACCTCCGGCTCCGCCGGACTTGACCTGCGAGCCTGTCTCGACGACGCCGTAGAGCTGGCGCCGGGCGCAACCACGCTGTTGCCGACCGGCCTTGCGATTCATATCGCCGATCCCTCTCTGGCGGCGGTGATCCTGCCGCGCTCGGGCCTGGGTCATAAGCACGGCGTGGTGCTGGGCAACCTGGTGGGCCTTATCGACTCCGATTACCAGGGGCAACTGATGGTGTCCGTCTGGAACCGCGGTCAGCAGAGCTTTATTATCGAGCCGGGCGAACGTATCGCGCAGATGGTCTTTGTGCCGGTCGTGCAGGCGGAATTTAACCTGGTGGAATCTTTCGATGCCACCGACCGCGGCGAAGGCGGCTTCGGTCACTCAGGGCGTAAATAAGCCCAGCAACACGGAATCTGCATCCCAACGCGCATAATGCAATAACATCACCGCAAACTCTGGTTTGCGGTCGCGTTGTGGATGTCTGCCTGACAAGTGCTTATTTTCAGGGGTATTTTAAAACATGGCAGAAAAGCAAACTGCGAAACGGAATCGTCGCGAAGAAATACTTCAATCTCTGGCGCTAATGCTGGAATCCAGCGATGGTAGCCAACGTATTACCACCGCGAAACTGGCGGCTTCCGTCGGCGTTTCTGAAGCCGCGCTGTATCGCCATTTTCCCAGCAAAACCCGCATGTTTGACAGCCTGATCGAGTTCATTGAAGACAGTCTGATTACGCGCATCAATTTGATTCTGAAAGATGAGAAGGACACATCCGCGCGCCTGCGCCTGATTGTTCTGTTGATTCTTGGGTTTGGCGAGCGTAATCCTGGGCTGACGCGCATCCTCACCGGACACGCGCTGATGTTCGAACAGGATCGGCTGCAGGGCCGTATCAACCAGCTTTTTGAACGCATCGAAGTGCAGCTGCGTCAGGTGATGCGCGAGAAAAAAATGCGCGAAGGCGAAGGCTACACTCTCGACGAAACGCTGCTGGCCAGCCAGCTGCTGGCCTTCTGCGAGGGCATGCTGTCGCGCTTTGTGCGCAGCGAGTTCAAATACCGTCCGACGGATGATTTCGACGCCCGCTGGCCGCTGGTCGCCGCACAGCTGCAGTAGTTTTTTTGCATTGCCCGGTAGCGCTCTGCTTACCGGGCTTTTTCGTTACACGCCGTAGGCTTCGCGATAAGCGCGAACTGCCGCCAGGTGTTCCGCCATCTCCGGTTTCTCTTCCAGGTAAGCGATCAGCTCTTTCAGGGTGACGATCGAGATAACCTGGCAGCCGTAATCCCGCTCCACTTCCTGAATGGCGGAGATTTCGCCGCGGCCACGCTCCTGACGATCCAGGGAGATCAGCACACCCGCCAGCTGCGCGCCGTTGGCCTGGATGATCTCCATGGATTCGCGAATCGCCGTACCGGCGGTGATCACATCATCCACCAGCATGACCCGGCCCTGCAGTGGACTACCGACCAGATTGCCGCCTTCGCCGTGAGTCTTTGCCTCTTTACGGTTAAAGCAGTAAGGCAGGTCGCGGTCATGGTGTTCGGCTAACGCCACCGCGGTGGTGGTGGCAATCGGGATCCCTTTGTAGGCCGGGCCAAACAGCAGGTCGAACTCAATCCCGGAATCCACCAGCGCCTCGGCATAAAAACGGCCCAGCAGAGCCAGATCGCGCCCGGTGTTAAACAGGCCGGCGTTAAAGAAATAGGGGCTCTTACGCCCGGATTTCAGCGTGAACTCGCCAAACTTAAGAACCTGCTTGCTAAGCGCAAACTCAATAAACTGGCGCTGATACGGCTTCATGGATTCGCTCCTCATCTTACTTTTTTACGGTCAAAAAAAAGGCGACTTCTCAGTCGCCTTAAAAACTAATCTGCTAACGCCGCCTTCTGCGTCGTAATAATGGATTCGATCCCCCCTCGGGCTAACGCCAGGAGAGTGAGGAGCTCTTCATGGGTGAACGGCTCGCCTTCTGCCGTACCCTGCACCTCGATGATGCGACCATCTTCGGTCATCACCACGTTCATGTCGGTTTCCGCGGCAGAGTCTTCGATGTACTCCAGATCGCAGATGGCTTCGCCATTAACGATCCCAACAGAGACCGCCGCCACCATCCCTTTCATCGGGTTAGTTTTCAGCTTGCCGGCCGCCACCAGCTTATTCAGCGCGTCGGCCAGCGCCACGCAGGCACCGGTAATAGACGCGGTGCGGGTGCCGCCGTCGGCCTGCAGCACATCGCAGTCGAGGGTGATGGTAAACTCGCCCAGCGCTTTCAGATCAACCGCCGCGCGCAGCGCACGGGCGATCAGGCGCTGAATTTCCATCGTCCGGCCGCCCTGTTTGCCTTTTGCCGCTTCACGCGCGTTACGCGTGTGCGTTGAACGCGGCAGCATGCCATATTCAGCGGTGATCCACCCCTGTCCCTGTCCTTTCAGGAAACGCGGTACGCCTTCGTCAATGGAGGCGGTGCACAGCACTTTGGTATCACCGAATTCAACCAGCACAGAGCCTTCAGCGTGTTTTGTGTAATTACGGGTCAGGGTAACGGGGCGCACCTGGTTGGCGCTACGACCTGCTGGACGCATGATAGAAATCTCCGGCTTGAAACGAATGTGGCTGCGCATTATACGGATTAAAGGCGCTTATTCCTATCCTGATAAGGTCTCGAAAGCTATAATCCTCCCCACTCTCCTTTAAAAACAGGAACGACTATGATCCGCAGTATGACCGCCTATGCCCGCCGTGAAATCAAGGGTGACTGGGGTAGCGCCGCATGGGAGCTGCGCTCGGTAAACCAGCGCTATCTGGAAACGTACTTCCGCCTGCCGGAGCAGTTCCGTAGCCTGGAGCCCGTGGTACGCGAGCGCATTCGCGCCCGCCTGACTCGCGGTAAAGTCGAATGCACCCTGCGTTTTGAACAAGACCCCAGCGCTCAGGGCGAACTGATTCTCAACGAAAAGCTAGCTAAACAGCTGGTTAACGCCGCCAACTGGGTAAAAATGCAGAGCGATGAAGGGGAAATCAATCCGGTTGATATCCTGCGCTGGCCGGGCGTGATGGCCGCCAAAGAACAGGATCTTGACGCCATCGCCGCCGACATTCTGGCAGCCCTTGACGGCGCGCTGGATGACTTCATCGTCGCTCGCGAAACGGAAGGCCAGGCGCTGAAAGCGCTTATCGAGCAGCGTCTTGAAGGCGTGAGCGGCGAAGTGGCGAAAGTTCGCGCTCATATGCCGGAAATTCTCCAGTGGCAGCGCGAGCGTCTGGTCGCCAAGCTGGAAGATGCGGAAGTGCAACTGGAGAATAACCGTCTCGAGCAAGAGCTGGTGCTGATGGCGCAGCGTATCGACGTTGCCGAAGAGCTGGACCGCCTCGAAGCCCACGTAAAAGAGACCTACAACATTCTGAAAAAGAAAGAGGCTGTGGGTCGCCGTCTCGACTTTATGATGCAGGAGTTCAACCGTGAGTCGAACACCCTGGCGTCAAAATCGATCAATGCCGAGGTCACCAACTCTGCGATTGAGCTGAAAGTGCTGATCGAGCAAATGCGCGAGCAGATCCAGAATATCGAGTAATCTCAGATACCTTTCTGAAGGCCGGTTTACCGGCCTTTTTTCATTCATTTCAAAAGCACTATTTTTTATCCAGTACCCGGCAGGTCAAAAACGCCCCTGCCGCGCACAGCAGCGTCGGGGCCAGATAGCTGTGATCCATGTGGGTGAACTCCATCACCAGCACCACCGCCGTCAGCGGCATCTGCATGGACGCGGCGAGAAAAGCGGCTGCCCCCACCAGGGCGAAACTGCTTTCATCTCCGCCAGGGAACCCTGATTGCCAGAGCGCGCAGAGCAGCAGGCTGGCCAGCCCGCCCACCGCCAGCCCCGGGGTTAACAACCCGCCTTCCGCGCCGCCGCGCAACACCGCCAGGATCACCACCAGCTTCAGCCCTAACAGGATCGCGACCATGGAGTGAGGCAGCCCGTCGCTGAGCGCCAGCTGCATCGGCCCCTTGCCATTGCCCGGTAGCGCAGGGAACCAGAGGCTAAGGACGGCCAGAAGCGAAAACGCCAGCAGACAGAACACCGGCATCTGCCAGTTACTTCGCACGCGTGAACGCGCTGCGCTGGTCGCTTTGCGAAAGAGCCAGGCGCCGGCGCCAAGAATTGGGCCCGCCAGAATCGCCCACCAGAGAAAGGTGTGCGGAAGCGCGCTGGAAAAAAAAGGGTATTGCGATTCATCCCCTAACCCGAGGGTGGCCGTCCAGGCGGCAATCGCCGAGGTCATTATCGCCGCCAGCGTTTTTTCCCAGCTAAACGACTGCAGCATGACCTCGAGGGTGAACAACGCCCCTGCCAGCGGGACGTTATACACCGCCGCCAGGCCCGCGCCCGCCCCACAGGCAATCAGCGTACGGGTTTCATCCTCCAGCAGGCGCAGCTTACGCGCCACCATCCCCGCTCCCAGCGCGCCCATTTCCCGAGGAGCCACTTCGCGGCCAAGCGGGGACCCCAGCGCTACGGTGACGATCTGCAGCAGAGCGTGGATCGTCGTGGTGCCCGCGGGCATGGGGACGGAAGGGTTAGCCACCGCCGCGGCAATGGAAACCCGCTTCTGCCCATAGCGACCAAGCAGCCACCAGCCAAATCCGGCGACGATGCCGCCGGCCACGATTGCCGCGATGCGACGTGGCCAGGGCGACGCCGTGACGCCCTGTAAAAATGACACCGAACCAACGATATGCGCTGGACTGTAGCCAAAAGCCAGGTGCTGAATGGCATGTAAAATCAGCGCCAGCGCCATACCGGACAGACCGGCCAGAATCCCGGTTAATACTACGGCCATCAGGCGAGTCAGATAATGTTTGTTCCCGGCGGCGACACGCATTTTCTCATCTCCTCGAGAAAGAAAATAAAAGGATAAAGGTCGGGACTTAAACATTAGGTATTCATAGCGTTTTCAATATAGATAACCGATCGGGAATAAGACATTACTTTTTCTAATCTGTAAAAATTCAAAAAATAATACTTAACCACCAAATAAAGCCAATTTAAGCCATGTTGTCATTAATTTTTCCTGGCCTAACGACTTCACTTTAGAAAATATCAATCGTGATCCTGCGCACAAATCGTTAACCTGCCGGCCACTGTCTGGGGGGATCTATGCTGCTTCATGTTCTGTATTTAATCGGTATCACCGCGGAAGCCATGACCGGAGCGCTGGCTGCCGGTCGTCGGCGGATGGATACGTTTGGCGTCATTATTATCGCCACCGCGACCGCGCTGGGCGGGGGTTCTGTTCGCGATATCCTGCTTGGACACTATCCTCTCGGCTGGGTGAAGCATCCGGAATACGTCATCATTGTCGCCGTCGCCGCCGTCCTTACCACAATTGCCGCCCCGGTAATGCCGCACCTTCGCCGGCTTTTCCTGGTGCTGGATGCGCTGGGGCTGATCGTGTTTTCCATCATCGGCGCGCAGATCGCCCTGGATATGGGCGAAGGCCCGGTTATCGCCTCTATTGCTGCGGTCATCACCGGCGTTTTCGGCGGCGTACTGCGCGATATGTTCTGCAAGCGCATTCCGCTGGTCTTCCAGAAAGAGCTGTATGCCGGGATCTCGTTTGCCGCAGCGGTACTCTATATAGCGCTGCAACACTACGTCAGCAGCCACGATGTGGTGGTCCTGGCCACGCTGCTGTTCGGCTTTACCGCCCGCATGCTGGCGCTGCGCTGGAAGCTCGGGCTACCGGTCTTCCACTACACCCACGACGCCCACTAACCGCCTCAAAACCCGGGGATGCGCTGCCTGCTAAGCCATTGCGCCAGCGCCGCCACGTCAGGGTCATGCAGGAAAGCCACTAACTGTCGGGCTCTGATCGCCCCCACGCCCGGCAGCGTGCGCCATTGCGCTTCACTCTTTGCCGTGAGGAGGCGCCAGTTTTCACTGCCAGGCTGCGCCAGCGCCCCCTGGGGCACCGGGATCCCCATCGCCAGCACCCAGCGTATAAAAGGCCGTTTACGAATAAGATCAAACTGGTGCCAGAGGTGCTGCCCGCGGGCAGCTGAGATCCCCGGCATCGCCTGCAGCTGCTCCGGCGTGAGCGCCAGCCAGGAAAAAAGATGCTCCATCGGGTGCTGCTGCTGAATAACGCGCCATACGCTTTCCCCTACGCCATCGATATCCAGCGCCGACTTTGATGACAACCAGACCAACCGGGAAAGAAACTGTTCGCTGCACTCGGGGGTGGCGAAATAGCAGGTTAGCGCATTGAATTTCGCCGCCGGCGGCGTCGGTTTATGGCGCTCGACCGTCCGCCAGACAACAGCGTCGATCCGTGGAATACCCTGGCCAGCCAGACTGATCTGCAGCTGATCGCCAACCCCAATATCCAGCGCCTGCCAGCGGCTCACAGAGCCAACGTTAACCCGCTGCACGCGTTTGTCATCCAGCCGCTGGGGCTCAAGCTCAGCCACTACGTTGAGTCTGCCGCTGCGGCCAGTACTGAAATGGATCGCCCGTACCTCCATCACCCGCGATGCCGGAGGATATTTCCAGGCTGCCAGCCACTCGCCCCTTCCCGGTGACCAGACGCGCCCCGACGGTTCGCGTCCTTCACGCACAATCACGCCATCGCTGACGAAGGGGAGCGGCGAGCGATACCAGCGCTGGCGCCACTCCGCCACCTGCTCAACGCGCGTTATCGAATGGGTGTATTGTCCGCTGTAGCCAAACCCCGCCTGCGCCAGCAGCTGCTGTCGACGGCGCATATCCGAGGGACCGTCTGGCCAGGCCCAGATAAAAACGTCCAGCTGGCTGAGCGGCGCCGCCGCCGCGTCAGCCCGCATCATCAACCCGGCGACTTTCGCCCGCGCGTTCATTCCGCCAGCCTGCTGCTGAATATGCCCCTCCCGACGCAGAAATAGCTCCCCCTGCAGCACGCTGTTGGCCAGTTCGCCGGTCGTCAGCTTCGCCAGCGCCGGGATCTGCCGCGCTCGGGCGGTCCACAACTCACCGCGCAGGCCATCCCCGCGGCTAATAGCCTGAACCAGATGCCCCTGGCGATAGACCAGGGTGACCGCCACGCCGTCCACTTTAGGCTGTACCCACAGGTCGGCTTTATTTTTCATCCAGCGGGCCACGCTGGCCTCATCCGCCAGCTTGCGCACGCCGGTATGGGCGACCGGATGACGCGTATCGCCAGTCGGCGGAGGCAGATCGTCATCCTCCGGCGTCGCGCCCGGAAAGCATTGCCGCCACTGCGCCAGGCGCAGGGTGAGCTGGTCGTAAACGTCATCGCTCACCTCGCTGGCGCCCTGTCGCCAGTAAGCCTCGTTCCAGGCGTCAATCTGCTGATGTAGACGTGCGATCTCCTGTCTGCCTTTGGCCGGCGGCCAGTCCGGACACGTCGCCAGCGCGCTGGCGGAGAACATCCCTACCGCCAGCCACCCTCCTCCTTTACGCATTGCTGTCCCCTCCTTCATCACCTGGCGGAGAGTCTGCGGCAGAATGCCGGAAACCGCGACGGGCGCTTTTTCACCCTGCGAAGCGCCTTCCAGGATTTACACCTCGTTGCAGCAACGGCTGGCGAATTCAGGAAAACGGCAGGCAAAATGAAAGAAACAGCGGCAAAAAGTGTGACAAGGACTGCGTCACGCCGCGGCGACGTGTATAATAGGCTCGTATGTAGGACCTCTTTCGATAACCACATACAAAAGACACTCATGGCTCAAGGCACGCTTTATATTGTTTCCGCCCCTAGCGGCGCGGGTAAATCCAGCCTGATTCAGGCTTTATTAAAAACCCAACCGTTGTATGACACCCAGGTATCGGTTTCCCATACCACGCGGGCGCCGCGTCCGGGTGAAGTGCACGGCGAACATTATTTCTTCGTGAATCACGACGAATTCCGCTCGATGATTGGCGAAAACGCGTTTCTGGAACATGCAGAGGTCTTTGGCAACTATTACGGCACGTCGCGTAAAGCGATCGAGCAGGTGCTGGCGACCGGCGTTGATGTCTTCCTCGATATCGACTGGCAGGGCGCGCAGCAGATCCGTAAAAGCATGCCTGGCGCACGCAGCGTTTTTATTCTGCCGCCGTCAAAAGATGAACTGGACCGTCGCCTGCGCGGCCGCGGCCAGGACAGCGAAGAGGTGATCGCGAAACGAATGGCCCAGGCCGTTGCGGAAATGAGCCATTACGCCGAATATGATTACCTGATTGTGAACGATGATTTTGACACCGCCCTGAGCGACCTGAAAAATATCATCCGCGCTGAACGTCTGCGCATGAGCCGCCAAAAGCAGCGACATGGCGCTTTAATCACCAAACTATTGGCAGACTGAACCCACATTCAGTATCATGCCCAGTCATTTCTTCACCTGTGGAGCATTTTAAGTATGGCACGCGTAACTGTTCAGGACGCTGTAGAGAAAATTGGTAACCGTTTTGACCTGGTACTGGTCGCCGCGCGTCGCGCTCGTCAGATGCAGGTAGGCGGAAAGGATCCGCTGGTACCGGAAGAAAACGATAAAACCACCGTAATCGCACTGCGCGAAATCGAAGAAGGTCTGATCAACAACCAGATCCTCGACGTACGTGAGCGCCAGGAACAGCAAGAGCAGGAAGCCGCTGAATTACAAGCCGTTACCGCGATTGCTGAAGGTCGTCGTTAATCACACAGCGGGTCGCCCTTGTATCTGTTTGAAAGCCTGAATCAGCTGATTCAAAACTACCTGCCGGAAGACCAGATCAAACGTCTGCGGCAGGCGTATCTCGTTGCACGTGACGCTCACGAGGGTCAGACACGTTCAAGCGGTGAACCTTATATCACGCACCCGGTCGCGGTAGCCTGTATTCTGGCCGAGATGAAGCTCGACTACGAAACGCTGATGGCCGCGCTGCTGCATGATGTGATTGAAGATACTCCCGCCACCTACCAGGACATGGAACAGCTTTTTGGTAAAAGCGTCGCCGAACTGGTAGAGGGGGTATCGAAACTTGATAAGCTCAAGTTCCGCGATAAGAAAGAGGCACAGGCCGAAAACTTTCGCAAAATGATCATGGCGATGGTGCAGGACATCCGCGTCATCCTCATCAAGCTTGCCGACCGCACCCACAACATGCGTACCCTGGGCTCGCTACGCCCGGATAAACGCCGCCGCATCGCCCGCGAAACGCTGGAAATCTACAGCCCGCTGGCGCACCGTTTAGGTATCCATCACATCAAAACCGAGCTCGAAGAGCTGGGCTTTGAGGCGCTGTACCCGAACCGCTACCGCGTCATTAAAGAGGTGGTCAAAGCGGCGCGCGGCAACCGTAAAGAGATGATCCAAAAGATTCTCTCGGAAATCGAAGGGCGTTTGCAGGAAGCGGGGATCCCCTGCCGCGTTAGCGGTCGCGAAAAGCATCTGTACTCGATCTACTGCAAAATGGTGCTTAAAGAGCAGCGTTTTCACTCGATCATGGATATCTACGCCTTCCGCGTTATCGTCCATGATGCCGATGTCTGCTACCGCGTGCTTGGCCAGATGCACAGCCTCTATAAACCGCGTCCAGGTCGTTTCAAAGATTACATCGCTATTCCGAAAGCGAACGGCTATCAGTCTTTGCACACCTCGATGATCGGCCCCCACGGCGTCCCGGTCGAGGTACAAATTCGTACCGAAGACATGGACCAGATGGCGGAGATGGGGGTCGCGGCGCACTGGGCTTATAAAGAGCACGGCGGCGAAAGCAGCACCACCGCGCAAATCCGCGCCCAGCGCTGGATGCAGAGCCTGCTGGAGCTGCAGCAGAGCGCCGGCAGCTCGTTTGAATTTATCGAGAGCGTTAAATCCGATCTGTTCCCCGATGAGATTTACGTTTTCACCCCGGAAGGGCGCATTGTCGAACTGCCCGCTGGCGCCACGCCGGTGGACTTCGCCTATGCGGTGCATACCGATATCGGCCATGCCTGCGTCGGCGCGCGCGTCGACCGCCAGCCCTATCCGCTGTCGCAGCCGCTCTCCAGCGGTCAGACTGTCGAAATTATTACCGCGCCGGGCGCACGTCCGAATGCCGCCTGGCTGAACTTTGTCGTCAGCTCGAAGGCGCGCGCCAAGATCCGTCAGTTGCTGAAAAACCTCAAGCGCGATGACTCGGTCAGCCTTGGCCGCCGTCTGCTTAACCACGCGCTGGGCGGTAGCCGCAAACTCGCCGAGATCCCGCCGGAGAATATCCAGCGCGAGCTCGACCGGATGAAGCTGGCCTCGCTTGACGATCTGCTGGCGGAGATCGGTCTGGGCAACGCCATGAGCGTGGTGGTGGCGAAAAACCTGCAGCAGGGCGAAGCCGCTGCGGCGCCGGTGCCGGCCAATGCCTCAAACCACGGCCATCTGCCGATCAAAGGCGCCGATGGCGTGCTGATCACTTTCGCCAAGTGCTGTCGCCCTATCCCCGGTGACCCGATTATCGCCCACGTCAGTCCCGGCAAAGGGCTGGTTATCCATCATGAATCCTGTCGTAACATCCGCGGCTACCAGAAAGAGCCGGAGAAATTTATGGCGGTTGAGTGGGATAAAGAGACCGCTCAGGAGTTCATTACGGAGATCAAGGTGGATATGTTTAACCACCAGGGCGCACTGGCTAACCTGACGGCGGCGATCAACACCGCCTCTTCCAATATCCAGAGCCTGAATACGGAAGAGAAAGATGGCCGCGTATACAGCGCCTTTATCCGCCTGACCGCCCGCGACCGCGTGCATCTGGCGAATATCATGCGCAAAATACGCGTCATGCCGGACGTGATTAAAGTCACCCGTAACCGAAATTAGCTTTTAGACAAAACATTCGAATTGCATCAAGGCGGCAAGCGAATGACAGATCTGCCGGGAGCAGATTTGAACGCTGCCTGCAGCGCCCCCGTCAGGGGCGAGGCCCAGGGATGGGCCGCGTGATCCGCAGCGGCTAAAGAGGTAATTCGAAGGATTAAGAGTAATGAATTCACAGCGTTATGCGCGTATCTGCGAGATGCTCGCCAGGCGTCAGCCTGACCTGACGGTCTGCGTGGAGCAGGTCCATAAGCCCCATAACGTCTCTGCGGTCATCCGGACCGCAGACGCCGTTGGCGTACACGAGGTGCACGCGGTCTGGCCGAGCAGCCGGATGCGCACCATGGCCTCCGCCGCCGCGGGCAGCAACAGCTGGGTGCAGGTGAAAACCCACCGTACCATCGCAGATGCCGTCGGCCACCTCAAAGGCCAGGGTATGCAAATCCTCGCCACCCATCTTTCCGACAAAGCCATCGATTTCCGTGAAATCGACTATACGCGTCCAACCTGCATCCTGATGGGTCAGGAGAAAACCGGCATCACTCAGGAAGCGCTGGCCCTGGCGGATCAGGACATTATTATCCCGATGATCGGCATGGTGCAGTCGCTGAACGTCTCCGTCGCCTCGGCGCTGATCCTGTATGAAGCCCAGCGGCAGCGACAGAATGCCGGGATGTACCAACGCGCCAACAGCATGCTGCCGCCGGAAGAGCAACAGCGCCTGCTGTTTGAAGGCGGCTATCCGGTGCTGGCCCGCGTCGCGAGACAAAAAGGGCTGCCTTACCCCCACGTTAACGAGCAGGGCGAAGTGGAAGCCGATGCCGCGTGGTGGGCCACCATGCAGGCTGCGAGGTAAACCCGATGTCAGGCCGCCTGTTAGATGCCGTTCCGCTCAGTTCACTCACCGGCGTCGGGGCTGCGCAGAGCAGCAAGCTGGCGAAGATCGGCCTGCATACGGTACAGGATCTGCTGCTGCACCTGCCTTTGCGCTACGAAGATCGCACCCATCTTTATCCGATAGCCGATCTGCTTCCCGGCGTTTATGCCACCGTGGAAGGCGAAGTGCTCAACAGCAATATCACCTTCGGCGGCCGCCGAATGATGACCTGCCAGATCAGCGACGGCACCGGCATCCTCACCATGCGCTTTTTCAACTTCAACGCGGCGATGAAAAACAGCCTCGCGACCGGTCGACGCGTGCTGGCCTACGGTGAAGCCAAACGCGGGAAGTACGGCGCCGAAATGATCCACCCGGAATATCGCGTCCAGGGCGATATGAGCACCCCGGAGCTGCAGGAGACCCTAACGCCGGTCTATCCGACTACCGAGGGCATTAAGCAGGCGACCCTGCGCAAGCTCACCGATCAGGCGCTCGAGCTGCTGGAGACCTGCGCTATCGGCGAACTCCTGCCGCCGGAGCTGGCGCAGGGGATGATGAGCTTGCCGGAGGCGCTGCGCACCCTGCATCGTCCGCCGCCATCGTTATTGCTTAGCGAGCTGGAAAGCGGCAAGCACCCGGCGCAGCAGCGCCTGATTCTGGAAGAGCTGCTGGCGCACAACCTCAGCATGCTGGCGCTGCGGGCAGGCGCCCAGCGCTATCACGCCCTGCCGCTCGGCGCCAACGATACCCTGAAAAATCAGCTGCTGGCCTCCCTGCCCTTTAAGCCCACCGGCGCGCAGGCGCGGGTCACCGCCGAGATCGAGCGCGATATGGCGCTGGACGTGCCAATGATGCGCCTGGTGCAGGGCGACGTCGGCTCCGGTAAAACGCTGGTCGCCGCCCTGGCCGCGTTGCGCGCTATCGCCCACGGCAAACAGGTGGCGCTGATGGCGCCCACCGAACTGCTCGCCGAGCAGCACGCCAATAACTTCCGCAGCTGGTTTGCACCGCTGGGCATTGAAGTCGGCTGGCTGGCGGGCAAACAGAAAGGCAAAGCCCGCCAGGCGCAGCAGGACGCGATCGCCAGCGGCGAGGTGCAGATGATTGTCGGCACCCACGCCATCTTCCAGGAACAGGTGCAGTTTAATGGCCTGGCACTGGTGATTATCGACGAACAGCACCGCTTCGGCGTACACCAGCGGCTGGCGCTGTGGGAGAAAGGTCAGCAGCAGGGTTTCCATCCGCATCAGCTGATCATGACCGCCACGCCGATCCCGCGCACCCTGGCGATGACCGCCTACGCCGACCTTGATACCTCGGTTATCGACGAGCTGCCGCCGGGCCGAACCCCGGTGACCACCGTCGCTATCCCGGACACCCGGCGCAGCGATATTATCGACCGCGTGCGCAACGCCTGCACCCACGAAGGCCGCCAGGCCTATTGGGTCTGTACCCTCATCGAAGAGTCCGATCTGCTGGAGGCCCAGGCGGCGGAAGCCACCTGGGAGGAGCTCAAGCTGGCGCTGCCGGAGCTGAATATCGGTCTGGTGCACGGGCGGATGAAACCGGCGGAAAAGCAGGCGGTGATGCAGGCTTTCAAGCAGGGCGAAATGCACCTGCTGGTAGCCACGACGGTCATTGAAGTCGGTGTCGACGTGCCGAACTCGAGCCTGATGATTATCGAAAACCCGGAACGTCTGGGTCTGGCGCAGCTGCACCAGCTCAGAGGGCGCGTCGGGCGCGGCGCGGTCGCTTCCCACTGCGTGCTACTCTATAAATCGCCGCTCTCTAAAACGGCGCAGAAGCGTCTGCAGGTGCTGCGCGACAGCAACGACGGTTTCGTCATCGCCCAGAAAGACCTTGAAATTCGCGGTCCCGGCGAGCTGCTCGGCACCCGCCAGACCGGCAACGCCGAGTTTAAAGTGGCGGATTTACTGCGCGATCAGGCGATGATCCCCGACGTTCAGCGCATTGCGCGCCACATTCATGAACGCTATCCGCTGCAGGCCCAGGCGCTGATCGAGCGCTGGATGCCGGAAACCGAACGCTATTCCAACGCGTAGCGCGCTTTTGCCGCGCTGCGGGCAATTTTTCTACACAATGAGTGGATTATGAAACGAGAACTGGCCATCGAATTTTCGCGTGTCACCGAAGCCGCCGCGCTGGCGGGCTATAAATGGCTGGGCCGCGGCGATAAAAACTCCGCCGACGGCGCCGCGGTGAACGCCATGCGCATTATGCTTAACCTCGTCAATATCGACGGCACCATCGTCATCGGCGAGGGCGAAATCGATGAAGCGCCGATGCTCTATATCGGCGAAAAAGTGGGCACCGGCAAGGGCGATGCGGTGGATATCGCCGTCGATCCCATCGAAGGCACCCGGATGACGGCGATGGGCCAGGCTAACGCCCTGGCGGTGATGGCGGTCGGCGATAAAGGCTGCTTCCTCAACGCGCCGGATATGTATATGGAAAAGCTGATTGTCGGCCCGGGCGCTAAAGGCGCTATCGACCTCAGTCTGCCGCTGGAAGAGAACCTGCGCAATATCGCCCGCGCGCTGAACAAGCCGCTGGGCGAGCTGACCGTCACCGTGCTGGCGAAACCGCGCCACGACGCGGTGATTGCTCAGCTGCAGCAGCTGGGCGTGCGGGTGTTCGCCATTCCCGATGGCGACGTCGCGGCCTCCATTCTCACCTGCATGCCGGATAGCGAAGTCGACGTGCTGTACGGCATCGGCGGCGCGCCGGAAGGGGTGGTTTCCGCCGCGGTGATCCGCGCGCTCGACGGCGATATGCAGGGCCGCCTGCTGGCTCGTCACCACGTGAAGGGCGACAGCGAAGAGAATCGTCGCATCGGTGAAAACGAGCTGGCGCGCTGCAAAACCATGGGCATCGAAGCGGGTAAAGTGCTGCGCCTTGATGAAATGGCGCGCAGCGATAACGTCGTCTTCTCCGCCACCGGCATCACCAAAGGCGATCTGCTGGACGGCATCACCCGTAAGGGCAATATGGCCACCACCGAGACGCTGCTGATCCGCGGCAAGTCGCGCACCATCCGTCGGATCCAGTCGATTCATTACCTCGACCGTAAAGATCCGGACGTCCAGCAGCACATCCTGTAATACCGCTTTCTCTCCTCCAGGCAACCGTCCGCGGGCGGTTGTCCTGTTCTTCGTTTATATTTGATCAATAGAGCTTTCTTGCGCCTGCGGGGTGGAAATCTTGCCCGTCTGGGCCGAAGATAAAGCATCGCTTGGCAACAGGAGAAGACGATGGCGGACTGGGTTAGCGGCAAAGTGACAAAAGTGGAGTACTGGACGGACGCCTTGTTCAGTTTATACGTGCGGGCGCCGGTTCAGCCGTTTACCGCCGGGCAATTTACCAAGCTCGGGCTGGAAATCGACGGCGAACGCGTGCAGCGCGCCTACTCCTACGTCAACGCTCCCGGCAATCCCGATCTCGAGTTCTATCTGGTCACCGTCCCGGAAGGCAAGCTGAGCCCGCGTCTGGCGGCGCTGAAGCCGGGCGATGAGGTCCAGGTGGTGAGCGAAGCGGCTGGCTTCTTCGTCCTCGAGGAAGTACCGGATTGCGATACCCTGTGGATGCTGGCGACCGGCACCGCGCTTGGGCCTTACCTGTCGATTCTCCAGGAAGGCAAAGATCTTGAGCGCTTTAACCATCTGGTGCTGGTCCATGCCGTGCGCTACGCCGCGGACCTGAGCTATCTGCCGCTGATGCGCGAGCTTGAGCAGCGCTACGCCGGCAAATTACGCATCCAGACGGTGGTCAGCCGCGAAACCGTGGCAGGCTCGCTGACCGGCCGGGTGCCATTCCTGATTGAAACCGGGGCGCTGGAGGAGGCGGTCGGCCTGCCGATGACCAACCACACCAGCCATGTGATGCTGTGCGGCAACCCGCAGATGGTGCGCGATACCCAACAGCTGTTAAAAGAGACCCGGCAGATGACCAAACATCTGCGTCGCCGGCCGGGCCACATGACGGCGGAGCATTACTGGTAATCAGGCGTCCGCTTTCCAGCGCACGTCCTGGGTCTCCTTGCCGAACTTATTCTCGCCCTGGGTGCCGACAAACGCCCCCAGGTCGATCAGCATCATGACGATAATCAGCGTCGGCACAAAGCGCCCGACGCCCCACTGCCAGACCTGCGGCAGCATCGCCCAGTTCCCCGCCAGCAGCATCCACGCCAAAATCATCAGCAGCGCCCACAGTCCGGATTTGCCGCGATCGTGCAGTCGCTTCACCACCACCGCCGCCGTCGGCCACAGCAGGCAGACGATAATAAACGCCGCCGTCTGCAGATTAAGCAGATTGCTCCCTGCGAGGGTGAACAGAGCGCTCATGGTCACCAGCCAGATGGCAATCCAGATCCAGAAATCGCGGCGGCCAATGCGCCCTTTAATTGAGAATAACCACTGCTGTAGGGTCATGCGTTTTTCCTTATCATCATCGTCTGCGTAGTTTACCCTGGCGTCGTGACTTTTTGACAAGCGCCGCGCTTCCCGATTTAATCGTCAGCAGGCAAAAAAAGGAACGACGGGCATGAAGAAGTGGACAATCTTGTGTTTCAGTGGGCTGATGGGCCTTGCCGTCGGCCCGCACGCGTTGTCCGCAGAAAGCGAATCGACGACCGCTGCCCCCTACCTGCTCGCCGGCGCACCGAGCTTTGACCTGTCGATCAGCCAGTTCCGGGAAAAATTTAACGCCGATAACCCGAAGCTGCCTCTGAATGAATTCCGTTCCATATCAACCAGCCGCGATCGGGCTAACCTGACCCGCGCCGCCAGCAAGATAAACGAAAATCTCTATGCCTCCACCGCGCTGGAGCGCGGCACGCTGAAGATCAAATCCATGCAGATCACCTGGCTGCCGATCCAGGGGCCGGAGCAAAAAGCGGCGAAGGCCAAAGCGCTGGAGTATATGAGCGCCATGATCCGCGCCTTCGTGCCCACCCTTAGCCCGGCGCAGAGCCAGCAAAAACTGCAGAAACTGCTGACCGCCGGCAAAGGCAAACGCTACTTCGCCGACACCGAGGGCGCCGTGCGCTATGTGGTGGCAGATCATGGCGAAAAGGGTCTGACCTTCGCTATTGAACCGATTAAGCTGGCGCTATCTGAAACGCTGGAAGGTAACAATAAATGACAAAAAGCAAAGCCTTTCCAGTGACGAGTCTCTATACTGTTTCACAGACCATGCTGCCCTCGGGGGCGGCTATATTCCTTAATTCGCTTAAGTAGCGTGGAGAATTAAAATGCGACATCCTTTAGTGATGGGTAACTGGAAACTGAACGGCAGCCGCCACATGGTAAACGAACTGGTTGCGAACCTGCGTACCGAGCTGGCTGGCGTAAGCGGCTGTGCAGTTGCCATCGCCCCGCCGGAAATGTATCTGGACCTGGCTAAGCGTGCGGCAGAAGGCAGCCACATCCACCTGGGCGCGCAGAACGTTGACGTGAACCTGTCCGGCGCTTTCACCGGTGAAACCTCCGCCGAAATGCTGAAAGATATCGGCGCGCAGTACATCATCATCGGCCACTCCGAGCGTCGTACCTACCACAAAGAATCCGACGAGCTGATCGCGAAGAAATTCGCCGTGCTGAAAGAGCAGGGTCTGACTCCGGTACTGTGCATCGGTGAAACCGAAGCGGAAAACGAAGCGGGCAAAACGGAAGAAGTTTGCGCGCGTCAGATCGACGCGGTACTGAAAACACAGGGCGCTGCCGCTTTCGAAGGCGTGGTTATCGCTTACGAACCCGTATGGGCTATCGGTACCGGCAAATCCGCGACCCCGGCTCAGGCTCAGGCGGTGCACAAATTCATCCGTGACCACATTGCTAAAGCTGACGCCAAAATCGCTGAGCAAGTGATCATCCAGTACGGCGGTTCCGTTAACGCTGGCAACGCAGCAGAGCTGTTCACCCAGCCGGACATCGACGGCGCGCTGGTTGGCGGCGCTTCCCTGAAAGCAGACGCTTTCGCGGTGATCGTGAAAGCTGCAGAAGCGGCGAAAAAAGCCTAATCCGCTTTTCCCGGCGGCGACACGCGACCGGGATGACTGATAAATCTCTGAAGCCCGGCTTCGCACAGCGCAAGCCGGGCTTTTTTTGCCGCTACAGTTTCCCCAACAGCTGATACCAGGCGTAGTCCAGCGGCAGCAAAATCAAATAGCTCACCGCCGCCAGCGCCAGACACAGCAGCATCCCCGCCCTCGCCGGGACCTTGCCTAACCCCATCGCGACCACGATCGGCGACGCTTGATACGGCAGCAGCGGCGTGGAATAGCCCAGCACCTGAATCATAATTACGCTCAGCAACGGGAAGCCGGTGGCGTCGGCAAAGCTCTGGGCAAAGGTGGTGTAGAGCGCCGGCACGCCGTTGGCGGTCATAATAAAGTTCAGCGCGCTGGTTATCCCGGTCAGAGCGAGAAAGCTGGTGAAAGGATTGTCTTTATCCAGGGGCATCACTTCCAGCAGCGCATTGCCCACCACGCCGCCAATCCCGGTTTGGGTGACGGTGATCGCCAGCCCCAGAATCCCGGCGACGTAGATGCAGGTGCGCATATTCACGCCGCTGGCAAACTCCTCGCCGCTGATAAAGCCCACCCGCGGCAGCAGCGTTACCACCGCCGCCGCCAGGCCGGTCCACGCAGGGCCAACGCCGTGCCAGCTCTCGGTCACCCACAGCGTGAGGACCACCGCCAGCAGCCACGCCAGACGCTTCTCGTCGCGGCTCATCGCCGGCAGCGGCGCCAGGTCGCGCGGCGGATGCGGCTTACCAGGAAACAGCCAGCAGATTAGCGCCACCAGCGCCGCCCCTTTCAGCCAGCCAAGCACCGGCGTATGCAGCAGTAAATAGGGGACATAATTCAGGTGGATACCGTACGAGCCTTCCGCCGCGCCGCTCATCACCAGATTCGGCACGTTGGCGGGCAGAATGGTCGCCGACAGCTGAAAGGTGCCGAATCCCACCGCCAGCGCCAGGCCGAACCAGCCGCGGCTACCGTCGGCAATGCCCGCCCGGCGGGCCATCGCCGCCACGATCGGCATCAGCAGCGCGATGCGCCCCATGTTGGAAGGCATCACGAACGCCAGGGCGTAGCTCAGGAGTACCACGCTGGCGACCATCCGCGGCCAGGAGTCGGTTAGCCGCGCCGACAACGCCTGCGCCGCCCGGTCCGCCAGCCCGGTTTTACGGATCGCGATGCCGAGCACAAAACCGCTGAACACCAGCCAGAAGGCCGAGGAGGCAAAGCCGCCAAAGATCACCTCCGGCGGGGCGATTTTCGCCATCATCGCCGCAGCGAAAAACAGCAGCGCGGTGATAAACTCCGGCAGCAGCGACGTCGCCCAGAGCACAATGGTGACGCCGACAATCAGTGAAGGGAGGAACAGCGGGTGGGTAAGCCAGAGCGACATGCCTGTCTCCTGTCGTTTTTTTCAGCAAGAATACGACGACAGGTAAGACAGGTAAACGCCAGAACTAGTGGTTTGCGTTAAGGATGGCGCAGCGATGATCCTGAATCTCTTCCGCCGAGGCCCGGTTCAGGGAGAGCAGGTTACGCTCCGTCGCCAGCAGCACCAGCGAGCCGTCGCTCTGCTGGGCCATCGCCAGCGCGAAGCGTCCCATATGCTGACGCGCCTCCGGCACCTCTTCCGCCAGCATCAGGAATGGGCTGCGCTGGGCCAGCTCCGCCTCCGTCACCCGGCGCGCCAGGTATTCATGGCCCTCAAGCCCACCCGGTAGCGGCAGCCAGCGGCTGCTGATCGCCGCCGCATCCTTATCTAACTGCGCGCGCACATCGGGGCGCAGGCAAGAGATATGAATATGGAAATGGTTTTGCGTGCGTCCGCTGCGCGAGTTGATTGCCAGCGATACCGCGTTATCCGGGACCGGCGCGCCGTGGCGCTGGCTCATGATTTCACGCCCCTGCCAGGCCTGCCAGAAGAAGTTGGGCGTCAGCGGATCCAACAGCAGCGGGCTTTCGGTGCCGTTAATGCGGTAGGTCGGCATCAGCAAATACTGCAGCGGGCCGTTACGGTCTTTAAACAGCACATAGCCGCCCTTGAGGTTCACTTCGGCGCACGGCGACGGGTTTTGCTGCTGTTGCTGATGGGGAACGCACTGCTGCAGCACAATCTTGCGCAACGCGTCCGGGTTGCCAGAGTGCAGCCAGTAGTAGCCGCCGGCCAGCGCCGCGAGGATCGCCACCAGCAGCGCCAGCAAAAAGTATCTTACTCTTCTCATTTTCATTCCCTGTTAAGCCTGAAGCGGAAGAGTAACGTAATTTGATGACTAAATGAAAACAGATGACGGGCGGGGCGCTTTTCCGGATGGCGTCTGGCGCGTTGCCCGGGCTACGCTGGCGGCCTGAAGGCCCGCGCAAGCACAGCCGCCGCAGGGCGATGGCAGCAAGCCCCGCCGGAGCGGGGCTGGAGAGGTTTAACGCTGGCTAATCTGGTCGAAGGTGCCGCCGTTGGAGAAGTGCGCTTTCTGCGCTTTCGTCCAGCCGCCGAACTCCTGATCGATGGTGAACAGCTTCAGTTTCGGGAATTCATTAGCATATTTTTTCGCCACGTTCGGATCGCGCGGACGGTAGAAGTTCTTCGCCGCAATCTCCTGGCCTTCCGGCGAGTAGAGATACTTCAGGTACGCTTCCGCCACCTGGCGGGTGCCTTTCTTATCCACGACTTTATCGACCACCGAAACGGTCGGCTCAGCCAGAATCGACTCACTCGGAGTCACGATTTCAAACTTGTCTTTGCCCAGTTCGTTGGTCGCCAGCAGCGCTTCGTTTTCCCAGGCGATCAGCACATCGCCGATCCCACGTTCTACGAAGGTATTGGTCGAACCGCGCGCGCCGGAGTCCAGCACTTCCACGTTTTTATACAGCGCCTTGACGAACTCCTGGGCTTTCGCCTGGTCACCATGGTTCTGATGCAGGGCATAGCCCCAGGCCGCCAGGTAGTTCCAGCGAGCGCCGCCGGAGCTTTTCGGGTTCGGGGTAATGACCGACACGCCCGGTTTGATCAGGTCGTTCCAGTCATGGATCTGTTTCGGGTTGCCCTTACGGACGAGGAACACGATGGTGGAAGTATAGGGCGCGGAGTTATCCGGCAGGCGCTTCAGCCAGTTTTTATCGATACGGCCGCGCTCGGCGATCGCGTCGACGTCGTAGGCCAGCGCCAGCGTAACCACATCCGCTTCAATACCGTTAATCACCGAGGTCGCCTGCTTGCCGGAGCCGCCGTGCGACTGGCGGATCACCACGTTGTCGCCGGTCTCCTGCTTCCAGTGCGCGCTGAACGCTTTGTTGTACTGTTCGTACAGCTCGCGCGTTGGATCATAAGATACGTTTAATAGCTGAATGTCTTTTGCCAGAACGCTGGCGGATGCCAGCAACAGAGTTAACCCTACGCCCCACTTATTCATCGCACCGCTCTCTTTATGTCGTGTTGTGATGGGCTAAGCGTGCCAGAAAGCGATTCAATGATTAAAGAATAAAAAAAGATTGGCTATAACTTGCGAGTATAAAGGAAGGGATAAGGATCACCCCCTCCCTGGCGGGAGAGGGCGCGAAGCGATTAGACTTCTTCCATGCGGCCCAGCAGCGCCTGCAGACGCTCCTGCCAGCCCTGCTGCTGCTCTTTCAGCTGGCTGTTTTCGCGCTCCAGCTCTTCACGACCATGCTGCGCGCTCTGAACTTCCTGCGCCAGGGTGTTGTTCTTTTCTTTCAGCTCTTCGATTTCCATCTGCAACAGAGTGATGGTATCAATCGCCTGCTGAACCTTAGATTCTAATTTCTCAAACACTTCTAATGACATCGTCATACCTCTCCTGAACTTGCAAGGCGTTGATAGAAACTGGTGTTTCGTATACGCGGTCCCGCCTTAACGAAAATTAGCGCACATAGCGGTGTTATCGTCGATTGTATGAATCCCCGCCTCCCCTGTCCAGCGGCAAGCCGCGCAGATTGCGGTTTGCAACACTTTTCAGTCTTTACCTGGTACTTTCAGCGCAGTTCGCTCGTACTTCATGAGCCATTGTTAATTTTATGGTTAACAAAATGCGAGGTGAAACGCTCCGGCAGCGCGCTCAATGCGCGCGAATGGCGCGAAAACGCTCATTTTCTTGACGTGGTACACACATTTGAAGTTCGATATTTCTCGTTTTTGCTCGTTAACGATAAATTAACACTATGCCTACATGGCAATATGGTCGTCTGTGACCACCCTACATACAATAATCATCACCACGCTTCAGGATTCGATTATGAGCCAAACATCAACCTTAAAAGGCCAGTGCATCGCAGAGTTCCTCGGTACCGGGTTGTTGATCTTTTTCGGCGTTGGGTGCGTGGCTGCGCTCAAGGTCGCGGGAGCCAGCTTCGGACAATGGGAAATCAGCATCATCTGGGGTCTGGGCGTCGCCATGGCGATCTACCTGACCGCCGGGGTATCCGGTGCGCACCTTAACCCTGCGGTGACCATCGCGCTCTGGCTGTTCGCCTGCTTCGATGGCCGCAAAGTGGTTCCTTTTATTATTTCGCAATTCGCTGGCGCCTTTTGCGCTGCGGCATTAGTTTACGGGCTTTATTACAATCTTTTCCTCGATTATGAAACCACCCACCATATGGTACGCGGCAGCGTGGAAAGCCTTGATCTGGCTGGCATCTTCTCCACTTACCCGAACCCGCATATCAATTTTGTGCAGGCCTTCGCGGTAGAGATGGTGATTACCGCTATCCTGATGGGCGTCATCCTGGCGCTGACCGACGATGGCAACGGCGTGCCGCGCGGCCCGCTGGCGCCGCTGCTGATCGGCCTGCTGATCGCGGTGATTGGCGCCTCTATGGGCCCGCTGACCGGCTTCGCCATGAACCCGGCGCGTGATATCGGCCCGAAAGCCTTCGCCTGGCTGGCCGGCTGGGGTGATGTCGCCTTCACCGGCGGCAAAGATATACCTTATTTCCTGGTGCCGCTGTGCGCACCGGTGGTCGGCGCGGCGCTGGGCGCGTTCAGCTATCGTAAGCTGATTGGCCGCCACCTGCCTTGCGACACCTGCGTGGACGAAGAGCAACAGAGCCCCTCCTCTTCCACCACTCAACATAAAGCTTCGCTGTAATCTGACTACGGGACACCGACTATGACCGACAAAAAATATATCGTTGCGCTTGACCAGGGCACTACCAGCTCCCGGGCCGTTGTGATGGATCATGATGCCAATATCGTCAGCGTCTCCCAGCGAGAATTCGAACAAATTTATCCTAAGCCAGGCTGGGTCGAACACGACCCGATGGAAATCTGGGCGTCCCAAAGCTCGACGCTGGTCGAAGCGCTGGCCAAAGCGGATATCAACTCCGATCAGATCGCGGCCATCGGTATCACCAACCAGCGTGAGACCGTGGTGGTGTGGGAGCGTGAGACCGGCAAACCGATCTATAACGCCATCGTCTGGCAGTGCCGCCGCACCGCAGAGATCTGCGAGCAGCTCAAGCGTGACGGGATGGAGGAGTATATCCGCAAGGCCACTGGCCTGGTGGTGGACCCCTACTTCTCCGGCACCAAGGTGAAATGGATCCTCGACCATGTCGAAGGTTCCCGTGAGCGTGCGAAGCGCGGTGAGCTGCTGTTTGGCACCGTGGACACCTGGCTTATCTGGAAGATGACCCAGGGTCGCGTGCACGTCACCGACTACACCAACGCCTCGCGCACCATGCTGTTCAACATCCACGACCTGGACTGGGACGATAAGATGCTCGACGCGCTGGATATTCCGCGCGCCATGCTGCCGGAAGTGCGCAAGTCGTCCGAAGTGTACGGCCAGACCAACATCGGTGGTAAAGGCGGGACCCGTATTCCTATCGCCGGGATCGCCGGTGACCAGCAGGCGGCCCTGTTCGGCCAGCTGTGCGTCAAGGAAGGGATGGCAAAAAATACCTATGGCACCGGCTGCTTTATGCTGATGAACACCGGCGAAAAAGCAGTGACCTCCACTCACGGTTTGCTGACCACCATCGCCTGCGGTCCGCGCGGCGAGGTGAACTACGCTCTGGAAGGGGCGGTGTTTATGGCTGGCGCCTCCATTCAGTGGCTGCGCGACGAGATGAAGCTCATCAGCGATGCGTTCGACTCCGAGTACTTCTCCACCAAAGTGAAGGACACCAACGGCGTGTATGTCGTGCCCGCGTTCACCGGTCTTGGCGCGCCTTACTGGGACCCGTATGCCCGCGGCGCGATTTTCGGCCTCACCCGCGGCGTGAACTCGAACCACATTATCCGTGCGACGCTGGAGTCCATCGCCTATCAGACCCGCGACGTGCTGGAAGCAATGCAGGCTGACTCCGGTATCCGTCTGCACGCCCTGCGCGTGGACGGCGGCGCAGTGGCCAACAACTTCCTGATGCAGTTCCAGTCCGATATCCTCGGCACCCGTGTGGAGCGTCCGGAAGTGCGCGAAGTCACAGCCCTGGGCGCCGCCTATCTGGCCGGGCTGGCGGTCGGCTTCTGGCAGAACCTTGATGAGCTGCAGGAGAAAGCGGTGATTGAGCGCGAATTCCGCCCGGGCATTGAAACCACCGAGCGCAACTATCGCTACAGCGGCTGGAAGAAAGCAGTGAAACGCGCCCTGGCGTGGGAAGAGCACGACGAAGCGTAAGATTGTTGAGGTATTCCCGGCTGGCGGCGTAAACGCCTTGGCCGGGATACAACCAGCAGGCCGCACACCCCGTAGCCCGGCTAAGCGCAGCGCGAGCCGGGGAGAAGCCGCGCCAACGCATAAATCCCGGGGTATCCCCGGGTTGCGGCGTAAACGCCTTACCCGGGCTACACAGCCCGCAGACCGCATAATCAGGTAGCGCACCGCCTCCGGGTTTTTATCAGCCAAACACCGGCAGCAGCAGAAACAGCTTAATCACCAGCGCGTTGACGATATCGATAAAGAACGCCCCCACCATCGGCACCACCAGGAAGGCCATGTGCGACGGGCCAAAACGGTCGGTAATCGCCTGCATATTGGCAATCGCCGTCGGCGTTGCCCCCAGACCAAACCCACAGTGGCCCGCCGCCAGCACCGCGGCATCGTAGTTTTTGCCCATCATCCGGTAGGTGACGAACACCGCATACAGCGCCATCGCCAACGCCTGGACCGCCAGGATAATAATCATCGGCAGCGCCAGGGAGGCCAACTCCCACAGTTTGAGGCTCATCAGCGCCATGGCGAGGAACAGCGACAGGCTGACGTTGCCCAGCACCGACACCGCGCGATCGAACACCCGATACAACCCCGCCAGCGCCAGGCTGTTGCTAAGGATCACGCCGATAAACAGCACGCAGACGAAGGTCGGCAGCTCAAAGACGCTGCCCGCCAGCAGTTGCGCAACCACCTTGCCCAGCGTCAGACAGATGGCGATCAGGGCGATACTCTCGATCAGCACCAGCGACGTGATGACACGCCCCACGTCCGGCTTTTCAAAGGCGGTCGGCGCCACCTGATCGTCCGGCGTCCCGTCAGGAGAGGAAGAGTGCTTCACCAGGTAACGCGCCACCGGGCCGCCGATCAGACCGCCGAGCACCAGGCCGAAGGTCGCGCAGGCCATCGCCACCTCCGTGGCATTGGCAAAACCATAGCGCTCAATGAACAGCTTGCTCCACGCCGCGCCGGTGCCGTGGCCGCCGGAAAGGGTGATAGTGCCGGCCAGCAGACCCATCAGCGGATCCAGCCCCAGCAGCTTCGCCATACCGATACCGAGGGCGTTCTGCAGCAGCAGCAGACCAACCACCACAATCAGAAAGGTACCCAGCACCTTGCCGCCCGCCCGCAGGCTGGCGAGGTTGGCGTTAAGCCCGATGGTGGCGAAGAACGCCAGCATCAGCGGATCTTTGAGGCTCATATCGAAATCAATTTCGATATCCATACTTTTTTTCAGCACCAGCAGCGCCAGCGCCACCAGCAGACCGCCGGCAACAGGTTCAGGAATGGTGTATTGCTTGAGGAGGGGAACGGTTTGGACGAGTTTTCTGCCGAGTAACAGCACAAGCGTTGCGGCAACGAGCGTCGATAAGGTATCGAGATGAAACATAAAAAGCTCCTTATGGCGCATGATCCATTCACACGCGACGATATTCCTGGTGTCTTTAGCTTCTCATCATGAGGAGTCAGAGGGGGATTTTACGCAGAACGGCGGAAAAAATGACAGAAAAACATATTTTGTATCCTGAATGATGCGATTTAGCATACAAAATGTTAATTATCTCGTTGCGCATATTCACGGCATAAATTTTTATGGGCAAACGCTGGCAAACGTTTGCTTTTGGTCTACAGTCCGATAAAATTCCCGCTTTGCCACCTTGGGATTGCTTGTGATGTCCGTTAACACCGCAGAGTCAGAAAATGCGCAACCGGTTGCGCATAAACCAGCCAGCGAATTAATCTACCGCCTCGAAGATCGCCCACCGCTACCGCAAACCCTGTTCGCCGCCTTCCAGCACCTGCTGGCGATGTTTGTCGCGGTGATCACCCCGGCGCTGTTAATCTGCCAGGCTCTCGGTCTCCCGGCGCAAGATACCCAACATATCATCAGCATGTCGCTGTTCGCCTCGGGCGTGGCCTCCATTATTCAGATCAAAGCCTGGGGCCCGGTCGGTTCCGGACTGCTCTCCATCCAGGGCACCAGCTTCAACTTTGTCGCCCCGCTCATCATGGGCGGCACCGCGCTGAAAACCGGCGGCGCCGACGTCCCGACAATGATGGCCGCCCTGTTCGGCACCCTGATGCTGGCCAGCTGCACGGAAATGGTTCTCTCCCGCGTCCTGCATCTGGCGCGCCGCATCATTACCCCGCTGGTCTCCGGCGTGGTGGTGATGATTATCGGCCTGTCGTTGATTCAGGTCGGATTGACCTCCATCGGCGGCGGCTACGCGGCGATGGCCGACCACACCTTCGGCGCGCCGAAGAACCTGCTGCTGGCGGGCATCGTGCTGGCGCTGATCATCATTCTCAACCGCCAGCGTAATCCCTATTTGCGCATCGCTTCGCTGGTGATTGCCATGGCGGCGGGCTATCTGGCGGCGTGGTTCCTCGATATGCTGCCGGCCAACACCGCCCCGACCAACAGCAGCCTCATCACCGTTCCGACGCCGCTGTACTATGGCCTCGGCATCGACTGGAGCCTCCTGCTGCCGCTGATGCTGGTGTTTATGATCACCTCCCTTGAAACCATCGGCGATATCACCGCCACCTCCGATGTCTCCGAGCAGCCGGTCTCCGGTCCGCTGTATATGAAACGCCTGAAAGGCGGCGTGCTGGCTAACGGCCTCAACTCCTTTGTTTCCGCGGTCTTCAACACCTTCCCGAACTCCTGCTTCGGCCAGAACAACGGCGTGATCCAGCTGACCGGCGTCGCCAGCCGCTACGTCGGCTTTGTGGTAGCGCTGATGCTGATCGTCCTCGGGCTGTTCCCGGCGGTGAGCGGTTTCGTACAGCATATCCCTGAGCCGGTGCTTGGCGGCGCCACGCTGGTGATGTTCGGCACCATCGCCGCGTCCGGCGTGCGCATCGTCTCCCGCGAGCCGCTGAATCGCCGGGCGATCCTGATTATCGCCCTGTCGCTGGCGGTGGGCCTCGGCGTGTCGCAACAGCCGTTGATCCTGCAGTTCGCACCGGACTGGCTGAAGAATCTGCTCTCCTCCGGCATCGCCGCCGGCGGTATCACGGCGATTGTTCTGAATTTAATTTTCCCGCCGGAAAAAGCCTGATTTAACGCGCCCCCGGTCGTGCCATCGGCCGGGACGCCCCCCTGTTGTCCTCCACCGCCTGCTCCGTCACGGAAATAAACCACGCCTGCCTTGAGAAGTGCGCCTAAATCGGGCATAACACGGTTATGTGCATCTCACAGAATGGAAGACCATGAAATTTCTTGGAAAGCTGATTCTCTGGCTGCTAGTCGCTCTGCTGCTCGTCATGGTTGGCGCGTGGTTCCTGCTGCAAACCCACTGGGGCGCCCGCCAGGCCAGCGCCTGGCTCAGCAATGGCACCGGCTGGCAGGTCTCCTTCGATGCGATGGATCATGATTTCTCCTCCCCTCTGCATGTGCAGTTGCAAAACGTCACCTTTGGCCGGGAAGGCAAGCCGGCAACCCTGGTGGCGAAAACGGTCGATATTGGCTTCAGCACCCGCCAGTTTAGCGACCCGCTGCATGCGGATGAGATTGTCCTTAACGACGGCACCCTGAATCTGTCCCCCCACTCTGCCGACCTGCCGTTCGCTGCCGACCGGCTGATGTTGCGCAATATGGCTTTCAATAGTCCGGAAACCGGCTGGGCGCTCAGCGCGCAGCGCGTCACCGGCGGCGTCAGTCCATGGGCGCCGGAGGCAGGCAATGTGCTGGGGAAAACGGCGCAGATCCAGATGAGCGCGGGTTCAATGACGCTCAACGGCGTCGAAGCCAGCAACGTCCTGATTCAGGGCAAGATTGATCAGGGCGAAGTCACCCTCTCCACCCTCGGCGCCGATGTCGCCCGCGGCACCTTAACCGGCAATGCGAAACGCAGCGCCGACGGCAGCTGGCTGGTGGATAACCTTCAGCTAAATGAGATCCGACTGCAGAGCGCCGCCTCGCTGGCCGACTTTTTCGCGCCGTTAACCACGGTCCCCTCTCTGCAGATTGGCCGCCTGGATATCACCGACGCCCGCCTGCAGGGGCCGGACTGGGCGGTAACCGACCTCGACCTGAACCTGCGCAACCTGACGCTCAGTCACGGCGGCTGGCAGAGCCAGGACGGCACGCTGTCGATGAATGCCAGCGAATTTATCTACGGCTCGCTGCACTTTTTCGACCCGATCGTGAATGCCGAATTTTCACCCCAGGGTATTGCCCTGCGCCAGTTCTCCTCGCGCTGGGAGGGCGGCATGGTGCGAACCTCCGGCAACTGGCTGCGCGCCGGTAACGCGCTGGTGCTCGACGACACCGCCTTCGCCGGGCTGGAGTACACGCTGCCGGCGAACTGGAAGCCGCTGTGGATGACGCCGCTGCCGGCCTGGCTGCAAAGCCTGACGCTGAAAAAATTCAGCGCCAGCCGCAACCTGATCATCGATGTGGACCCTGCCTTCCCATGGCAAATTACCGCTCTCGATGGCTATGGCGGCGAGCTTCAGCTGGTGAAAAACGGCAGCTGGGGGGTGTGGAACGGTAGTGCGACGCTGAACGCCGCGGCGGCGACTTTTAACCGAATTGACGTGCGCCGCCCTTCACTCAAGCTGAGCGCCACGGCGTCGACGCTCAATATCACTGAGCTCAGCGCGTTCACCGAGCGCGGTATTCTGCAGGCCACCGCCGCGGTATCCCAGCTGCCGCAGCGCCAGGTCAATCTGAGCTTGAACGGCCGCGGCGTGCCGCTGAATATTCTGCAGGCCTGGGGCTGGCCTTCGCTCCCCATCAGCGGGGATGGCAATCTCCAGCTGACCGCCAGCGGCAGCGTGCAGGCCGATGCCCCGCTCAAGCCGACGGTCAACGCACAGCTTAGCGCCGTGAACATGGAGAAACAGCAGGTGGCGCAAACGATGCGCAACGGCGAGGTCAATACCGCCCCCGCCGCGCCAGCGCCCGCTCCCGTCACGCCATAGCGATATCCCATCACCCTCTCCCCCACGGGAGAGGGAAGGCTTCTCAGCAAAAACGCCGCTCTGGCTACGCCCTCTCCCTGTCAGGGAGAGGGTCTGCAGGCATTCTGAAACCTGTGTGCAATAAGCGGCTATCTGTGCCTATTTACCGCTACTGGTTCCCTTCAAATATCAGAGTTGCTATAACCAAAATACTGGAAGTCGATAAAAAACCGCTCCCTGTCCCTACAAAAATATAAAAGGATCAATCATGCCTGAAATACGTCAGCGTATTCTGGAGAATATGCAAAAATTCTCCCGGGCCATGATCGGCGCCGTATTGTTCTTGCCGGTCATTGGCTTAATTCTGGCCCTCAGTTCAGTATTAACTAATCCGACATTAATTGCTGAAACCAGTTTCCTGCACCAGCTTGGGCAGATGCTCGGCGACACCTTTTGGCCTTTATTTGGCAACCTCGGCTTATTATTTTGCGTCGGCATTAGCTATGGTCTGGCAAAAGATAAAAAAAACGAAGTCGCGCTGGTTGCGGTGATGTGCTTCATTATGTTTCTTGGCGCCAACCACTCCTGGCTGGAACACACTCACGGACTCGCCGAAAAAATTAACGGTGAATATTATGGCACCGGGCAAACCCAGCTGCTGGGCTTTGTGGTGGTGGATATGGGCGTTTTCCTTGGCATTATTCTCGGCTGCACCATCGCGTGGGTGCACAATAAAGTCTCTACCATTGACCTGCCCGGCGCGCTGTCGATGTACGGCGGCGCCAAGCTGACGCTGGTGGCGATGACGCCGGTGGTTATCTTCTACGCCATCGCCTTTACCTGGATTTGGCCGTTTATGACCCACGGCATCTCCGCCCTCACCGGCTTTATGAAAAATGCCGGGGTCGCCGGGGTCTTCGTCTATGGTTTCTTTGAAAAATTTCTTATCCCGACCGGCCTGCACCATTTTGTCTGGTCCCCCTTCCAGCTCACCCAGATTGGCGGCACCCTGAACGTGGACGGCCAGGTGGTCTCGGGTACCCAGGCCATTTTCCTCGCCTATATGCGCCACCCGGATCTGACCCCGGTGATGAATGAGGCCCTACGCTTCTCACAGCAAGGGATGACCACCATCTTCGGCCTCGCCGGCGCCTCGCTGGCGTTCTACCACACCGCGAAGCCGGAGAAAAAAGTCATGGCTAAGGCGATTCTGCTGCCGGCGATTATCACCTCCATGCTGACCGGCATCACCGAGCCGATTGAGTTCACCTTTTTGTTTGTCTCGCCGCTGCTGTGGGTGATCCATGCGACGTTAACCGCCGCCTCGCAGGCCATTTGCGACCTCTTCACCGTACGCCCCTGGGGCGCATCGGGCCTGATCGAATTTCTGATCTATAACCTGCCGCTGCCGGTCTCCTTAACGCGCTGGCCGGGATATGTCCTTATCGGGATCGGCCAGTTCGCCGTCTACTACGTGATTTTCCGCACCCTGGTGGTGAAGCTGAATCTGAAAACGCCGGGCCGGGAAGATGACGAGAGCGTGAAGCTCTACAGCAAAGCGGAGTACCGCCAGAAAGTCGCGCAGCCGCAGTCGGTTACCGATGACATTATCCGCGGCCTCGGGGGCAAGGAGAATATTCTCTCCGTCGATAATTGTTTTACTCGTCTGCGCGTAGCCGTGCGCGATATGGCGCAAGTTGATGACGCGCAATTAAAAAATACCGGCGCCAACGGCGTGGTGCGCAATCGTAATGAAGTTCAGGTTATTTATGGCGTAAAAGTGGGACAGGTACGTTCCCGGGTTGATAACTGGTTAGCAGAAAATTAATGAGGAGTTTGTATGAAATTAACCGTATTAGGCGGGGGCGGCGTTCGCTCTGCATTTTTAGCGAAATCTCTGGCCTATAATGCTCACCGCATTGGTTTAACGGAGGTGGTTTTTCTCGATAACTCTGCGGATAATCTGGCGATATTCGGCGAAATTGCCCGCTATGTATTTACGACCATTCGCCCGGATATTCATTTCACGACCACCACCGACCCGGTCGCGGCGCTGCAAAACGCCAATTATATTATTACCACCCTGCGGGTCGGCGGCGATGAAAGCCGCATTCGCGACGAGCGCATTGCGCTGCAGCATAACACCCTCGGCCAGGAGACCACCGGCGCCGGCGGCTTCGCGATGGCCATGCGCTCGATCCCGGCGATCCTCGGCTATTGCCGGCTGATCGAAGCCCATGCCGCCGAAGACGCCATTCTGTTTAACTTTACCAACCCGTCAGGTCTGGTGACAGAAGCGATCGTCAAGTCCGGCTTTAAGCGTCGGGTCTATGGGATCTGCGATGCGCCTTCCGAGCTGATTCGTGAACTGCCGGCGATCCTCGGCTGTGAGGAGCGCGACCTGAGCGTGGAATGCTATGGGCTGAACCATTTCTCCTGGTTTACCCACTTCACCGTGCGCGGGGAAGCGGTGACCGAGCGGCTGATCGCCAGCCCGGCGCTGTACCAGAAGACCGCGATGCAGTACTTCTCACCCGAGCTGGTGCGGCTGTGCGATAACCAGTTACTCAACGAATATCTCTATTATTACTACTATCGCGACGAGGCGCTGAAGGCGATTCAGGGGGCAGGTGAAACGCGCGGGGAGCAGATCGCCCGTATCAATCAGGAGATGCGCCAGGCGCTGCGCACCGTGGATGCCAGAACGCAGCCGGAAGCCGCCTTCAATATCTGGATGCAGCACTACCTGCGCCGGGAAAACAGCTATATGCAGAACGAATCCCGGCAGGAGAAATTTCATACCCGCGAGCCGCTGACGCTGCGGCAGTTTATCGAAGAGCCGGACACCGGCGGCTATGCCGGGGTGGCGCTGGATATTCTGGAAGCGGTGAACAGCACCACCACCAAGCGGATCGTGGTGTCGATCCAGAATAATGGCACGCTCGACTTTTTGCGCCCTGACGACGTGATTGAGATCAGCTGCGACCTGAGCCGGGAGGGCCTCAAGCCGGTCACGCCGACGAAGGTGCCGACGGCGCAGAAGAATATGATTTCCTGCGTGAAAGAGTATGAGCGGCTGGCGGTAGCGGCGATCCTGCAGCAGGATAAGTCGCTGGCGGTGCGGGCGCTGATGGCGCACCCGCTGATCGGTTCCTGGTCGCTGGCGAAAACCCTGGTCGAAGCTTATCTCGACGATAAGCAGTTCGCCGCCTGGCGGTAAATCACTGACCGGACCTGGACGCGTAGGCCGGGTAAGGCGCAGCCGCCACCCGGCAACATGGCGGCGCGGCGCCTGATATATTGCCCGGCGGCACTGCGCTTAGCGGGGCTAGCTATTGCTACGTGCGCGGGTAAACCACATCTTCAGTAGCCGCTCAAAGCCTAGGATGCAGTAGCCGAAAAACGGGTTGCTCCAGTAAATATCATCGTCGAATTTCTGCGGATCGTGAATGATAAACGCCGTATCCGCAGCCTGCGCCAGCGGGCTCTGATAATCACCGGTAAAGCAGACCAGGTTGATCTCCTTCCCCTCCATGGCCTTCACCCAGTTGAGCGCCGAGCTGCTGCGCCCGGATTTAGAAATGATCCAGATGGAGTCGAAGCGAGCGGCGTTTTTCTGCTCAAGGATTTCGTAATCCGGCCACAGCGCCAGGCTGGCATTCACCCCAGTGACGAGAAACTTGTTATAAATATACTGGGCAATCAGCTGCGAAAAGCCGCTGCCGTGGATCAGGACGCGCTGCTGCGCGAGGCTTGCCAGCAGCGGCGTCAGCGCCTCCGCCGGCTGAATGCTCATATAGTCGATATCGTTGGTGACATCGAGCTTCGGCATGGTGATATTGAACTTGATGAAATAGACCAGCTCCAGCCAGCCGCTGAACTTAAGCTTTTTCGCCAACCGCACCAGCGAGGAGGGGTTACTGTAGCACTGCTCCGCCACGGCGCGGATCCCCTGGCGGATACACAGCTCCGGGTCGTTCTGGATAAAGCGCAGCACGGTCATTTCCGTTTTGCTTAGCTTCACGTCACGAAAGATATTTTCTAAGTCCATGGCGGGCTCCTCTCAGCGGCAGCATACGCTATCACCGTTCAGGAATAGCGTCTGCGGCCTGAGTCACCAGACTGAAATGAATGTTACTTTTTGTACAAAAATGGAATAAAAAAACCCTCTCCCCCGGAACGAGGGTGAACAAAGCGAGAATAATGGGGAGGGTGGCGCCGTCGCCCATGATGCCGTAGCACATTTTCTCTTTGACGGACAAAACAGGATCTTTCATATGGGCACAATTCCCTTGGCGGCACCACAGATGGGTACCGGTTACATTTTTTATCAGCCTTTGCCGCAGGAAGATGAATTAGGTCATTATCAGAATATGTTTCATGTATTTTGCGATCGCGTTAGCCTGAAAAGAGTATGAAAAAGTGTAACTCATGGATTTTGAACGGATTTGTCTCAGACTGTTCTGCAAAGTCCAGTTTTAACAGTAAAAAAGTGCGTTCAGGTATGTGGTAAACGGCTGAAAGTAGCTATAATGCGCCCCGCCTCCATGTAGCAATCGAGGCGCGGAAGATCGTCATCTCCGGTGAGGTGGCTGGACTTCAAATCCAGTTGGGGCCGCCAGCGGTCCCGGGCAGGTTCAACTCCTGTGATCTTCCGCCAGTTTGCCTCTGCTCGCCCACAGCCACGCCCAACCAAACTGAGTCGCAAAACCCATCATCTCAGCCAATCATTTTCATTCAAACCCTGCGTTATTTTGTCTCCTGCAAACCCGTTACACTGACGCAAAGGCCGCGTGTCGTTGCCAACCGAAACAGGAGAGCCATGATGACCCCCGAACTGAGACACTGTTTTTCCATTACCATCCAGGTTGATAAACCGGTGATAGTCTCCCGCAGTCCGCAGACCGGCAAGCGCCAGCTGATCCCGATTCTCGGCGGCAGCGTCTCGGGTCAACTGCGCGGCCACGTGCTGCCCGGCGGCGTCGATAGCCAGATTATCGGGCCCGACGGCACATGCAGGCTATCCGCCCGCTATGCCCTGCAGGTGGAGGAAGGGACGGTGTACGTGGAAAACAACGGTATCCGCCGGGTGCCGGCCCACTATCATGACCAACTGTTCGCCGACGATATGCGCTTTTTTAGCACTATTCCGCCGGAAGATATCTATTTTCGCACCGTCCCCACCTTCGAGGTGGATACCCCCGCGCTCAGCTGGCTAACCACCTCGCTGTTTATCTGTGCTGGCGGGCGTACTCAGGATGGGGTGATGCTCGATTTCTATCAGGTGGGCTGATTTTCACTTTCTGCATATAACTGTTATTGCCGTTAACCCGTTTTTCCCCTCCCGGCACCGGTCTACTATCGCGTCATCGCTTTATTCACCCGATTCACAGACCGGAGCAGTTATGAAAGCTATCGCCATTACTCAAGCCGCCGCTGACGGCGACAATATCCCTTTTTTAACCGAGATCGACCTGCCGGTCCCCTCCGCCCACGGGCGTGACCTGCTGGTTGCCGTGAAGGCGGTCTCGGTCAATCCGGTAGACACCAAAGTGCGCGCCGGCTTCCAGGGCGACACGCCGCGGGTGCTGGGCTGGGACGCCGTTGGCGTGGTGCAGTCCGTCGGCGAGGAAGTGACGCTGTTCGCGCCAGGCGATGAGGTCTGGTACGCCGGCGCCCTGGGCCGGGCCGGCAGCAACAGTGAATATCAGCTGGTGGATGAGCGCCTGGTGGCGCACAAACCGCGCACCCTCGATAACGCCTCCGCCGCCGCGCTGCCGCTGACGGCGATCACCGCCTGGGAGCTGCTGTTTCACCGTCTCGGCGTCACGGAAGGCGGTAACGCGGGCGACACGCTGCTGATCGTCGGCGCGGCGGGCGGCGTGGGCTCGATCCTGACCCAGCTGGCCAGCAAACTGACCGCCATGACGGTGATCGGCACCGCCTCGCGTCCGGAGAGTCAACGGTGGGTCCGCGAGGCGGGCGCGCACCATGTTATCGATCACAGCAAGCCGCTCGCCGACGAGCTGGCGCGTATCGGCATCAACGCGGTGACCCATGTCGCCAGCCTGACCAACACCGACCAGCACTTCAACGCGCTGATTGACGCCCTCGCCCCGCAGGGCAAGCTGGCGCTGATTGATGATCCGGAGACCCTGGACGTGGTGCCGCTGAAAGCCAAAAGCCTCTCCCTGCACTGGGAATTTATGTTCACCCGCTCAATGTTTGAGACGGATGACATGATCGCCCAGCATCAGCTGCTGACCCGCGTGGCGGCCCTGATTGACAACCACACGATCAAAACCACCCTCGGCGAACACTACGGCGCCATCACTGCCGACAATCTGCAGAAAGCGCATCGCCAGCTGGAAACCGGACGCGCGGTGGGCAAGATTGTGCTGGAGGGATTTTAAGATGATAACCCTGCTCGCCGTGCTCAAGGCGAAACCAGGCCAAACGGACGCGCTGCGCCAGGCCCTGCAGAAGCTGCTCCTGCCGACGAGACAGGAGCCGGGCAATCTCGACTACGCGCTGTTCCAGCTGCGCGACGCGCCGGACACTTTCTACATGCGCGAAGCGTGGCGTGGGCAGGACGCCCTTGATGCGCATGTAGAGATGCCCTATTTTCAGGCGTTTGTTATGCAGATGGAGCGTCTGCTGGCTGAGCCGCTGCGGCTGGACTACCTGACGGCGATTGAGCCCTAAGCGGACCAGCAGGTGGGGGGCGACAAATCACGCCCTTCGCCTGCCAGGCTCAAAAATTGGCGGGAAGCGGTTGGGCGATAGTCATCAACACCCCGCGGTGGATAATAATATAACCGCCTTTGCGCAGCTCCGACAGAATCGACATAATGCGGCTACGCGACAGGTTGGTACGCCGCTGGATAAACCTTAATACATTGATCTGTCTACGGTACGTCTCCGAATAGACCGCCAGTTCCATTAACAGGATGCGCACCATCTGGTAAGAGTCCACCCCCAGCAGCTCCCGCTCGCGCATGCTCAACACCATCAACCGCTGCGTCAGGATATGGGCCATCTCCTGCCACAGGTTTTTCTCATTCAGGATATTGACCGCGGCCTGATGCGCTATCCAGCGCCCGCTTAAATCCGTCTCAGCAAACAGAGAACAGTGGCGTTTATCCGGGAGCCCGTTAAACACGCCATAATTATCAATTAATCCCAATATTGCCGGGGCGAGGATCGTCGATATCACCAGTTGATTTTCCGCAAAGCAAACTGAAGCCACGCCTTCTTCGAGGAGAATGAAGCCGGATTCGCTTTGGGCCAAGGGAAAATGGTAATAGTTTGACTGCGCCAGTTCAAAAGGGGTGCTGACAGGCCGGAACGCGGATAATAAGGATTCCACCGCAGGTAACGGTTTTGTTCGTCGTCCATAAAAAAAAGAGGGTAATGACCGGGAATTCTGGCCGTTGGCGTCAGGTTTCGACATCGTGTTGTGTCATTAAGTCAGGTTGAAGGGCATGATTTTCAGCGGTAATAGTATCAACACGCGCAATCATGAATAAAAACCAAGTCGTTTCCATAATAAAAAGAGTGTAAGCATTATTATCGGCATAAGCGGTTTACCTCGATGTTACATCACTAAAAAACAATAATTTTCGTAAATATTTATACGGTTTAGCCGCTTAAATGATAAACCTGTCTTATAAATTGCGACTCCGGTGACTCGCTCGCTTACGCCGTGCCTGATGCCGCTTTCCCCCTCGCATCTCTCCCAGTCCAGGCTACCCTTATCGATGCCACTGACCACCCGCATCCATCTCCCGCTCTATTCGATCAAGAGGTTTCGCTATGCTGATCAACGCTATAGGTACCTACTCCGCCAGCCAGCCGCTGGAATCAATGGCCATCACCCGCCGCGAACCGGGGCCGCAGGATGTGCAGATCGCCATCGCCTACTGCGGCGTCTGCCACTCCGATCTCCACCAGGCGCGATCGGAATGGGCGGGAACGCTCTATCCCTGCGTGCCGGGGCATGAAATTGTGGGCCGGGTCACCGCGGTCGGCGACGCTGTCTCGCGCTACGCCGTCGGCGATCTGGTGGGCGTCGGCTGCATGGTCGATAGCTGTCAACAGTGCGAGGAGTGCGCTGAGGGGCAGGAGAACTACTGCGACCATATGGTGCTGACCTACAACGGACCGACCCAGGACGCGCCGGGCCACACCCTGGGCGGCTATTCACAGCAGATCGTGGTTAAAGAACACTACGTGCTGCGGATAACCCATCCCGAAGCGCAGCTGGCCGCCGTCGCGCCGCTGCTGTGCGCCGGGATCACGACGTACTCGCCGCTGCGCCACTGGCACGCCGGGCCGGGTAAAAAAGTCGGCGTGGTCGGCATCGGCGGCCTTGGGCATATGGGAATCAAGTTGGCCCACGCCATGGGGGCTCACGTGGTGGCCTTTACCACCTCCGAATCCAAGCGTAATGCGGCCAGAGCGCTGGGCGCCGATGAGGTGGTGGTGTCGCGTAACGAAGACGAAATGGCGGCCCACGTCAAAAGCTTCGATTTCATCCTCAACACCGTGGCGGCGCCGCATAATCTCGATGCCTTCACCACGCTGCTGAAGCGCGATGGCACCATGACGCTGGTGGGCGCTCCGGCCACGCCGCATCCGTCGCCGGAAGTGTTCAATCTGATCATCCGCCGCCGGTCGATTGCCGGGTCGATGATTGGCGGGATCGCGGAAACTCAGGAGATGCTCGACTTCTGCGCTGAACACGGCATCGTCGCCGATATCGAACTGATCCGCGGCGATGAGATCAATGAAGCCTGGGAAAGAATGGTCAAGGGTGACGTGAAATACCGCTTCGTGATCGACAGCGCGACCCTCGCCGGCTAAGCGCCGCGGCGAAAGGTGCGCCGCCATTCGGTCGGACTGACGCCAAAGCGCGCCTTAAACTGCTGACGCCAGGTGACGGCAGAGAGATAACCCACCGCCTCCGCCACCTGCTCAACCGGCAGATCGCCCGCCTCAAGCAGGCTCTGGCTGCGGCGCAGGCGTTCGGCGGTCAGCCAGTCGGTAATGCTCATCCCGGTCGCCCGGGCGAAGTGGCGGGTCAGGCTGCGGCGGCTCATCGCTACCACCCGGGCCAGCGAATCGAGATTATGCGGCTCGGCAATATGCTGCTGCAGATAATCCAGCAGGCAGTTGATTCGCGCATCGCGGGTGTTTTTCGGCACCGGCTGGGCGATGAACTGCGCCTGGCCGCCCTCACGGTGCGGCGAAACAATCAGCCGCCGGGCGATCTGGTTGGCCGCGAGGCTGCCGAAACGCTGGCGGATGATGTAGAGGCAACAGTCCAGCGCCGCCGCGGTGCCCGCCGAAGTAATGATCCGCTGGTCGTCGACGTACAGGGCGTTGATATCCAGCCGCACCTGCGGAAACCGGCGCTGAAAATCCTGCTCAAACTCCCAGTGGGTCGCCGCGCGTTTCCCGTCCAGCAGCCCGGCGTAGCCCAGGACGAACGCGCCGAGGCACAGACCGACGATTTCCGCGCCGTTATTCCGGGCCCGCACCAGGCTTTCAAGCAGCGCCTGCGGCGGGCGGCGGTCAACCTCGCCCCAGTAAGGCACCACCACGATATCCGCCTGTTCCAGCACGGCGTAATCGCCGCTGGCGTACAGCGCAAAGCCGTCGCGGGCGCGCAGTAGCCCCGGCCGCTCGGCGCAAATGTGCAGGTTAAAGCGTTTGCTTTCAGAGACCGAATCGCCAAACAGCATGCAGGGAACGGCGTAATGAAACGGGCTAAAGCCCTCTACGGCAACAATCGCCACGTCGGTGAGTTTCATCGTTCCTTCCCCTTGCGCACGTTAATAAACCACGGTTTCCCCATCCTGCGGGATACACACTACCTCGGCTATCTGATTATCCAGCGCATACTGGCGCATCTCTTCCCGGCTCACCAGGCAGTGGTTGACCGCTTCCATGTGAATCGCCATGATTTTCGCTTCCGGCAGGGTGAAGTGTACGTTCAGGAGATCCTCTTTGCCCATGATAATCGGGCCAAAGCCGATGACGTGGGCGTAGCCGGCGTTGAGGACCACCACGTCCGGGCGCAGCTTCAGCAGGTCGGCTGCAATTTCATCACGCCAGATGGTATCCCCCACCAGCCACAGCGTCTTCTCCTGCGGATGGCGAAACAGCACGCCGCAGGCCTCGCCCAGGCGTTCGGCCATCGCCGGCACCGCGTAGGTGCGATCGCTGCCGTGCTGGCCGGAGGTGGTTTTCAGCAGGCGCACGCCGGCAAATTCGCTGTCTGCCGTCAGCAGGCGGATATCCAGGAAACCCTGGCTGCGCAGCAACGCGCCGTCGGCTTCGTGCTGGACGAACACCGGCAGGGTTTTCGGGATCGCGGCGATCGCCGCCTCGTCCCAGTGATCGTCATGGGTATGGGTGACGATCACCGCGTCAACGTCGATGATTTTATCGCGGGAAAAAGGCAGCGCCACCAGCGGGTTGCGCAGCTCGCTGCGCGCGGTGCCAGGAAAACCCGGCCAGGCGCCCTTGTCCGCCAGCATCGGATCGATCAGAAACTTTTTCCCGGCGTATTCAATAATCTGGGTCGCGTTACGGATATGGGTGATGTTCATGTTGGCGTTCCTCAGGGGGGTGATTTGACGAACATCGTACTGAGTACCAGCCTGGCGCAATAGGGGCATTTGGGCAAGGATCGATGAAATCGGGCCAACCTGCGGCGATTGCTATCCGCCTCCGGCTATGTTGTTCTGAAGGCTCCATTTTTGACAGGAGTGGCAGGATGAAGAAAAAACTGACCGCCGCCGATATGCACGACCCGCAGGTCATCGCCGAGACGCCGTGGTTCAGCATGCGCAAGGTGGGTATTGATATCGCCCCCGGCGAGCGCCGCGACTTTTACGCCATTCACTATCCGCGCCCGGCGGTGGGGATTGTAGCTATCCAGGATGACAAAGTGCTGCTGATTCGCCACTACCGCTACCTGATCGACAAGGTGGTGTGGGCCATTCCGTCAGGCGGCGTTGACGAAGGGGAAGATCCGGCGGCGGCCGCGCTGCGCGAGCTGCGGGAAGAGACCGGCTGGCAGGCGCAACGCGTCGAGGAGATCATGCGCTTCAACCCCTCCTACGGCAGCAGCGACCAGCTGTTTATCACCTGGCTGGCCACCGGTTTACGCTGGGTGGGGATGGATGCGGATCAGGATGAAGTGATGGAAACCGGCTGGTTTACCTTTGAGGAGATAAACCAGCTGATCGCCCGCGGCGAAATGCCGGACGGGCTGTCGCTGGTGCCGCTGCTGCAATTGATGGCGCAACCGCGCACCGGGCAGGCTACGGCTTAAGCATCCGCCAGCGGAACCACAGCTGGGCAACCAGGATCAGCACGCCGCCGATAATCTTCTGCAGCGGCAGCTGTTCGCCATACCACAGCGCGGCGGCAATGACCGTCAGCAGCGGTTCGAGCACCATAATGATCGCCGCGCTGGCCACCGCCGCGTACTTCTGCCCCTTCATCTGCAGACCGAAGCGCAGGCTGGTGGCGATGACAATGCTGGCCACCAGCCAGCCGAAGGTCGGCAGGGTCATCGGCTGGTCCCAGCGTTCAACGGCAGCGGAGAGGGTCAACCCGACGATACCAGTGATCGCCAGCTGCACGGTGGTCAGGGGGATCAGCGGTACTTCGCGCGCGCAGCGGCTGGTGTAACAGAACCAGATGGACTGCACCAGCGCCGTCAGCAAAAACCAGCCCTGGCTGGGATGGAAGACTATCGGCATGTGCAGGCTGAGCAGGCCCAGGCCCACCACCGCGATCGGCAGGCACTCCCACCAGGCCCGCGGCGGACGCACCTTCATCATCACCCACGCGGTCAGCGGGACGAACATCATCGACAGGCTCATGATAAACGCCCCTTCGCCGAGCGACGCCGTCGTGGAGACCGAGTAGATCCACAGGCAGAGGTTGAGCGCAAACCATAGCCCGCTGATGATGAGCTTTGGCCAGTGCTGCTTTTGCGGGCGAAACCCGCGGCAAAACGGCAGCAGCAGCAGCGCGGCGAAGAAAAAGCGCAGCCCAAGGAACGCGAATACCGGCATGCCGGCGATCGCCTCGCGGGAAAAAATCCAGCCGCAGGCGGCAATCACCGTCGCGGCAATCAGCAGCAGATCGGCCTGCCGTTGGCGTACCATACGCGCCTCTCCCTGTAAGTTGGCTTACCAGCCCGGCACCGCGCCGCCGTTGAAAATAGTCTCTGCCGCCTTCGCCACCTCCGGCGTCTGGTACGACTGCATAAACTCTTTCACGTTTTCCGCGTCTTTATTGTCTTCACGGGTCACGATGATGTTCACGTAGGGCGAGTTTTTATCTTCGATAAAGATGCCATCGCGAACCGGCGACAGCCCGGTTTGCTGCAGGTAGGTGGTGCTGATGATGGCCACGTCGACTTTAGGATCGTCGAGTACGCGCGGCAGTTGCGCCCCTTCCAGCTCCATAATTTTCAGATGATGCGGGTTGTCGGTGATATCCACCGCCGTCGGCAGCAGGCCGGTACCGGCTTTGAGGGTTATCAGCTTCTCTTTTTGCAGCAGCAGCAGCGCCCGCCCGAGGTTGGTCGGATCGTTGGGGATAGCGATCGTCGCGCCGTCTTTCAGTTCGGCGACTGACTTTATCTTGCGCGAATAGCCGGCCATCGGGAAGACGAAGGTATTGCCTACCGCCACCAGATGGTAGTTATGCGCTTTGTTGTCCTGCTCAAGGAAAGGCCGATGCTGGAAGACGTTGGCGTCCAGATCCCCGGCGTTGGTCGATTCGTTAGGCAACAGCGAGCCGCTGAACCCCACCAGCTCAACCTCCAGACCATACTTCTCTTTGGCCACTTTCTTCGCCACTTCCGCCACATCCTGTTCAGCGCCGTTAATCACGCCGACCTTAATGTGCTTCGCTTCATTACCCTTTTGGTCGCAGCCGACCAGCGCCAGACCCGCCAGCATTACCGCGGCGGCGGCACGTAAACGTAATCTCATCCTCTTCACCCTGTCCGTCCTGACTGTCATTGTTTTTTTCGTGCAAAACTATAGCGACTTTCGGGTGGGGTAATAAACAGCAAACCACGCAACCGGAAATAAAATCATCTTCGCCAGGCGCGAAGCGCTAGCCCCGTCGCCACTCGCCCGGCGTCACGCCATAGCGCATTTTGAAGCGCTTCGAGAAGGACGCCAGCGATTGAAAGCCACAGCGTTCGGCAATGACCTCGAGGTTGGTCTGACGCTCCAGGCGCAGCAGCCGTGCGGCCAGCGCCATTCGCAGCTGCGACAGCCACGCCTGCGGCGTCAGGTGATAAACGCGGGCAAAATGGCGGGCAAAGGTGGCCCGCGACAGAAAGGCGCGGGCGGCCATGGTTTCCAGCGTCCACGGCTGCTCCGGGGTCGCCATCACCGCCAGCACCGCCGGCATCAGGCGCTCATCGCTCATCAGACGCAGCAGCCCGCCTGGCGGCTGCTGCTCGCCAAGCAGCATGCGCAGCAGCAGCACCAGCAGCGTATCGCCGAGGCTGCGCACGATAGCGCTGCCGCCGGGACGCTGCGCCAGACTTTCGCGGACCAGTATGTTAAGCAACGGCTGCAGCTCCGGGCAGTCTTCGCGCGCATCGGTATGGAGATGGATCAGCGTCGATGCCTCAGTGAACAGCCAGCTGACGTGCGGACCAAAATAGAATTCGCCGCACAGCATCTCCAGCGCCCCCTCCGCCGGGCCGGCGCGCATTTCCGTCACCGTGCCGTTAAAGCGATGCGCCACCGGCAGCACCTGGCCCCACTCCACCAGGCTCTCCATCAGGTGCGGCGAACCGTGCGGCAGGAGGACCACATCTCCCGCGCGCAGGTGATGGGTCTGGCCGCCGACGTTGAGCCGCCCCTCGCCGCGCAGCACCACGTGCCATGGCACCACGCCGCTGCGCATTTGCTGGTGCCCGGCCTGCCAGCGGCCGCCGAAGCGACAGTGCAGGTTCACTTCGCAGCGCGGCGCCAGCAGCGCCAGCAGATGACTGAGACTGTCCATGCTTCTCCTGAGACGATAAGACAAAAAGGTGAGACGAAGACCGCCAGTCTAGCATGCGGCAACCGCCTAAGATGACCCCAATGCCAACACACACCCTCGAAAACAACAGGAGTTAACCATGAGCCGTTTAGCTGATATCCGTGAACAAGACGCCACCGGCAAAGCCGCCGATATTTTCGCCGGGATCAAAAAAGCGATGGGCAAAGTTCCGAATGCCTACCTGACCATCGGCGGCCACTCGCCGGCCGCGCTGCAGCAGGCGCTGGCGCACAATGCGATGCTACATAAAGGCAGCCTCAGCGCCCAACAGCTGGAAGCCATTAACCTGTCGGTCAGCGAAGCCACCGGCTGTGACTACTGCCTGGCCGCACATACGCTGATGGCGAAAAAAGCCGGCTTCAGCAGCGAACAGATCCACGCCCTGCGCCGCGGGGAGTATGCGGAAGAGGCACAGCTTGATGCGCTGGTGAAATTTGCGCAGACGCTGGTGACCACCACCGGCACGCTGCCGGAAGCCGACGTCGCCGCGCTGCGCAACGCCGGTTTTAGCGACCAGCAGGTGATTGAGATTATCAGCGCCATCAGCGCAATCTTGTTCACCAATATGGTGAACCGGGTTAACGACACGGTGGTCGACTTCCCGAAAGCCGAATAATCCGTCGCGCAGCGCCGGTTTTACAGCCCCAGGTCGCTGAGCCCCGGATGATCGTCCGGGCGACGCCCCTGGGGCCAGTGGAACAGGCGCTCGCTTTCGGCGATCGGCAGATCGTTGATGCAGGCGTAGCGCGTCTGCATCAGCCCGTGCTGATCAAACTCCCAGTTTTCATTGCCGTACGAGCGAAACCAGTTGCCGCTGTCGTCGCACCACTCATAGGCGAAGCGCACGGCGATGCGATTTTCCTGCCATGCCCACAGCTCCTTAATCAGCCGATATTGCTGCTCCTTACGCCATTTTCGCTGCAGGAATTCGACAATTTGCCCCCTGCCATGGACAAACTCGCTGCGGTTGCGCCATTCGCTGTCCATGGTGTAGGCCAGAGCGACCTTTTCGGCATCGCGGCTGTTCCAGCCATCTTCCGCGGCGCGGACCTTCTGAATAGCGCTGTCGCGGGTAAACGGCGGTAACGGGGGACGTTGTTCGGTCATGCTGACTCTCCTCTGCGGGCTAATTGCTGCTGCAGGCGCTGATTCTCCTGCTCCAGGTCATGAATACGTTGCTGCAGGTTCTGGCTGTACTCCGCCACCTGCTGCGCGCTGTAGCGCGGCGTAATGTGCTGCGGGCAGTTCCAGTCAAACGCCTGCAGATGAAAAAGAAACAGGCGCTCGATGCGGGCGCGATAGTTGGCCGGCGCCACTTGCGCCAGCAGCGGCGGGTGGTTCTCTGCCGCCACGACCTCGACGGTGGCGTAGATTTTCAGCCTGGCACGGCGCGGATAATCCATCAAAAACAGGCAGGCCCGGTCGCTGCCGCGCAGGTTGCCGGTGGTGATGTACTGACGGTTGCCGCCGAAATCCGCCATCGCCAGGGTGGTATCGTCCAGCAGATGCAGAAACCCCGGCGGGCCGCCGCGATGCTGAATGTAGGGCCAGCCGCTCTGCGACACCGTCGCCAGATAAAAGCTGTCGCGGGTGGCGATCATCCCCGCTTCGCTGTCGCCGAAGCGGTCGGCCTGGCGTCGGCTGTGCGGCGTTTGCCACAGCTGGTCGCTGCCCATTTCATGCTGCACATCCATCACGTCCGGGGTGATGGCGATATCGAGAAAGGTTGCTGCCATAGCGCCTCCTGTTGTCTGGCGCCATCATGGACTGTACTGCGAAAAATGATAATACTGGTTTCGTGGCAATCATCTTTCCAAAAATCGGGAGAATAATGGATCGATTAAGCACGATGGCGCTGCTGGTGAAAGTGACCGAGCTGGGGAGTATGTCGGCGGCGGCGCGGGCGCTGAATATGCCGCTGACCACCGTCAGCCGCCATATCGGCGAGCTGGAGAACGCGCTGGGGGTGCGCCTGCTGGCGCGGACCACCCGCAAACTGACGCTCACCGACGCCGGGGTCGATTATGTCGCTGCCGCGCGGCGGATCCTTGAGGAGGTGGAAAACGCCGAACGCCAGGCGACGGGCGAGTATCAGGAACCGAAAGGCGAGCTGGTGATCTCTGCGCCGACAATGTTTGGGCGCCAGCACGTTCTCCCGGTGATCGCTGAATTTATCGCCCGTTACCCGCAGATTCACGTCCGTTTGCTGCTCAGCGATCGTAACGCCGACCTGGTGGGCGACCATATCGATCTGGCGGTGCGGATAGGCGACCTGGCGGACAGCAGCATGGTGGCCACCCGCCTCGGCAGGATGCGCATCGTGGCCTGCGCCCATCCGGCGCTGCTGGCGAAATACGGCGAGCCGCAGCGGCCGCGCGATCTGGCGGCGCTGCCGATCATCCGCATTGAATCGCCGATGCCCTATCGCGGCTGGCGCTTTCGCGCCGCTGAGCGCGAGGACCAGTTGATTAACCTGCCGCCGGCGTTATCGGTCACCACGCCGGAGAGCGCTGCCGATGCCGCGCGGCTGGGGGTGGGCGTAGCTCGCTTACTGCACTATCAGGCACTGGACGGCCTGCGACAGGGTGAGCTCCGTCTGCTGCTGGAGCGCGTCGAGCCGGAGCCGGCGCCGGTCCATTTGCTGTATACCGCCCGGGACCTGGCGCCGCTTAAGCTGCGAAAATTTATCGATTTTGCCGCGCCGGCGCTGCGTCAGGCGCTGCTGCGCATCGCCGGGGCCGCTTAGTGCGTCGCAGTCTTCAGCGGCGCCTCCTTTAACAGCCAGGAGAGGACAAACGCCACCGCCATAATGCAGGCCGCCATGAGGAACGCCGCGTGGATCGCCGCGCCGAAGGCGTCGAGATAGTCAAGGCGGATATCCGCGGGCAGGTGCTGCACCGCCACCGGATTCATTCCCGGCGGCAGTACCGCGCCTTCCGGCAACAGCTTTTGCAGGTTGCTCTGCAGCACGTGCGTGAACACCGCGCCAAACAGCGCCACGCCGATGGAGCCGCCGATCGAGCGGAACAGGGTCACGCCGGAGGTGGCGACGCCGTAAAGCTTCGCCGGCATCGCGTTCTGTACCGCCAGGACCAGCACCTGCATCACCAGCCCCAGACCGGCCCCCAGCACGCCGGTAAACAGGTACAGCTGCCACAGCGGTGAGTGAATGGTGATCCGGGTCAGCAGCACCATGCCGGCCACGCCAAGCAGGGTACCGAGGATCGGAAACAGGCGATATTTACCGGTACGGCTGATAATCCGCCCGCTGATAATCGAGGTCAGCAGCAGGCCGCCCATCAGGGGGATCAGCTGCAGCCCGGCCTCGGTGGGGGTCGCCTCCTTCACCACCTGCAGATAGAGCGGCAGGAAGGTGACTGATCCAAACAGCGACATGCCGATAACGAAGCCGATCAGACTGCACAGCAGGAAGCTGCGGTTGCGGAACAGCGACAGCGGAATAATCGGCTCGGCGGCCATTCGCTCTTCGTAGATAAAACCGATGACCCCCACGATGCCGAAGGCCAGAATGCACCACAGCTGCGGGTCATTCCACGCATGAACGCTGCCCCCTTCCGAGGTAAACAGGATGATGCACAGCAGCGCCATGCTGAGGTAAATCGCCCCCAGCCAGTCAATCTCATGCTGGCTGCGTTTATTGCTGCTGTGGAATACCGCGCCGATCACCAGCAGCGCGAAGAGGCCCAGCGGCAGGTTGATGTAGAAGATCCAGCGCCAGGAGGCGTGCTGCACCAAAAAGCCGCCGATCAGCGGGCCGATCACCGTCGCCAGGCCAAAAACGCCGCCGAACAGCCCCTGATAGCGGCCACGGCTGGCGGGCGGGATGACGTCGGCCACCGCCGCCATGCTGATGACCATCAGGCCGCCGCCGCCGAGCCCCTGCAGGCCGCGCATCAGCACCAGCTGGGTCATGTTCTGCGCCAGCCCGCAGAGGGCGGAGCCGACAAGAAACAGCCCAATCGCCACCTGCAGCACGATTTTGCGGCCGAACAGATCGCCGAATTTACCGTACAGCGGCACCGCGATGGTGGAGCTGAGGATATAGGCGGTAACCACCCAGGAAAGCTTGTCCAGCCCGCCCAGTTCGCCGACAATCGTCGGCAGCGCGGTGGAGACAATGGTCTGATCCAGCGCGGAGAGGAGCATCACCAGCAGCAAGGCGCTAAACAGCAGGCGTATCGACTGCACCGGTGGGTTCGCGACTTGAGAAGTCATCACAACACTCGCTTGAAATTAATTAAATGCATAATTAATATTTAGTGAAAGAATGAGTCGGGTCAAGAGATCGCCATATCATGACAGCACAAAAGGATCAGGATACCCCCCGCCGCCCGGGGCGGCCGCGCGGTAAAAAACCGGGTACCGCCAACCGCGAACAGCTGATGGACATCGCCCTGACGCTGTTTGCCCGCGACGGCGCGGCCCGCGTGTCGTTGAACGCCATCGCCAAAGAGGCCGGGGTGACGCCGGCGATGCTGCATTACTATTTCAGTTCGCGGGATGCGCTGGTGACGCAGCTGATAGAAGAGCGCTTTATGCCGCTGCGCAACCACATCAGCCGCATCTTTGTCGACCATCCGCAGGACCCGGTGCTGGCGCTGACGATGATGGTCGAGACGCTGGCGCACATGGCGGAGAAAAACGCCTGGTTCGCGCCGCTGTGGATGCAGGAGATCATCGGCGAGATGCCGATCCTGCGTCAGCATATGGACGCCCGCTTCGGCGAGGAGCGTTTTCAGGTGATGCTGGAGGCGGTGCGCCGCTGGCAGCGGGAGGGCAAGATTAACCCGGCGCTGTCGCCGGAGCTGCTGTTTACCACGGTGATTAGCCTGGTGCTGGTGCCGTTTTCGCGCATCCACAGCGATCCGCGTTTACAGGCGGTCGACCGCCAGACCATCGTCAGCCACGCGCTGGCGTTAATGGGCCATGGCGTCGGGGGTTAAGGCGTGGTTTTGACGCTTTTGTAGCCCGGATAAGGCGCCACGCGCCGCCATCCGGGATTTTCCCTGCTCGCGCTACGCTTAGCAGGGCTACAAAAATAACGGCACAACCGTAAATTTCCCTGCTCGCGCTACGCTTAGCAGGGCTACAGAAATAACGGCACAACCGTGAATTTCCCTGCTCGCACTGCGCTTAGCAGGGCCAGCACTCCCGTGTTATGTCCGGGCAGATTGCGCTCCCGATATTTCTTCTGCGTTATGCCTGGCATGGCGCAGGGAGCGCACAGGGGGCGGCCAGTCGCCGCCGCCCCCTGTACCCCCGGGCTCCGGCCAGCAAAATCGCCGCTACGCGGTACCTTCGACTTATCCCTGCAGGCTTCGGGTCGGGCCGAGGCAGCGTCCATGCAAAACACGGCCCTCAGCCCGCATCCATGCGGGCTGCCCCGGCCTTCCGGGAACGTCTCAGCGATTTTGAGGCCGCCAGCACCGGCAGTTTCAGTCGCGCAAGTGGGTATATCAACAACAGGCCGCTCGGCATCATGGCGGGCACAGCACGAACCGTAGGCCGGGTAAGGCGCAGCCGCCACCCGGCAAGAATACAGGTGCCGTGCCTGATATCCTGCCCGGCGGCGCTGCGCTTGCCGGTCCTGGGTGGGGCGAAACGACGGGAGAACTGTGTAGGCCGGATAAGGCATTTATGCCGCCATCCGGCACAATCACAGGTACGGTACCTGACCGCCCGGCGATATCAGGACCGTTACAGCGCCTTCGACAAATAGTGACGCTGCATCCCCGCATGCGGGAAGTCGGGCAGCGACATCTGCAGCTGATAGCCTAATTTCTGATAAAACGGCAGCGCCTGGAAGCTAAAGGTATCCACCAGCAGATGGCTGCAGCCCAGCGCCTGCGCCTGCCGCTCCGCCTCGTGCATCAGCTCGCTCCCCAGTCCGCGACCGCGCGTCGCTTCGCTGACCCACAGATACTCAATGCACAGCCAGTTGCCCTTGCGTTTGGCAATCAGCCCGCCCTGCATCACCCCTTGCGCATCGCGGGAGTAAACGCCCAGATCGCCAAACTGCGCCGCATCAAGATACTGCTGATTATAGTGCCGCAGACCGGCAAACAATTCTTGTTGGTCGTCGGGATTAATGCTTTTTGTAATGATTAACGCCATTAACTATCTCCAGTATCGCAGTGCCGAAAGGTTATTTTCCCTCTCCACTTTCACAAAAAATTCTTATTTTCTCCATGATTATTTGCCTTAATTTTTTGCGTTCTAAAAGTAAGCAAAAAAACCTTTCCATTATCGCGGCGGATCGTATAATGGGAAAAAATGAGAATGATCATTCTCACCACAAAACCAGAGGAGATGCGCTTTTCACCTCCTGAAGGCCTAAGAGGTTGGCTTCAGCGGAGACACAATAACAATCACGTTCAGGAACATCTGTGTTCCTTTTTTGTCATTTTCGCTTAGCCGAAAATGCCTCAGCGCCCAACCTATTCCCTCGTTTTTAAATAAACGGGGCGGACGTCTTATATCTTGAGAAAATATAATGAAATACATCATAGCTCCCATCGCGACAGCATTATTTCTCCTCAGCGGATGCGATAATGCGCAGACATCTGCCCCGCAGCAACCCACGCCGGAAGTGGGCGTGGTCACTCTGCAAAGCCAGCCGGTTCCGGTAGTCAGCCAGCTCACCGGCCGCACCACCGCCTCGCTCAGCGCCGAAGTACGCCCGCAGGTGGGCGGCATCATCCAGAAGCGCCTGTTTACCGAAGGCGATATGGTGAAGGCCGGGCAGGCCCTTTACCAGATCGATCCCTCCAGCTATCGCGCGACCTGGAATGAAGCGGCGGCGGCGCTGAAACAGGCCCAGGCGCTGGTGGTCTCCGATTGCCAGAAGGCTCAGCGCTACGCGTCGCTGGTCCGGGATAACGGCGTCTCCCGCCAGGATGCCGACGACGCCGCCTCCACCTGCGCCCAGGACAAGGCCAGCGTGGCATCGAAGAAAGCGGCGCTGGAGAGCGCGCGCATCAACCTGAACTGGACCACCGTCACCGCGCCGATTGCCGGACGCATCGGCATCTCGTCGGTCACGCCGGGGGCGCTGGTCTCCGCCGATCAGGATACCGCGCTGGCGACGATCCGCGGGCTCGACACCATGTATGTCGATCTGACGCGATCCAGCGTCGATCTCCTGCGTTTACGCAAACAAAGCCTGGCCAGCAACAGCGATACCCTCAGCGTGACGTTAATCCTTGAAGATGGCAGCACCTACAGCGAAAAAGGGCGTCTGGCGCTCACCGAAGTCGCCGTCGATGAATCCACCGGCTCGGTAACCCTGCGCGCCATCTTCCCCAACCCGCAGCACGTCCTGCTGCCGGGGATGTTTGTCCGCGCGCGCATCGATGAAGGCATCATGAACGACGCGATCCTCGCCCCGCAGCAGGGGATTACCCGCGATGCCAAAGGCGACGCCACGGCGCTGGTGGTCGATGCCGACAACAAAGTTGCGCAGCGCGCCGTGGAAACCGGCGACACCTACGGCGATAAATGGCTGGTGCTGAGCGGCCTGAAAGCGGGCGACAAGCTGATCGTCGAAGGCACGGGTAAAGTGGCCCCAGGCCAGACGGTGAAGGCCGTTGCCGTCAACAATAACGGAGGCAACGCCTGATGTTCTCCCGTTTCTTCGTGCGTCGCCCGGTCTTTGCCTGGGTGATCGCCATTCTGATTATGCTCGCCGGCGTGCTGGCGATCCGCACTCTGCCGGTGGGCCAGTACCCGGACGTCGCCCCGCCGGCGGTGAAAATCTCCGCCACCTACACCGGCGCCTCCGCCGAAACCCTGGAGAACAGCGTCACCCAGGTGATCGAGCAGCAGCTTACCGGCCTCGACCATCTGCTCTACTTCAGCTCCACCAGCAGCTCCGACGGCTCGGTCAGCATCACCGTCACCTTTGAGCAGGGGACCGACCCGGACACCGCCCAGGTGCAGGTGCAGAACAAAGTCCAGCAGGCGGAATCGCGGCTGCCGAGCGAAGTCCAGCAGTCCGGCGTGACGGTGGAAAAATCGCAGAGCAGCTTCCTGCTGATCCTCGCGGTGTATGACAAAACCGACCGCGCCACCAGCTCCGATATCTCCGACTGGCTGGTCAGCAACCTGCAGGACCCGCTGGCGCGCGTAGAGGGCGTCGGCAGCCTGCAGGTGTTCGGCGCCGAATACGCGATGCGCGTCTGGATGGACCCGACTAAACTCGCCTCCTACTCGCTGATGCCTTCCGACGTCCAGTCGGCGATTGAGGCGCAGAACGTGCAGGTCTCCGCCGGTAAAATCGGCGCCCTGCCATCGTCCAGCGCCCAGCAGCTGACCGCCACCGTGCGCGCGCAGTCGCGGCTGCAAACCCCTGACCAGTTCAAAGCGATCATCGTGAAAAGCCAGGCCGACGGCTCGGTGGTGCGCCTGAGCGATGTCGCGCGGGTGGAGATGGGCAGCGAGGATTACACCGCTACCGCCAATCTCAACGGCCACCCGGCCGCCGGGATCGCGGTGATGATGGCCCCCGGCGCCAACGCGCTGGACACCGCGACCCTGGTGAAAAGCAAAATCGCCGAATTCCAGCGTCAGATGCCGCAGGGCTACGATATCGCCTATCCAAAGGACAGCACCGAGTTCATCAAAATCTCGGTCGAAGACGTGATTCAGACCCTTTTCGAAGCGATTATCCTCGTGGTCTGCGTGATGTATCTGTTCCTGCAGAACTTCCGCGCCACGCTGATCCCGGCGGTAGCGGTCCCGGTGGTGCTGCTCGGCACCTTCGGCGTGCTGGCACTGTTCGGCTACTCGATTAACACCCTGACGCTGTTCGCCATGGTGCTGGCGATCGGCCTGCTGGTGGACGACGCCATTGTGGTGGTGGAGAACGTCGAGCGCATTATGCGCGACGAAGGGCTGCCCGCCCGGGAAGCCACCGAAAAATCGATGGGCGAAATCTCCGGCGCGCTGGTGGCGATCGCCCTGGTGCTGTCGGCGGTCTTTCTGCCGATGGCCTTCTTCGGCGGCTCGACCGGGGTCATTTATCGCCAGTTCTCGGTGACCATTATCTCGGCGATGATGCTGTCGGTGGTGGTGGCCCTGACCCTCACCCCGGCGCTGTGCGGCGCGCTGCTTAGCCACTCCAGGCCTCATACTAAAGGGTTCTTCGGCGCGTTTAACCGCCTGTGGGGGCGCACGGAAGCGGGCTACCAGCGCCGCGTGCTCGGCGGCCTGCGCCGTGGCGCGGTGATGATGGGCGCTTACGTCCTGATTTGCGGGGCGATGGCGCTGGCGATGTGGAAACTGCCGGGCAGCTTTCTGCCGGTGGAGGACCAGGGCGAGATCATGGTCCAGTACACCCTGCCCGCCGGGGCCACCGCGGTGCGTACCGCCGAGGTGCGTCGCCAGGTCACCGACTGGTTCCTGACCAAAGAGAAAGCCAATACCAACGTCATTTTCACCGTCGACGGCTTCAGCTTTAGCGGCAGCGGTCAGAACGCCGGGATGGCCTTCGTGTCGCTGAACAACTGGTCGCAGCGCAAAGGCGACGACAATACCGCCCAGGCCATCGCCCTGCGCGCCAATAAAGAGCTGGGGACGATCCGCGACGCCACCCTGTTCGCCATGACCCCGCCGTCGGTGGACGGTCTCGGACAGAGCAACGGCTTCACCTTCGAGCTGATGGCCAGCGGCGGTACCGACCGCGACAGCCTGATGAAGCTGCGCAGTCAGCTGCTGGCCGCGGCCAACCAGAGCGGCGAGCTGCAGTCGGTGCGCGCCAACGACCTGCCGCAGATGCCGCAGCTGCAGGTGGATATCGATAACAACAAAGCGGTATCGCTGGGGCTGTCGCTGAGCGACGTGACCGATACCCTCTCCAGCGCCTGGGGCGGTACCTACGTGAATGACTTTATCGACCGCGGCCGGGTGAAGAAGGTGTACATCCAGGGCGAGAGCGACGCGCGCGCCGTGCCCTCCGACCTCGGCAAATGGTTCGTTCGCGGCAGCGATAACAGCATGACGCCCTTCTCCGCCTTCGCCACCACCCACTGGCAATACGGTCCGGAAAGCCTGGTGCGCTACAACGGCTCCGCCGCCTTTGAGATCCAGGGCGAAAACGCCGCCGGCTTCAGCTCCGGCGCGGCGATGGACAAGATGGAAAAGCTGGCCGACAGCCTGCCGGCGGGCTCCACCTGGGCGTGGAGCGGCATTTCGCTGCAGGAAAAGCTGGCCAGCGGCCAGGCGATGAGCCTGTACGCCATCTCGATTCTGGTGGTGTTCCTGTGCCTGGCGGCGCTGTATGAGAGCTGGTCGGTGCCGTTCTCGGTGATCATGGTCATCCCGCTCGGCCTGCTCGGCGCGGCGCTGGCGGCGACGCTGCGCGGCTTAAGTAACGACGTCTACTTCCAGGTGGCGCTGCTGACCACCATCGGCCTGTCGTCGAAGAACGCCATCCTGATCGTGGAGTTCGCTGAATCCGCAGTGGATGAGGGTTATTCGCTCTCCCGGGCGGCGATCCGCGCCGCGCAGACCCGTCTGCGCCCAATTGTCATGACCTCGCTGGCGTTTATCGCCGGGGTGCTGCCGCTGGCCATCGCCACCGGCGCCGGGGCCAACAGCCGCGTGGCGATCGGCACCGGCATCATCGGCGGCACCCTGACGGCCACCCTGCTGGCGGTGTTCTTCGTACCGCTGTTCTTCGTGCTGGTGAAACGCTTCTTCACCCGCCAACGTTCTTCTCAGGAGTAAGGTATGTTTCGTTTGAGTTTTATGTTTATCGCGCTCCTGACCGCGGGCTGCGTCTCGCTTGATCCGCATTATGATCGCCCGGCCGCGCCGGTGCCGGCTACCCTCCCCGGGGCGCACGGCGAATCGACGGCGGTGGTCGGCGACTGGCAGAAAGTGGTCAATGACGCGCGGCTGAAAAAAGTGGTCAGTATCGCGCTGAACAGCAACCGCGATGTGCAAAAGGCGCTGGCCGATATCGAGGCCGCGCGCGCCCAGTACGGCGAGACGCGGGCGTCGCTGTTTCCCACCGTCGATGCCGAGCTGAGCCATACGCGCAGCAAAACGGTGGCCAGCGGCCTGAGCTCCGCTTCGCAGGCCGACGGGGCGGTCTCCAGCTTCGAGCTGGATCTGTTTGGCAAGAACCAGAGCCTGTCGCGCGCGGCGCGCGAAACCTGGCTTGCCAGCGAATTCACCGCGCAGAATACCCGGCTGACGATGATTGCCGATTTGACCACCGCCTGGGTGACCCTGGCGACGGATAACAGCAATCTGGCGCTGGCGCAGCAGACCATGGACAGCGCAGCAAACTCGCGCAACATCGTCGCCCGTCAGATGGCGGTGGGCACCGCCTCCGCCGGCGATTTAAGCTCGGCGGAAAGCGTCTATCAGCAGGCGCGCGCCAGCGTCGCCAGCTACCGCACGCTGGTGGCGCAGGATAAAAACGCTATTAACCTGCTGGCGGGGGAAACCGTGCCGGAGAGCCTGCTGCCCGGCACCCTCGACAGTCTCGGGGATAACTGCATCGCCCTGGTGCCGGCGGGGGTGTCATCGTCGGTGCTGCTGCGCCGGCCGGATATTCAGGAAGCGGAGCATAATCTGAAGAGCGCCAATGCCGATATCGGCGCGGCGCGGGCGACCTTCTTCCCGTCGATTTCCCTGACCGCCAGCGCCGGCGTCGGCAGCGACTCGCTGTCGTCGCTGTTCAGCCACGGGATGCAGGTGTGGTCGTTCGCCCCCTCCATTAGCCTGCCGCTGTTCACCGGCGGCAGCAACCTGGCGCAGTTGCGCTATGCGGAAGCGGAGAAGAAGGGGCTGATCGCCACCTACGAGAAATCGATTCAGAGCGCCTTTAAGGACGTTGCCGATGCGCTGGCGCGCCGGGAAACGCTAAATGAAGAGCTCGATGCCCAGCAACAGTATGTCGCCGCCGAGCAGACCTCGCTGGATATCGCCATGAAGAGCTATCAGGCTGGGGTCGGCGATTATCTGTCGGTGCTCACCGCCCAGCGCACGCTGTGGTCGGCGAAGACGACGCTGCTATCCCTGCAGCAGACCGACCTCAATAACCGGATCACCCTCTGGCAGTCGCTGGGCGGCGGCGCCAGTTAATTTCACCCGCCGGGCGACCGCGCCCGGCTTCTGTAAGGAATCGTTATGCCACGTGTTTCCCTCTCCTGGGCGCTGATCCTCGGCCTGCTGTCGGGCATTGGGCCGCTGTGCACGGATTTTTATCTGCCGGCTCTGCCGGAGATCACTCAGCAGCTGCAGGCCACCAGCACCCAGACCCAGCTGTCGCTGACCGCCGCGCTGATTGGCCTCGGCCTGGGTCAGCTGTTTTTCGGCCCGCTGAGCGACCGCATTGGCCGCCTGAAACCGCTGGCGCTGTCCCTGCTGTTGTTTATCTTCTCTTCGGCGATGTGCGCCCTGACCCGGGATATCAACATGCTGATTGTCTGGCGCTTTTTACAGGGCTTCGCCGGCGCCGGTGGCTCGGTGCTGTCGCGCTCCATCGCCCGCGATAAATACCAGGGCACCCTGCTGACCCAGTTTTTCGCCCTGCTGATGACGGTGAACGGCATTGCGCCGGTCCTGTCCCCGGTGCTGGGCGGCTACGTGATCACCGCCTTCGACTGGCGAATTCTCTTCTGGACGATGGCCGCCATTGGCGGCGCGCTGCTGGTCATGAGCCTGACTATCCTGCGGGAAACGCGCCCGGCAGCGGCGACCCATGCCGCCCGCCAGCGGCCCGGCCAGCCGGTGCTGAAGAATCGTCGTTTTCTGCGCTTCTGCCTGATTCAGGCGTTTATGATGGCCGGGCTGTTCTCCTACATCGGCTCCTCTTCCTTCGTAATGCAGAGCGAATACGGCATGAGCGCCATGCAGTTCAGCCTGCTGTTTGGTCTGAACGGTATCGGGCTGATTATCGCGGCGATGATCTTTTCCCGTCTGGCGCGCCGCTTCAGCGCCGAAGGCCTGCTGCGCGGCGGCCTGACGCTGGCGGTGGGCTGCGCGGCGATCATGCTGCTGTTTGCCTGGCTGCAGCTGCCGGTTCTGGCGCTGGTCGGCCTGTTTTTTACCGTGTCGCTGATGAGCGGCATCAGTACCGTCGCCGGCGCGGAAGCGATGAGCGCCGTCGATGCCGCCCAGTCCGGGACCGCGTCCGCGCTGATGGGCACCCTGATGTTTGTTTTCGGCGGCATCGCCGCGCCGTTGGCGGGCCTCGGCGGCGAAACGATGCTGAAGATGAGCCTCGCGATGGCGATCTGCTACCTGCTGGCGCTGCTGATGGGCCTCAGCCAGCCGCGCGGCGCGCGCTAAACGCCAGGTGCGGTAATAAAATATTCCACCTTGATTACCGCACTATTTCCCGCCATCTCTACCATTCTCATATTATTCTCCTCGAACTAATCGTGATACTCTTCACAGGCAAGGAATAAATAATTCCTTATACTGCGCACGACTGAGAATAACGAGGTTTCTATGAGTATTGACCTGAGCAAACTGCTGACCGAGCGACGCAACGCCAACAGCGCCAACATTGACACCCTTTCCACCCTCGAGATGCTGACGGTGATAAACCAGGAAGACCAGCAGGTGGCCCAGGCGATTACGCCCTATCTGCCGCAGATTGCCGAGGTGGTAGATAAGGTCGCGACGGCGCTGCAGGCCGGTGGCCGCTTGATTTATATCGGCGCTGGCACCTCAGGGCGTCTGGGGATCCTCGATGCCAGCGAATGCCCGCCGACTTTTGGCACCCGCCCGGAGCAGGTGGTGGGGATCATCGCCGGCGGACATAAAGCGATTCTCAGCGCCGTGGAAAACGTGGAAGACAACAAAGCGCAGGGGGCGATGGATCTGCAGAACCTGAACTTCAGCAACCGCGATGTACTGGTGGGGCTGGCGGCCAGCGGACGCACGCCGTACGTCATTGGCGCCATGGAGTATGCCCATCGTCAGAATGCCTTTGTCGCCATCGTCATCTGTAACCCGCATGGCGAAATGGCTCAGTTGGCGGACGTCGCCATCACCCCGGTGGTCGGCCCGGAGGTAGTGACCGGCTCGACCCGCCTGAAAGCCGGTACCGCGCAGAAGCTGGTGCTGAACATGATCTCCACCGGGGCGATGATCCGCGTCGGCAAGGTCTACAGCAACCTGATGGTCGACGTCGAAGCGACCAACGCCAAGCTGATTGAGCGCCAGGTGTCCATCGTGATGGAGGCGACCGACTGCGATCGTCCCACTGCCCAGAAGGCGCTGGAGGCCTGCGGCCGCCACTGTAAAACGGCAATCGTGATGGTGCTGGCGGACTTAAGCGCCGAAGCGGCGCAGTCGCTGCTGGCGAAGAACAACGGCTATATCCGCAAGGCGCTCAGCAATACCTGAGCGCCGACAGACAGGTAACGGGCAATGGCAAAAATAACGAAAGAGATGATAGCGCGGATCCTCGCCCACGTAGGCGGCGCCGCTAACGTCGCGCAGGCAGGCAACTGCATGACGCGCCTGCGCTTGACCCTGCGCGATGAAGGCCTGGCCGACACCGCCGCCATCCGCCAGATTGACGGCGTGATGGGGGTGATCGTCAGCGACGAGCAGTTCCAGGTGGTGCTCGGCCCCGGCAAGGCGCAAACCGCCGCCGAGATGATGAACGGCCTGCTGGAGGAGGCGCCCGCCGCGCCGACGCTGGCCGACGTCGCGGCGGAGAAAAAACAGGCGCTGAAGGGCAAGCAGACCAGCGCGGTGCAGAAGTTTCTCGCCAAATTCGCCACCATTTTTACGCCGCTGATCCCCGGCTTTATCGCCGTCGGGCTGCTGCTGGGCTTCGCCACCCTGGCGGAACAGGTTTTCGTGCTGGAGAACGCCCATCCGAACGCCAGCCTGGTGGCGCTGATTGGCTATATGAAGGTATTCAGCAAAGGGATGTTCACCTTCCTGAGTATCCTGATTGGCTATAACGCCCAGAAGGCGTTCGGCGGCTCCGGCGTGAACGGCGCGATTATCGCCTCGCTGTTCGTGCTGGGCTACAACCCGGAGGCGACCAGCGGCGTCTACGCCGGGATCTCCACCTTCTTCGGCCACGGTATCGATCCGCGCGGCAATATCATCGGCGTATTGATCGCCGCCATCCTTGGGGCGTGGGTTGAACGCCAAGTGCGGCGGGTCATGCCGGCCAACCTCGATATGATCCTCACCTCGGCGGTGACGCTGCTGATCATGGGCGCGGTGACCTTTACGGTGATCATGCCGATTGGCGGCTGGTTGTTTACCGGCATGTCGTGGCTGTTCCTGCATCTTAACGGCAATCCGTTTGGCTCGGCGGTGCTGGCCGGTCTGTTCCTGCTGGCGGTGATGTTCGGCGTCCATCAGGGGTTTGTCCCGGTCTATTTTGCGCTGGTGGATGCCCAGGGCTTTAACTCGCTGTTCCCAATCCTGGCGATGGCCGGGGCCGGGCAGGTGGGGGCGGCGCTGGCGCTGTTCTGGCGGGCGAAGCGCGATTCGCTGCTGCGAACCCAGATTAAGGGGGCGATTATTCCGGGCTTCCTCGGGATTGGCGAGCCGCTAATCTACGGCGTCACCCTGCCGCGGATGAAGCCGTTTGTCACCGCCTGCCTCGGCGGCGCCTGCGGCGGCTTCTTCGTCGGGCTGATCGCCTGGCTGGGGCTGCCGGTCGGCCTGAACACGGTGTTTGGTCCGTCCGGCCTGGTGGCGCTGCCGCTGATGACCTCCGGCAGCGGGATTTACGCCGGGATGGCGGTCTACGCCGGCGGACTGGCGGTCTCCTACCTGTGCGGCTTTGCGCTCACCTGGCTGTTCGGCAGTAAAAATGTCGATTTAAGTTAGAGCGCGATTGTCGGTTAATGCCCGGCGGCGGCTTCGCCTTACCGGGCCTGCAAAATAGTTGTACCGCCGCGCCCGACTACCATTTCCTGCCCCGCCGCCCCGGGCGGGCGCATGCTATGATTCCCCTTTGTCATATTTAGCCAGAGGAAAAGATGGGCTCCAGCAAAAAAGGGATGCTGAACGTACTGATTGCCGCCGTGCTGTGGGGCAGTTCCGGGGTGTGCGCGCAGTTTATTATGCAGGAAAGCCAGATGTCGTCGCCGTTTCTGACCATGACGCGTCTGCTGTTCGCCGGGCTGATCCTGTTGATGCTCGGCTTTGTTCACGGCGACCGCATTTTCCGCGTGCTGCAAAACCGCCGCGACGCCGTCAGCCTGCTGTTTTTCTCGCTGTTTGGCGCGTTAACCGTGCAGTTCACCTTTCTGATGACCATTGAAAAATCGAATGCCGCCACGGCCACGGTGCTGCAGTTCCTGTCCCCGACGATCATCGTCGCCTGGTTCGCCCTCGCCCGTAAAGCGCGCCCCACTCCGCTGGTGCTGGGGGCTATCTGCACCTCGCTGGCAGGCACCTTTCTGCTGGTGACCCACGGCAACCCGACGACGCTGTCGATTTCGCCGGCGGCGCTGTTCTGGGGGATCGCCTCGGCGTTTGCCGCCGCGTTTTATACCACCTATCCCTCGACGCTGATTGCCCGCTACGGGACGCTGCCGATCGTGGGATGGAGCATGCTGTTCGGCGGCGCGATGCTGCTGCCGTTTTATGGCGGCCAGGGCACCGATTTTGTGGTTAACGGCAGCCTGCTGTTAGCCTTTTTCTACCTGGTGGTGATCGGTACTTCGCTGACCTTCAGCCTTTATCTTAACGGCGCGCAGAAGATTGGCGGCGCCAAAGCCGGGATCCTCAGCTGCGCCGAACCGCTGAGCAGCGCCCTGCTGTCGCTTCTGCTGCTGGGGATCACCTTCACGCTGCCGGACTGGCTGGGCACGCTGCTGATCCTGGCCTCGGTGGTGCTGATCGCCATCGACTCGCGGCGGCGGGTGAGAGCCGCCTGAGGCGATGATAACAAACGCCTTTTCAACAAGTTAAATTAACCGCTATTTGCGTGTTTGCCCGCCTGCGCATATAGTTGACGGAAGCGATTACGGAAGGAGAAGCCTGATGAAAGCATGTTGGATGGTATGCCTGGTCACCGCCCTGAGCGCCACGTCGGCGTGGGCTGAATCACCGCTGCAAAGCCTGCAGTTCGAACAGCAAAAGCAGCAGGTGCTTAAAGCGGTGAAGGAAAAATGCGCGCCAGCAAGCCACCTCAGCGACAACGATTTTGCCAATAACGTGCTGGCGACCGACGGCAACAAGAACGCGGTCCGCGAAGCAACGCTGGCGAAAGAGCGCAATAACCAGAAAAGCTACCAGGCCGCGATCGACAAAATCGTCTGTCCGGCCAAATAGCCATCTCGGCATGACCGCCGTCCTGTCGTGGACAGACGGCGGGAGATCTCGGTGAGTGCTGCGTTTAGTGCTTCGGAATAATTAAATCGCCGCGCAGCGGGCTGCCGCCCGGGTTGTCCGTTTTCGCGGTCAACCAGTTGACGATCCGCGACGCCATCGCGTCCATGGAATATTCAATCGCCGGGATAGTCGGGATACCGGGCAGCTGTAACGATCCGGCGAGGCTAAACACCATCACATTTTGCGGAACGGCGCGGTTAAACGCCTGCAGCTGCGGCACCACGCGCTGCGCCTGCTGTTCATCGCTCACCAACAGCGCATTAAAGTTCAGCGTCGTGGCGTTATTGACCAGCTCCTGCACCGCCACCGACGGCGAGGTGTTATCCAAAAACACCAGATTGCGATTAAACGGCAAAAAGTTTTTTTCCAGCGCGTGCTTGTAGCCCAGCAGCACCTGATCGGCGAAGCCGCTGCTCTGGGGATGGATCAGCGCAATCTGCCTTCTGCCCTGGCTTATCAGATAGTGACAGGCGGTTTCGGCGGCGAAGGCGTGATCGAACTGAATGCTGTTTTCGCCCTCGCTGTCGAGGCAGTCCACCAGCACCACGTCCGGGCGGTTAATATTCAGAGGAAAACGCGCGCCGATGATCAGCACGTTATCGCACAGCCCGCAGGTCAACTCCTCCAGCGAGTTCATCACGCCGCTGCTGGTGTTGGCGAAGCGCAGCAGCAGGTGCTTCTGGTGCTGGCTGAGCTGTTTTTCCAGGGCGTAGAGATAGCTGGTGGTTTGATTGATATTGTCCTGGGCGCAGATGACGCCGATGCAGCCGGTGGACTGGCTAAGCAACGACTGGGCTATCATGTTTGGCCGGTAATTGAGCGTTTCCGCCGCCTGCAGCACCGCCTGACGACTGGCCTCCTTCACGCCACGTGAGCCGCTCAACACTCGCGACACCGTGGCTTTGGAAACCCCGGCAAGTCGTGAAACATCATTGATTGTCGACATCATTTTCCCCTGCGCGGGCGCCGCGCCCCGCTAAAATCCCGTAAACCTGAATCGCTTCAATTATGACCAGCGCAGTATATCCATTTCGCCATTTGTTTGGAAACCGATTTTCCATTTCAGCGCAAAACATCGCCAAATCGACAGAATAATGTGAGCCAAATCCAATAAATCCGCCCCATAAGCAGGAGATCTTGACCACTATCACAGTTCTGCTTTTTATAAATGGAAACCGGTTTCCGTCTGATATCAAATCATCCACGCAATAACTTTTTACATTTTGAGGATGGTCGTCGATGTACAAGATTATGCTGTGCTGTTCTGCCGGAATGTCCACCAGTCTGCTGGTCAGAAAGATGGTGGAGGCGGCGAATGAACGTGATCTGCCGGTGCAGATTGACGCCTATGGCGTTTCCGAATTTGACATCCAGTTTCCGCAGTATCAGGTGGTGTTGCTTGGCCCCCAGGTGAAATACATGTTGAAAACCCTGTCTGACAAAGCGGCTTCCCTCAACATTCCGGTTCAGCCCATCGATACGATGGACTACGGCATGCAGCGGGGAGACAACGTCCTGAATTATGCTCTGTCGCTGATCCCAGCGGCGCACTGAGAGGTGTTGAAATGAGTTCTCTGTATCAGTCCATGATTGCCGTGATCGAGCAATCTATTACTCCGCTGGCAGGACGCCTTGGGCAGCAGAAATATGTTATCGCTATCCGCGATGGCTTCACTGCCGCATTGCCGTTTATGATCATCGGCTCTTTCATGCTGGTATTTATCTTTCCGCCGTTTTCACCCGATACCACCAACGGCTTTGCCCGCGGCTGGCTCGATTTCTCCCAGCACTACCGCGAACAGCTGATGCTGCCGTTTAACCTCAGCATGGGCGTAATGACCTTCTTTATCTCGGTCGGCATTGGCGCCAGCCTCGGTCGTCAGTTTCAGCTCGATCCGGTGATGTCCGGTCTGCTGGCGTTTATGGCCTTCCTGCTGGTCGCCGCGCCCTATGCCGATGGTAAAATTTCCACTCAGTATCTGTCCGGCCAGGGCATTTTTACCGCCCTGATCACCGCCATCTACTCCACCCGCGTCTACGCGTGGCTGAAGCAAAACAACATCACCATCCGTCTGCCGAAAGAGGTGCCGACCGGCGTCGCCCGTTCATTTGAAATCCTGATCCCGGTGCTGGTGGTGATTGGTACTTTGCATCCGCTGAACCTGTTTATCGAAGCGCAAACCGGGATGATCCTGCCGCAGGCGATCATGCATCTGCTGGAGCCGCTGGTTTCCGCCTCCGACTCGCTGCCGGCGATTTTGCTCTCCGTTCTGATGTGCCAGATTTTCTGGTTCGCCGGGATCCACGGCTCGCTGATTGTCACCGGCATTATGAACCCGTTCTGGATGGCCAACCTGTCGGCAAACCAGGCGGCGCTGGCGGCCGGCACGGTGCTGCCGCACGTCTATCTGCAGGGTTTCTGGGATCACTATCTGCTGATTGGCGGCGTCGGTTCGACCCTGCCGCTGGCCTTCCTGCTGCTGCGTAGCCGGGCCACTCATCTGCGCACCATCGGCAAGATGGGCATCGTGCCGAGCTTCTTTAATATCAACGAGCCGATCCTGTTCGGGGCGCCGATCATCATGAACCCGATGATGTTTATCCCCTTCGTCTGCGTACCGATGGTCAACGCGGTGCTGGCTTACGGCGCGACGCGTCTTGGCTGGCTGAGCCAGGTGGTGTCTCTCACTCCGTGGACCACGCCGGCACCGATTGGCGCCTCGTGGGCGGCCAACTGGACGCTGAGCCCGGTAGTGATGTGCCTTATCTGCATGGTGATGTCGGCGGTGATTTACCTGCCGTTCCTGCGCGCCTATGAACGTTCCTTAATGAAAACCGAAGTTGAGAAAACCAAAAATAGCGTTCCGGTGGCAGAAACCGTTAGCTAATTCCTCTCCGCCCCGGAGAGATAATATGATGACAGCGTCATAATGCAGAAAAAGGACTTTCACTGCATTATTAAATAATAAAGACCTCAGGAATACACATGATTGAATTAGAAGATGCGGTAATGGAAATTATCGTCAATGCGGGACAGTCACGCTCATTATGTTTTGAAGCGCTGCATGCGGCCCGAACAGGAAATATCGACGAAGCGCGTTTACTCTTAAATGAGGCCGACGGTTACGCCCGCCGGGCGCATCAGATGCAGACCCAGCTCATCGAGCAGGATGCCGGTGAAGCGCGTCAGCCTATGACGCTTATTATGGTACATGCCCAGGATCATCTGATGAATTCGCTGCTGGCCCGCGAGTTCTCAGAAGAATTAATCCATCTGTACCAGCGTTAATTAATATGGAATAACGTCAGCGAGAATATTACTCTCCGGCGTCGCTGTACCCTAAAAAACAAATCAGCTTATTTTGGTTATTTATTTTAGCCAGAATGGGATGGTTATTATCTGAAATATATTAATTATTAAAGCGAGATAACCATGAATACTGTGAAAAAACTGCCTTTAGCCATGGCGGTTGTCGCCGCGCTGTGCCCAATTTCCGTAATGGCGCAAGAATTTACTCAGGAACAGATCGACGCCATTGTCGCCAAAGCCGTTGATAAAGCGCTGGTCGACCGCCAGGCGAAAATTGACGCCGCGGCCGACAAAAAGGTCGACGTCATTACCAACCCGCAGACCACCGCCGCCT